>CACMQN010000001.1 GCA_902615855.1 uncultured Candidatus Actinomarina sp.
ATTATATTGTTCAAGATGGAGACATAATGCACTTTCTTTTTAATAATTAAAAAGGGAAAACTTAACTTTAAAAGTAAAAAACCTTGTGAAATAGGGCTTTGTTGCTCAACAAGTTTTTAAAACTAGTCCTTTATCAAAATCAGATTTATAGCATAATAAGCACGTGAAAGTAATTATCGTAGGCGCTCATGGTGAGGCACGCCAACTCATTAATAGAATTAGCACAGGCTGGAATATCTCTGTTATTGATATGGATCAAGAAAAGCTGAGGAATTTTAATCCAAATAGGCAAATAGAAAAATATCAAGGAGATGGGACCTCAACCCTTGTTTTGAAAAAAGCAGGTATTGAAAATGCAAGCGCTTTAGTCACACTAACTAATGATGATGAAGTCAATTTGGAAATTTTAAAGATTGCAAAAGAAAATAATATTTTCAGGTTATCTTCAATAGTTAACGAAGATAAAAATTCTCAGCAATACAAAGATTTAGATGTTGAGGTTGTAGACCCAGACGTATTAATAGGAAGAAGATTAGAACATATTCTCGAACCAAGAAGAGTAGTCTCCCAGGCATTTGCAGGTGGTAGAGCGGAGGCGATTGAACTCGAAATTAACTCAGATAGTCCTGCTAGAGGAAAAAAACTGAAAGACATAGGTTCAGATTTCTTTATAGTTGGAGCACTATTAAGAAAAGGGAATGTTGTTATTCCTCATGGTGATACTGAGCTTGAGACAGGCGATCTTGTCACAATAGTTTTACAATCAGGTGCTTTCTCAAATGTTATAAATTTATTTTCTGGTTCTGAATCAAGATTTCCACTTGAGTTTGGTAAAAATGTGGCTGTATTCCTCAAGAATGAAGATGAATTAAAGAATCTTTCTGAAGCAGAGTACTTTATTAGAAATACAAAAGCAGATAAATTAGAAATTCTAACTTCAGGTGATATATTTCCTGATCAAAAGGAAGACCAAACAGATACATATAAAGCGATCATGAAAGATCAAGATTTTGAATTATATAATGTTCAAAAATCTTTACTTAAAGAAATTGAAACGAACAAAGATTCATTCTCTATAGGAACTGTATTGATACCATTTGATGAAAAAGAAATTACAAAATCAAAATTAAAAACTTATATTAATTTTTCAAATAAAAACAATATTCCTTTGTTGTTTTCTAGATCATCTTTCCCATATAAAAAAATAGGAATACTTGTCAGCGATGACTTCAGTGATAATAGTCCTGTCAACATAGCATTTGATTTGGCCTCAACTTTATCTGCAGATGTTACAGCTTTAAATATATCTCAGCCAAAGTTTCTTCAACCAGAACACGCTTCATTATCAAATAAAAACACTGAAAGAATACAAGATCTAGCATTATCTAATGAAGTACAGTGTGAGATAGTTAATGATGAAGGAAATGAAGCAAAAGTATTTTCTTCTTTCACAGATAAAATTGATCTTTCAATTGTTAGTCAAACTAGTCAGTCCAATTGGCAAGGTAAAAAGATTGCAGAATTTATTCTTAAGAATGCAAAATCTTCAGTTTTATACATACCTAATTAATGGAAAACTTTGACGCTTTATCTCTTGTAATTATTTCTTTAGGTGCTTTTTTATTGCCACTTATTGCACAAAGAATAAGTATTCCAAGTATTGTTTTAGAAATTGCATATGGAATACTAGTTGGACCAGTTTTAGGAATAGTAAAGATTTCAGAATTTATATCTGGCTTGGCAATATTTGGATTTATGTTGTTAATGTTCTTGTCTGGGTTTGAAATAGAACTAGACACATTTAGAGAAAAAGGTTTGAAAACTTTATCAATTCCTCTTGCTATCTATATTGCAACTGTTGCGACATCTTTTTATCTGATTATTACTTTAGATTATCCAATGTTTTTGGCACTTGTACTTTGTACTACAAGTGTTGATATTGTTATAACTGTTTTGAGAAGCGATGATACGATTAAAACTAATTATGGTCAGTCACTTTTTATGTCTGCTTTGATAGCCGACATATTTACTTTGATTGGAGTAACAGTTTTTGCATCTTTACAGCACTCTGAAGGTTTTTCTATATCTAACTTAAATGTTATTTTGTATTTCTTAATTGTAATTTTAATTCTTAGAATTATTCGAAGAGTTGCTTGGTGGAATCCACAAATATTTTCCAGAATGTTTGATGGTAATGACCCAGAGGAAATGGGAATTAGAAGCTCAATAGCTTTAATGTTGACTTTAGTTGGTGTTGCTGTCCTATTCGATATTGAATATATTTTAGGGGCTTTCCTTGCAGGAACTTTATTTGCTTTTACTTTTCCAAATAGAGGAAGTTTAGAGAACAGCCTAAAAGGTTTTTCCTATGGATTTCTCATTCCAATATTTTTCATAAATATAGGTTTAAATTACGATATTGAAGTTTTTAAAAATACAGAATTTTATATTCAGGTGTTGAGTCTTTTAGGAATTGCACTCATTGTTAAAATTGTGCCCTCACTATTTCTTATATTTACAAAAATAAAATTTAGACAATTAGTTGCAGGCGGCTTTTTATTAGCTGCAAGATTTAGCTTAATTATTGCTATGGCTGAGATTGGTGTAGAACTGGAACTTATTTCAAAAGCATTAGAGCAGCAGATTATATTGCTTGCTGTACTAACTGCAACAATTTCACCAATTTTCTATAGAATTTTTTCTCCAAAATCGACAGAGGCTTAAATTGAATCAAAGAGTTGGTCTTTTCTTTAAAGGTGTTGCGATGGGGGCTGCAGATATTGTTCCAGGTGTATCAGGAGGAACTATTGCACTTATCACAGGTATATATGAAGAGCTCATTGAATCAATTAAAAATATTAATTTATCTTTATTTCAGACATTATTTAAAACTGGATTTAAAGACTTTTGGAAGAAACTTAATGGTAATTTTCTCTTAACGATTTATCTTGGAATAACAGCAGCCGTCTTTTTATTAGCTAATTTAATTAGTTATTTACTTTCTAATCATGAATATAAGATTTGGGGATTATTTTTTGGATTAGTACTTGCATCAGCCTTTATGATCCTTAATCAAGTTGAAAAACTTACAAATAAAAATTTTGTTTACCTATTTTTAGGGATAGTTGTTGCAGGACTTATTTCATTTCTTTCTCCAGCCACAACTCCAGAAACACCTATTTTTGTATTTTTATCAGGCTCTATAGCAATTACCGCAACTATTCTTCCAGGAATAAGTGGTTCGTTTATATTGTTACTTCTTTCAAAGTATGAATTTATTATTAATGCAATCAAAAGTTTTGATTTACAAGTTTTGTCAGTCTTTGCTCTTGGTTGTATCTTAGGCTTAATTATTTTTAGCAGGGTTTTATCATTTATGTTTGCAAATTTTAAGAATGAAATATTATCTCTGCTTTCTGGATTTCTTATTGGCTCTCTTATCAAGATATGGCCATTTAGAAATGTTCTTGAATCAAGAGTAAACAGTGAAGGTGAATTGGAGGCGATTGTAACAAGACCCGTACTACCAAATGCTACCAATGTTGAAGAAATTATATTCTTTCTTGTTTTTACAATATTCGGATATGTAATAATCAATTTTTTACAAAAGAAATCTTTAGAAGATAATAAAGAATAGATTAAGTTAAAATTAAATTATGAGATTAGGACTACCTGAATTACTTATAATTTTATCGATTTTATTATTACTTTTTGGAGCAAAGCGACTCCCGGGTTTGGCAAGATCCTTAGGTAAATCAACTAGAGAGTTTAAAACTGGTCTAGAAGAAGAATAAGCATGAAAAAAGCAATCGCATTGTTTCTTTTTTTATTTATTGCATGCGGATCTCAAGAAACTGTAGAGCTCACAACTGGAAAAGAGATTTACACAGCTAGATGCTCTGCTTGTCACCAAGAAGATTTCTCCGGTAGGGTAGGACCGAGTCTTAAAATGGCAAGCGTACTCAACAAACCCGATTCATATTGGCTTCAAACTATTTTAAAAGGAAAAGGGTCAATGCCTGCAGTTCGTATTACAGAAGAACAAGCTCAAATCGTAATTGATTATATAAGAGAGAGTAACTAAGTCCTGCTTGTTGATTTATTAAGTGTTTTAAGATCTTCCTTAACTGGCTCTAAATTTTTCAAATCTTCAAGTCTCCATACCCAGTTGTTTTCTGATGTTCCAGGAATATTAAAACGTGCTTTAGAATCTAGTTTTAATAAATCTTGAGTTGTTGTAATTGCTAATTGGGAATTAGACTCCCAAACTAAAGCAATGAAATCCCAAACATCATTGTTAAAAGAATTTTTAAGGGTTTTGGTATATTCTTTGTAATTTCTATATTTTGACTCATTAACTTCATCAAACCACTCTTGAGTTGTAGGACTATCATGAGTTCCTGTATAGGCTGCTAGATTATAATCCCATTCATTTGGATGAGTTTCCTCGAAATAATCGTCAGAAGCTTCCTCAAATAATGTTTCTTTATCTATGATTTCTGTATCTCCTTGAAATGGTAGGTCTTCAACATCATCAGGTATTCTTTGTTGAAGCACCTTCATGCCTGGTATGTTGTATTTAGTTAATATCTCTTTTGTTTCCTTGAGAATTACACCAAGATCTTCAGCTAGTAATTTAGTTAAATCAACATCTTGAGAAATAGATTCAAAAAAGTCATGACGAGGCCCCTCTCTCCAGTGTCCATTAAGTGCGGACTCTCCTGTCGGAATTGCCCAGAATTTAAAGAATCCCACGAAATGGTCAACTCTTAAATAATCGTAAAGATCTAGAGATTTGTTTAACTTTTCTTTCCAGTATTTAAAGTTGTTAGATTTATGGTTATCCCATTTATATAGAGCATTACCCCATACCTGTCCTTGTTGGTTAAAACTATCAGGAACTGCACCAGAAATAAACTCCATCTCACCATTTTGGTCTAACTCAAAAATTTCTTTGTTTAACCATACATCTGCTGAATCATGGTTTACATAAATTGGAATATCACCAAGAATATTTATTTTTTTATCATTGGCATATTTTTTTAAATCATTCCATTGTTTAAAGAATTCATATTGTGTAAAAATATGAAATTTCATTAAATGAGATTGATCTTTTAATAATTTCTCAAATAATTTTTCACTATATTCTTTGTATTCGTTTTCCCAACTAGTCCATACTGTTTGGTTAAGATCTTTTAATGCCAAGAAAGTAATGTGTTGTTTTATCAATTCTTCATTTAAAAAATTTGAATAAATTTCATCACCTGGATTTATAGTCTGAGATAACTCTTTAAACACTAAATCTTTAAAATCATATACTTTTTTATATTCAACGTATTTTTCTGAGAAATTCCCTACATCATAATTCTTGTTATCAAAGCCATCCAGTTGTTCAATATCAATTAAATATCTATTTCCCAAAATTGATGACGGACTTGAATATGGTGAAAACTCATCAAGGCTAGTTAGTCCTAATGGAAGTACCTGCCATACATTTGTAGATGTTTCGTCTAGAAAGTCTATAAACTCTTTCGATGTGTTACCAAAATCACCAATTCCATACTTTGAAGGCAAAGCAGTTGGGTGCATTATTAATCCAGATGATTTTTTGATATCCAATTCAATCCTTTCAACTAAAGTATATAGTACAATACTTATTCGGAAATACATTTATGGTTGAAAGACACTCAGTTGAATTTACAGATAAAGATGAAGCACAAAAACTCGAATTTTTTGAAGGTGATGTACATCTAGGCCATTATGATTTTCGTTTTGATTTTAACGATAAAAAGTTTTTCTCTATTTCAGCAGACGGTACCGTAAACCTTAGAATCCACAGTGAGCCAAAGATAGCAAAGGTTTGGCTTTTAGTTGAGGATGATGACTTAAGACCATTAGAGCTTGAAATGTATGCTGAAACAGATAGATTTAAGTTTTGGAATTTAAATTTTAATTTTAGAACTCCAGTTTCAAAGTTTAGTTTTGCAGCTCAAACAGAAGACGAGTTAAATATATATTTTGGAACAAGTGGTGTAGCTAATTTTATTTCTCCTTCTGAAAAATGGATTTATAACTTAGAGGTCTTTCCTCGACACACCATCCCTGATTGGGTTTATGGAGGTGTCATGTATCAGATATTTCCTGAACGATTTAGGAATGGAAATGATGAAATTACTCCTGAGAATTCTATTCCTTGGGAAAGTACTCCAACTAGATTAGGTTTTCACGGTGGCGATCTTTACGGAGTTACAGAAAAAATAGATTACATTAAAGACTTAGGTGTAAATATAATCTATTTGAATCCTATATTTTTATCATCAAGTACCCATAAATATGATGCTTGGGATCATTTTAAAGTTGATGACACTTTCGGGGGTGATGAGGCATTAAAGGATCTTATCAAAGAAGCTCACAGTAGGGATATAAAAGTTGTATTAGATTGCTCTTTAAATCATGTTCATCCAAGACACTTTGCATTTCAAGATATAGTAGAAAAAGGGGAAAAATCAGAATATAAAGACTGGTTTACTGTATTTGATTATCCCGTTCGTTTTTTACATAGACCACACTTATACGCTAATACTTACAAAGTAGGATGGGATGGTAATGCAGAAGAATATAAAACATACCTTGAAAAGACATTTAAAGAAACAAAAGTTCCAGTTGAAGTTGTTGATGATGATGGACCGATTATAGAACCAACATTTAAAGCATGGTGGGGTGTCCCTGACATGCCAAAAATAAACTTCAAAAATGATGGTGCTAGACAGTGGGCACTAGATGTTACAGAACATTGGATTAAAAATTTTGATATAGATGGTTGGCGAATGGATGTTGCAAAAGAACTAGATTTTTCATTTTGGAAAGATTTCAGAGATGTTGCTTATAGTGCAAAAAAAGATATATTGCTTATTTCAGAAATATTTGGAGATACTTCACAATGGCTTCAAGGAGAGAGATTTGATGGAACAATGAATTATTCTTTTAGAGAGACTATGACAGACTATTTTGCTACGAAACGAATTGACAACAAAGAGTTCGCAAATTCTCTCGCCAACTTATATTCGATGTACTCTTTTGAGGCCCTATCTTCATGTCAAAATCTACTAAGTTCACACGATGTGAAAAGATTCCTTAATCGTTGTGGAGCAAATACTGACGGCATGTTTGGAGCTGTATTCCTTCAAGCAACTTTCCCTGGTATAGCTGGAATTTACTATGGTGATGAAATTGGTTTAGGAGGAGCAGATGACCCATTTAATAGAGAGCCATTCCCTTGGGAATCGGAAGATAAATGGAATAAAGACCTCTTAAAGTTTACAAGTGAGCTGATGAATATAAAAACAAGTCAACCAATTTTAAGATATGGCAACTTTGAAATGGTTACTTATGATGATAACTATGTCATATTCAGAAGAGTTTTAAATGATGAGTCACTTTTGTGTATCGTAAATAGGGATCTTAACAACAAAGACATAGAATTAAATACAAATGCTCATAGTGTCGACATGGTTTATGGAGATTGCACTATTGAACTTGATTCAGGTAAATTGAAAATTACCGACATAGCAGATAATTTTGGGCTCATAATAAAAGAGAGCTAAATTTTTCAATCAATTAGAAATTTTTCTAATTAAATCATATAATTCAAATAGTTCATTTTGTGAATATACGTATATTAAGAAAGGGAGTGTATGAATAATACAAAATTGCGATTCGGTGCAATTTTATTAATTCTTTCACTGGTGTTAGTAGCCTGTGGTGGTTCAACTGAAGAAACAGTTGAAGAACCAGTAGTTGAAGAAGCACCAGCTGAAACACTTGCAGCCCCTGCTACAACTTCTCCACCACCGGAAAAGTTGTTAATTTGGGCTGAAGAAAAAATTGCCGTTGCTTTAGATCCTCTCGTAGGTGCATATGAATCTGCAGCTGGAGTTGATGTTGAAGTGGTAATTTATGATTTTGGATCAATTAAGGATGATGTTCTTACAGCAGGACCTGCTGGTGAAGGACCAGACCTATTTATTGGACCACATGACATGGTTGGTGAAGTTGTCACTAATGGTGTTGTTGCTCCAATTGATCTTGGTTCAATTCAATCAGATATTTTTGACGTTGGTATCTCAGCATTTAGTTATGGTGGCGAAGTTTATGGATTCCCATATGCAACAGAAGCCATTGCAATGTATTACAACGCTGATCTAGTTGATGGTGTTCCAACTACATGGGATGAAGTCAAAGCAGCTTGTGATGCAGCTGGAACTGAAATCTGTGTGGGTGCACCAGGTGGTGGTGGAGGCGGAGACGCTTATCACAACCATCCATTTTTTGCATCTGATGGTGGTTACATTTTTAAATTTGATGGAGGATTTGATCCTTCAGATGTTGGTTTAGATAACGCAGGTGCGTTAGCTTCTGCAGAGTTTCTTGACTCACTAGTTAAAAATGGAACCGTAGCATCAACTGATTACGGTGCATCTATGTCTGCTTTCCAAGAGGGAAGATCCTTATTTTGGATGACAGGACCTTGGGCTAGAAATGATGCTGCTGCAGTTAATTATGGTGTAGGATTAATTCCTACATTTGGTGGTAATGCTGCTACTCCATTTGTTGGAGTTAGAGGTATGTTTATATCAGCATTTAGTGAAAAGAAAGTTTTAGCACAAAGCTTCATACTTGACTTTTTTGCTACTGTTGATGTTCAAGCTGCTATGTATGCAGAAGATCCAAGACTACCTGCAACAAAATCATTGTTTGCAATAGTTGAAAGTGAAGATCCAATTGCAGCACAATTTGCAGCAAGTGCATCAAATGGAATCCCAATGCCTAACATTCCAGAAATGGGAAGCGTATGGGGACCAGTCGGAGATGCTCTTTTAATTATTAGAGATCAGAATTATGGTACAAATGAAGATACAGGAGTAACTGTTGATTCAGCTGCTGACGCTATGAAATTAGCTGCTCAGCAAGTTAGAGATGCCATTGCTGGCGGATAATTAACAAAATTATTACTTAAATCGGGGCTCATCTAGAGCCCCGATTTTTTTGTGATATATTTATATATACATGAAAACTTCGACAATTTTGAAGTATATATTACTTGGTATTTTCAATGCTTTAATGTTTTATGTTGTTCCTTTAGCAATAAGTTATGAGTCCTGGTTTTTTCTATTAATTATTGGGATCATCACTTTTCTAGTAAACATCACTTACATAACAAATAAATTAAAGCCTTTAAAGTGGATTACCCCTGGATTTATATTTCTGATTTCTTTTGTATTATTTCCTGCGGGTTACAACTTTTATGTTTCATTTACAAATTGGCAAACTGGTCATATATTAACTAAAACTCAAGTCATAGAACGTCTAGAGGATTTAACTTATTCCACAGAAGAGCAAAAAGGTGTTGAATTTGATTTATATGTTATGCAAGATTCAAATTTAGATTTCTTCTTTCTCGCAGACTTCGATCAAGACAATCTATTGTTTGGAAGAGCTGTTACTTCTGATCAATTTGAAGATATTGAATACGCGACACATGAGCCATCTTTTAAAGACTCAAATAACAATATTACTATTCCTGAATCCTTTTATTTATTGTCAGGTAAAGAACAAATTGCTAACTCAAGTACATTACAGGATCTTTCACTATTAGTTGATAAAAATACAAGAATAAAACTTTACAATATTTCTGTATTCGGTGCTTCAAGCGGAAGAATATTTTCATCACAGCAAAAATATACATACGATAAAGATTCTGAAATTTTATACGACAACAGAAAAAATGTTGCCTGTACACTTGGAGATCGTGGAAATTTTATTTGTGGTGGTGAATCGGTAGATCCAGGCTGGAGAATTAATGTTGGTACAGAAAATTATCAAAGAATAGTTGATGACCAACGATTTAGAGGACCTTTAAGTACAGTCGCAAAATGGACTTTCCAATTTGCTTTTTTCTCAGTTGTCCTTGCATTCATTGTTGGCCTTCTTTTAGCGATAACTCTTAATAATGAAAAAGTAAGATTTCAGAAACTTTATAGATCTATATATATTATTCCTTATGCAATACCAGCTTTTATATCAATACTCGTTTTTAGGGGATTACTAAATCCAGATTTTGGTCTTGTAAATGATTGGCTTGATCCTTTATACCAATTGTTTAATATTGAACCGATTAGATGGTTCAGAACGGAAGAAAGCTCTAAAGCAGCAGTTTTATTAGTCAACACATGGCTTGGATTTCCTTACATGTTTTTAATTGTTACAGGTGCTTTACAATCAATTCCAAATGAATTAATTGAAGCTTCTAAGGTTGACGGTGCTACTCCTAGACAATCTTTTTTTAAGATAACTTTTCCATTATTGCTAGTGTCAATATCGCCACTTTTGATAGGAGCGTTTGCATTTAATTTCAATAATTTCACATTAATATTTCTACTTACTGGTGGAGGTCCTCCTATTGTTGGAGCTGACGTTTCCGTTGGATATACTGATATACTCATTTCTTTCACATATAACTTAGCTGTATCTGGTGGTAGGGGTGTACAATTTGGTCTTGCTGCAGCTGTAACAACATTAATATTTTTTCTTGTACTAATTATTTCAGCTATTTCATTCAGATACTCAAAAAGACTAGAGCGTGTTTATGGAAACATATAAATTATCTACCTGGTTTAGAGAGTATGGATGGAGGCATTTAGTTGGTTTAACTTTTGTAGTATTTTCAATGTATCCAATACTTTATGTTCTATCTAATTCATTTGCAGATTTTCCGAATTTGGAAAACTCTAAGCTCATTCCAGATAGTTTTACTTTAAAGCATTATCAATCGTTGTATGGAGACCCACTTGTTCCATACTTTAAGTGGCTATTTAATACATATAAAATTGCTTCACTTGCAGGTTTTTTTAATGTTCTTTTAGGGACCTTTGCAGGATATGCATTTGCTAGGTTAAAATTTAGAGGGCGTAGGGTAGGACTAATTACCCTTGTACTTATTCAGATGTTTCCAGCATTTCTTGCATTTGTTGCGATTTATTTACTATTTTTTCAAATTAGTGATATTGCTCCGTTTATGGGCTTAGGAACTCATTTCGGACTTATTTGTGTTTATCTTGGTGGATCAATAGGTTTCAATTCTTGGTTAATTAAAGGGTTTATGGATACAATTCCTGAATCATTAGATGAAGCAGCTAAGGTCGATGGTGCTACAGATTCACAAATATTTTTCAGAATTGTAGCACCATTAGCAAGACCAATCATAGTCGTCCTATTTGTTCTTACGTTTATAGGTATATATTCAGACTATATACTCGCTGCTGTTTTTCTAAAGGACACAAACTTATACACCGTAGCATTAGGAATTAATGTGGTCTTCACGGATGATTTCAGTAACGAGTGGGGAAGTATTGCCGCAGCTTCTGTAATAGCAGCTACTCCAATAGCTGTATTATTTCTGTTTTTTCAAAAGCAAATAACTGGAGGTCTTACTGCAGGATCAATAAAAGGATGACAAAAAAAGCACTTTTTATTTCTGGTGGATGGGATGGGCATGAACCTGTTGAAACTTCGGAATTTATAAGCGAACAGATCAAGATATACAATATTGAGAGCAAAATAGTAAATGATCTTGATGTTATGACTGATCTTGAGTATTTAAAAAGTTTTGATGTGATACTTCCTGTTTGGACGATGGGGCAAATAGATGATAACAATTGGGAAATTAAGAATTCAAAAATTGGAAATTTACAAGAAGCAGTCCATTCTGGTGTTGGACTTGCAGGTTGGCACGGTGGTATGACCGATGCATTTAGAGATAATACAAACTATCAATTTCTTGTAGGGAGTCAGTTCGTTTGCCACCCAGGAGATTTTGTTGATTACGAAGTAAATATAATTGATAAACATCATGAAATAGTAGATGGAATAAACAATTTTAAAGTTTTTTCTGAACAGTACTTTCTTCACATCGATCCATCTATAAATATCATTGCTTCAACAAAATTCACCAAAGAATATCATGAGTGGATAGATGATGTAGAAATGCCTGTAGCTTATACAAAATCATGGGGAAATGGAAAAGTATTTCACTGCTCTATCGGTCATTATTTAAAAGATTTTGAAAACGAAAATGTTGTAAAGCTTATAATTCAGGGAATAAATTGGACTACTAAATAATATGAATGTTGGAATAATCGGATGCGGTGCAATTTCTAGCCAATACATGATTGGTCTTAAAAAAAATAAAAAAGAAATTAACCTACTAGCTTGTGCCGATAAAGATGAGAATAAATCAAAATTTTTTGCTAAAGAATATAATATAAATCCGTTATCTGTTGAGGCATTGCTGATGGATAAAGATATAGATATTATAGTCAATTTAACTCCTCCTTCATCACACTTTGATATATCTCTGAAATCATTAGAAAATGGAAAGCATGTTTTTTCAGAAAAACCAGTTTCCTTAACAATTGAAGAAGGAAAAAAACTGTATTCTACAATGAAAAAAAATAATGTTTATTTATTTTCTGCACCAGACACATATCTTGGACCGGCATTTAAGAAGGCTCAACAAATAATATCTTCAAATAAAATCGGAAAAATTATTGGAGGCTCTGCTAGTTTTACAAGTCATGGTGTTGAAGGTTGGCATCCTAATCCAAGTTTTTATTATAAACGAGGAGGAGGTCCATTATTTGATATGGGGCCATATTATTTAACATCTTTAATCAAGATATTTGGAAATGTGGAGAAAGTGATATCTTACTCACAAAAAACATTCGACACACGTAAAGTAGAAAATCCAGATGTTGACTACAACGAGATTAAGGTTGATATTGATACCCATTATTTTGCTTTATTAAAGTTTGAGAGTGATATTGTTGTAGATTTTCAAGTAAGTTTTGATATATGGAAACCATATGATCCTAAATTAGAAATATATGGTGAAAACTCCTCTTTAAAACTTGCGGACCCAAACAATTATGATGGTGAAATTTCAATATTTAATAAGGAAACTTATGAATGGGAAAGTATCTATACACCTGTTGATAACGAAAATAATTACTATAGGGGACTTGGTGTAGTTGAGATGGTTAAATGCATAACTAAAAATAATATTTCGAGAGAAAATGTAAATTTACCCTTTCATGTATTAGATGTAATGTGTACATTAGATTCTTATCAAAATAATGGTATTTGGGTTAATGTTGAAGAACAATTTTAGATATAGATTAGAGAATTTTTAATTTGATTATTAAAATTCATATAATAAAGAGCGGAGTTATATGACAAATATTCATGAATTCATGAAAAACAGGGAATCTTCAGTTACAAGCGTTGTAGATGGCAAAACAATAATTGACTTTTTTAATCAGAATGCTGATGATTATCCCGATTATCCAGCATTAAATACCCCAATTAATGATGAATATTCTGGTTGGAACTCAACTTCATGGTCTGAATATAGGGAGATGGTCCATAATTTAGCGTCCGGCCTGATCGATATTGGTTTTAGTGCAGGTGAGAATGGTTTTATTGTTAGTGATAATACAAAAGAACACTTCATATCTGATCTCGCAATTATGCACGCAGGAGGAACACCTTCAACTATCTATAAACAACTTAAATCCGGACAGATTGAGTATATTGCTAATTTACTTGATGCAAAGATAGCATTTGTTGGAAATGCCCAATTGTTTGATGAAGTTAATGCAGCAAAAAAGAATTCTCCAAACTTGAAGTACTTGATAATGATAGAAGATTTCGAAGACTATAAAGATCTCGATTATGTTCTAAGTTTTTCGGATTTAATTCAAAAAGGTAAGGATATTAATTCTTCAGATAGATCGAAACTAGATGAAGCAATTTCATCTGTCACCCCTGATTCATTGGCCTGTTTGATATTTACTTCTGGAACAACAGGAAATCCAAAGGGTGTGATGATAACTCACGAAAATGTATTATGGACTGCTCAAAGTCTCTTTGCTGAAACAGTACAGCTTTCAACTAATCCAAGAATTGTATCCTATTTACCCATGGCTCATATAGCTGCAAGACTTGGTGACCACTATCAGTCAATCTATAGAAGAGGTCAGATATTTCCAGTCCCAGTATTAGAAGATATGGCAAAAGCATTACCTACAATTAAACCCTCTATCTTTTTAGCTGTACCTAGGGTTTGGGAAAGATTTCAATCTGGTTTACTAAACAAAATTAATGAATCTGATAAGAAAGATCTTGCATTAAAGGCAATTGATAACGGTTTAGAAAGAGTCGAATATGAGCAAAGAGGTGAAACACCTCCTTTAGGAGTAAGAATTAAAGATGCAGTGTTCAAAAGACTTGTATTTGAGAGATCTTTCAAAGAAGGTTTGGGATTAAGTAATACTGAAATATTTGCAACTGCTGCAGCACCAATGAACCCTGAGGTACATAAATGGTTTCATGCAATACATATTGATGTTACAGAAATCTATGGAATGACAGAAGACACAGGACCTGCAACAATAGGAATTCCAAATCATGCTATCAATTATGTTGAGAGTATGTTTAAGTCTAATAATGTGGCTATTCCCGAGGTATTAAATCCAATAGGAAAGGTCGGAATACCCCTCGCAGGTACTGAAGTAAAAGTCCTTGATGATGGTGAACTTTGTATAAAGGGTAAACATGTTGCTAAGGGATACTACAAACTTGATGATGAGACAAAAGAAACATTTGATTCAGATGGATGGTTACACACTGGTGATCTTGCAGAGATCGATGATAATGGATATGTCAAAATCGTTGGAAGAAAAAAAGAAATACTTATTACATCAGGTGGAAAAAATATAGCACCTGTTGAAATTGAAGATCATGTAAAGCCTCATACACTCGTAGGTCAAATTTGTGTTGTTGGAGATGGTAAAAAATTCTTATCAGCCTTAATTGTTCTTGATGGCGATGGTGGCGCTGAAAAATGGGCGGAAGAAAATGGAGTTGCATATAACATTAGTGATATGTCAAAAAATTCTAAAGTTATCGATGCAATACAAGGACAGATTGATGAAGCAAATTCCAAAGTTGCTAGAGTTCAGCAAATAAAGAAGTTTACACTTCTTGAAAATGAATGGACAGACTCTAGTGGTGAATTAACACCAACTTTGAAATTAAAAAGAAATGTTATTGCTGAGAGATACAAAAACGAAATTGAATCAATGTATGAGGAGGCTTAAATATGTCAGATGTTAATTTTGAAAACAGAGTAGCAATTGTTACAGGTGCTGGCAATGGATTAGGTAAAGCATATGCGCTAGAGCTTGGCAAAAGAGGTGCAAAAGTTGTAGTAAATGACCTCGGAGGTGCTGTTGACGGTTCTGGTTCAGGTAGTTCCCCAGCTGACAATGTTGTTAATGAAATTATTAAAAATGGTGGAGAAGCTGTTGCAAATTATGATTCTGTTGCTTCAAAAGATGGTGGAGAGTCAATAGTTCAAACTGCAGTAGATAATTTTGGGACTGTTGACGCTGTAATTAATAATGCCGGGATATTGAGAGATAGAAGTTTTGCAAATATGACAGAGGAAGAATTTTTGTTGATTATTGATGTACATTTAAAAGGAACATTTTATGTGACTCATCCTGCATTCAAAATAATGAAGGAAAACAACTATGGAAGAATTGTAAATGTTGCATCTCCATCAGGATTATTTGGAAATTTTGGTCAAGCAAATTATGGTGCAGCAAAAATGGGTATAGTTGGTCTCACTAATGTCTTGGCTATTGAGGGAGCTAAATACAATATTAAGGTTAATGTTATAGCTCCTACTGCTTACACAAGGATGACGGAAGGACTTATCCCTGAAGATGTTGGCAAATTCATGACCCCTGAGCTTGTCACACCATTAGTTACATATCTTGCATCTGAAGCTTGTGAACCAACCCATGAAATATATGGGGTTGCTGCAGGTAGGTTTGCAAGAATTGGGATAATTACACATGAAGGCTATGTTAACCAACAAGCAACGGCAGAAGACATTGCCAATAACATAGATGAGATAAGAACTATTACAGATGGAACTTATCCTTTAAGTAATGATGATGAAAATATGTTGATAATGAAAGCCTTACAAGGAAATAGCTCTAACGAGTGATCAGTGTATAATTTAATATGGCAAAAATTGAAACAAAACCAGCTGATGCAGAAGAGTTAGTTAAAGATAGACTCAAAGAATTAATTTCATACAGAGAAGAAAATCAAGATATTAAGGATTTTTGGGGAAAACAATTTGATTTAGGTTTAGCTTGGGTTCATTTTCCAGAAGGCTCTGGTGGTTTAAACGTAAATCCAAAGTTTCAATTACTTGTGAATGAGACCCTTCGTAATGAAGGAATTTCAACCAGTAACCGGATAGCTAATTTACTTGGTATTGGGATGGGCGCTCCAACAATTAAGGAATATGGAACTCAGGAGCAAATTGATAAATATCTAAGACCCATGTTCACTGCTGATGAAATATGGTGTCAATTATTTTCTGAGCCAGGATCTGGTTCAGATTTAGCAAGCCTTTCAACAAAAGCAGTAGATGACGGTGATGGTTACATAGTTAATGGTCAAAAAGTTTGGACTACATTAGGTCACTTATCAAAATGGGGCTTACTTGTTACAAGAACAGATCCGGATGTTCCAAAGCACCGTGGATTAACATTTTTTATAGTAGATATGGAATCTGAGGGAGTCGAGGTAAGGCCATTAAGACAAATTACTGGAGAAGCAGAGTTCAATGAAGTTTATTTTACTGATGTAAAAATCCCAAAAGAGAACGTTTTAGGAGAAGTGGGTGATGGATGGAGAGTATCGCTAGCCATATTGATGAATGAAAGAGTTGCTATTGGTGGTAACGTAAGACAAAGAGGAAGTGGAGCCCCAGGGCACCTTGTACAACTTTGGAAAGATCGAAACTTAGATGATCCTGTTGTTAAGGACAAACTTGTAGAGTTATGGATTCAACAAGAAGCTGTTCGCCTTACGAACATGAGAGCTTCAGAATTGAGAGAGAAGGGAACACCTGGTCCTGAAGGGTCTACCAGTAAGCTTCACGAGGCTGAAATTAACAAATCTTCATATGAATTTGGTATGGAAATGTTAGGAAATGATGGATTGTTATTTCCTAGAGGATATGAGTTATCTCAACCTGAATTAAATTTTGATAATGATTCTTATGGATTTACAGATACTCAAAGTTTATTTTTAAGATCTCGTGCGAACTCTATAGAAGGTGGTACATCTGAAATAATGAGAAATATCATTGCTGAAAGAGTTCTTGGTCTTCCTAGCGAACCTAAGCTAGATAAAGACAAGGCATGGAAAGATTTGCCTAGGTCCTAACTATAAATAATTAAACAAAACTTTCCATCAGAAACTGATATATTTATTTTTTCATTTCTTGCAATGTTTCGTAGGGTTTTAGATTGCCCAAACTCTATATTTTCATTTTCTAAATTCCATTCCGCTCCGGTAATATTTAAGTTTATTAAATCTGAAAATGGTAAAACACTAAATTTATTGTTAATACCTATTTTTATGCTTTCAGATTTTGGAAATAGAATCTCCTGTTCTCCGTGAAGCCATAAAATATTTTGGTCTGTATGTAATTTAGCAATAGCAAACAATGATCCAAATAAGTGATCAATATCACCATACTCACCTCCGATTACAGTTACATCTTTGATTTTTAAATCTATTATGTGGCTTAATGCAATTTCAAAATCTGTATAGTCTTTATTTTTTTCATACTCCAAAATGTCAATTCTATCTTTATTTACTCTGTCATATGTTTTTGTACTTATGGAATCAAGATCGCCAATAATCAAATCAGGCTTTAAAAATAATTTGTAAGCATGTTCAGCTCCGGAATCAACAGCGACAATATAGTCAAATTTCTCTATTTGATCTCTATTTGTCGTGTTATCACCACCATTAATGATTAATGCATTTTTCATATTTTATTGAAGGTTATCATACTTTATTTGATAATCGGATTGGCTAAATCCAAAGCTAAAGTTAGGGACTCCATTACTTTTTCTTTGCTATCTCCCTGTGAAAAAACAAAACCTAAATATTTATCTCCAAAAGGTGGTTCTAAAAGATTTGAGTTTTCAGATACAGTAATCTCAACCCCAGAAACATTAGGTATACTTTCAAGTTCATTCTTATTGATCGAGATAAATTTTCCCGATATTGGTGTTGGTATCATTAGTACTCCTACAAAATTACTGAGTAGATCAATACTCTTTAATTCATTATTTAAGAATGCGTGAAGTGCAATTTCTTCAAGTGAAGTTTTAAACAAACCAAAACTTAAGCATCTTGAACATAAACCACCAATCATTCTTGGATTTATCTCAATTATGAATATTTCCTTATTATGTATTTTAAATTCAACATGTACTGGTCCATTTTCAAGACCTAATTTTTTACAAGCTTTTCCAATTAAATTAACTATTTCTTTTTGAGTTTTATCTGGTATTTCTGTTGGAGCAATATATAAAGATTCTTCGAAGTAAGGCTCTTTATAATTAATTGGCTTGTCAAATATAACTATCTTATTTAATTCAGAATTAATTAAATTTCCTTCTAATGCATACTCACTTCCATCGACAAATTCTTCGATAATTAAATCCTGATCTGAACAGTCTTGCATTAATTTTTCCACCTCAGCTTTGTTTTCTTGAAAACTTTGAACTTTTATAACACTTTTACTGGCTGTGCCATAAATAGGTTTTAATACAGAGGTTCCATTTTCATTTATAAATTTCTCTATATCTTCAATTTTATTCACGATTGCATTTTGAATTTTTATTTCAGATATTGAATTAAATATGTTTCTTGATTCAAATTTGTTCATCGCAGAATTAATTGATTTAGTGTTATTACCTTTAGCCTTCAGTAAATCTACGAGATATGCAGAAAATTTAAGAGCACTATGGTCTACTGGAAGTATATGAGTTACATCTTGAAGTTTTTCTTTTACATCATCCTCTAATTCCTCATCAAAACTATGAATTATTACTGTATCTGAGAATTGACCGGAAACCTGCTGGCTATCTGTAATTACTAAGAAATCAAGATCTAGTTTTTCAGCTGATGTAACAAAATCGTTTGATTTATAGCTATTTTCTGGAATAACAAGTAATAGTTTCTTCATATTTATTTACACATATCTTGAGCTTACTAATATTAAGTATATGACTGACGAATTTAAATTCAATATTGGTGATACCGCCGTTTCTAAAATTCTTGAATTGAGAGAGCAAGAGCCAGGTGAAAAAGATTATGCCTTATTTCTGCAAATAGATGGTGTCCAAGGAAATCAATATACTTACGACTTAAGTTTCCTTGACTTAGATCAGGCAAGACCAGATGATAAAAGAATAGAATTTGGTGAACTTTCCGTAGTTATTGCCAGTAAAGATGTTGATAATTTTAACGGAGCAAGCCTTGACATGTCAGACGATCCAGACGCTCCTGGATTGACAATGGATAATCCAAACACTCCAAGCCCAGCAATGTTTGGCAATCCTGAAGACATGCCTGAACTTACAGGTGAGCTAGCAGAGAAAGTACAGACAGTTTTAGAGAGTCAGATAAATCCTGCAATAGCCTCTCACGGTGGTCAAGCAAGCCTTGTAGGAGTAGAAGGCCAAGATGTTTATCTTAGACTTGGTGGTGGTTGTCAAGGATGCGGTATGGCACAAGTAACTCTTACACAAGGTATTGAAAAGGCATTAAGAGATGCAGTACCAGAGATAGGTAATATTATTGATGCAACTGATCACGCATCTGGATCAAATCCTTATTTTGAATCTTCAAAGAAGTAATTAAAAGCTAATAACTGTTTTTCCTATATTTTTACGAGATAAGAAATTTTCTAATGCAAGGGGAGTTTCTTCAATTGTGTGAATATTTTTTGGCTCAATATTTAATTCACCTTTTTCAATAAAACTTAAGAGTTCCCCAAAATCTTCTGCCGTTTCTTCCGGTGAAGTTGTTGTCCATCGTCCCCACCACACTCCAACTATCGAAACACCTTTTACCAAAGTTAGATTAAGAGGTATCTTTGGAATGTTTCCATCTGTAAAACCAATTACAAGTAGCCTCCCATTCCAAGCTGTAGCCCTCAAAGCTTGCTCAGTCACATTACCACCAACTGGGTCCATGACCACATCAACACCATTTCCATTAGTTAGCTCTTTTGTTGTTTCCTTTAAATCGACTTGGTCATATCGTATAATTTGATCTGCACCCAATGATTTTACGTATTCTTCTTTTTCATCACTTCCAACTGCACATATTGTCTTTACACCCATAACTTTTGCCAATTGGATAGTTGCAGTTCCAATTCCACCTGCAGCACCAAGAACAAGTAAACTTTCACCCTTCTGTATATTTGCCCTTCTTTTTAATGCGTAATAACAAGTTCCGTAGTTTATTGGTAAGCTTGCTCCAGCATAGGAATCTACTGCTTCAGATACCGGTATAACTAAACTTTTATGAACACTTACATATTCTGCAAAACCACCCATTGGAGGTAAAGCTATAACTTTTGTACCAATCTTAATTTCAACATCTTCTCCAATTCCTTCTACAATCCCACAAACTTCTGTTCCAGGCGTAAATGGTGGGTCCATAACAATCTGATATTTTCCTTGTACCATCAGTGCATCCGGAAAATTTACACCTGCAGCTTCAACTTTTATTAATACTTCATTTTTTTGGGGTTCTGGGATAGGATTATCTTTAATTTCAAGGAGATTAGGTTCACCAAGTGTTGTACAAACTACAGCTTTCATTACTCTTCTCTTTTAATGATTCCAGACAACTTTTTTGCAAAGTTCTTCTTTTCTTCAATATCAACTTTTCTTGAAATTTGGATTCTTTGTGCTTGAGGGGATCCAGCTCCATGCATAGACTCAGTTAAATAAGCTACAGCATTTCTTCCTAAAGTCATATTTTCTATTAGTCTCAACATTTTGACACGATCTTCAGTATTTATATCTTCTTTACCTTTTAAGTATTTTTTGAGATTTGGGGACATGTCACTTTCGTGAATGTCAATTCCTGAGGGCATTGAAGCAACCAATCCTCCCGCAAGATCTTGTGCTAATCTTCCAATTTCATATGTTTCTTTTGTTACATGTTGCTTACAAACATTTGCCAGTAAATCGTCATTGATAAAGTTTCCACTTTTAGTTTCTTTTCCTTGTAATGATGAAGCAATTCCCGTCGCGTAAATTGTTTCATTCAATTTATTCATCTCAACTAATTTTTCTTTGATATGTGATTTGTTTTCGACTCCATTGTATTCAGCAATGGTTGCAGCTGCTCCAATCATTACATCTCCTACTCCAGCTTTACAAACATAAGATCTTCTGTGATAGCATGTAAATCGTTCAACCAACATTGCTGCAAAATCGTATTCACCATCCATAAATATGTATTCATTCGGTATAAACACATTGTCAAAAATTACCATTGCTTCCTGGCCAGCAAAGTACTTATTGCCAACATCGTACTCACCAGGCTCCATACTTCTTGTGTCACATGATTGACGCCCATATATGTAAGTTATTCCTTCAGATTCGATTGGTAGCGCTCCAACTATTGCATAATCTTTATCATCTTCTGTGAGTCTTAAAGTTGGCATGATGACCATCCAATGGGAATTTAAACAACCTGTCTGGTGAGCTTTTGCTCCAGAAACGTACACACCTTTTTTGTCTCGTTTCACAACTCTGAGATATAAATCTTGGTCTGCCTGTTGATGTGGTGGTTTTGATCTATCACCTTTGACATCAGTCATTGCGCCACCAATAACCAGATTGGATTCATGCATTTTTGTTAAGAAGCTTATAAATTTTTTGTGATAATCAGTCTTATATTTCTCATCAATTTCGTAGGTTACTGAATGAAGAGCATTAAATGCATCCATACCAACACATCTTTGAAAACAAGTCCCAGTTAATTGTCCCAACTTTCTTTGCATTTCGTTTTGTAGATATAAATCTTGATTATTTTCAGCAATATGTAAAAACCTATTAATTGGCTCATTGGTATAAGGAGATATTGCAGATGCTAATTCAGGTTCTTTCTCAGCAAGAGCATAGGTCTCAGCCATTGCTTCTATGCTTGGCTTTATTATCGGATGTGTCAATGGATCTACTACAAGCTCACCCATTAAGTAGATTGTTAGGTCTCTGTTTTTAAGAGATTCTAGATAGTCAGCTTTTGTATGAATTTTTTCCATACAACATTATAAATTGTAAGATTGTGATTTAAAATTTAGTTAGAAATTTAAAATTTAGATAACTTCAAATAAACCAGCTGCACCCATACCACCACCGACACACATAGTTACAACTACGAATTTTGCGTTTCTTCTTTTACCCTCTATTAATGCATGCATCGTCATTCTTGCACCAGTCATTCCATAGGGATGGCCTATTGATATTGAACCACCATTAACGTTATATATGCTGTTGTCAATACCAAGCTCGTCTCTACAATATAAAGTTTGAACAGCAAACGCTTCATTTAGTTCCCAGAGGTCTATATCTTCAATTTTTAAGTTGAATTTGTTTAGTAAATCTGGAACTGCGTATACAGGACCTATTCCCATTTCCTCTGGAGCTAATGCTGATACAGTCATGCCTCGATAATATCCAAGCGGTTCCAGGTTTCTTTTTTCTGCTTCACTTGCTTCCATTAAAACAACAGAAGCTGAACCATCTGATAATTGTGAAGCATTTCCAGCTGTAATGAACTTTCCTTCTCCATAAACTGGAGGAAGAGAGGATAGACCCTCTAAATTGGTCTCTGGTCTATTTCCCTCATCTTTTGTTAATTCAACCTCTTCATCAGAAACTTCACCGGTTTCTTTATTTTTGACACTTTTTGTTGTAGTTGTTGAAATAATCTCGTCATCAAACTTGTTATCCTCTTGAGCAGCTGCAGTTCTTTGTTGACTTTGTAATGAATATTCATCCTGATATTCTCTTGTAATATTATATTTTTCAGCAACAAAATCAGCAGTTTCGATCATAGGCATATAAGCGTTATCAGCAAGTTTTACGACGTTTGGATCTGGAGCAAATCGCAATTCAGCAGTTTGAACCAACGATATAGATTCAACACCGCCTGCAACAACAACATTCATATTGTCTGTCATTATTTGTTTTGCACCAGTAGCAATGGCCATTAGGCCAGAAGAACATTGTCTATCTATTGTCATTCCTGGAACAGTAATTGGTAATCCTGCTGCGATTCCACTTAGTCTTCCAATGTTCAATGCTTGTGAACCTTGTTGTTGAGCACAACCCATAATGACATCTTCTATTTCATTTGGATCAACATTTGCTCTTTCAACAGCTTCTTTGATTGAATAAGAACCTAATGTAGGAGCATCTGTTTTGTTGTATGCTCCACGATAAGCTTTTCCAATAGGTGTTCTTGCTGCTGATACTATTACTGCTTCTCTCATCTTTAGTCTTCTTTCTTCTATTCTGTAATTATAAATAAAGTTAAAGGCTCAACAATAGCTGCTGGTTTATCTTTACCCTCTATTTCAATTGTAGCAGTATGCTTTACCAACCATCTACCAGCTTTTTTGTACTGGACATCTGACAAAACAAATCTCCCTCTAATCTTGCTATTTACTGGCACAGCTTCCATGAAACGAACTTTATCAAGTCCGTAATTAATTGCCATTTGAACATTTTCTGGCATGACAGTGTTGTCGGCAGATAAGTAAGTTATCATACTCAATGTCAGGAATCCATGAGCTATTGTAGTTCCCCACGGAGTGCTTTTAGCCATTTCTTCATCAACATGAATAAATTGATGATCGTTTGTACCTTCTGCAAATTGATTTATCCTATCTTGATTTATTTCGAACCAGTCTGAAACACCAACCTCTTGACCAATATATTTTTCCATTTCCTCTGCAGGTACAATCATCATGTTATCTCCTCTAATAAATTTTTATTCGCAGCTTTATTTGCAAACTTTATTGTACTGTCCTTAAATGATTCTATTTCATTTTCATTTGTTTTTCCATATGATCCCATGGAATATCTTATGTAAACCCCTTCCATTATCATTGCATGTTTCCAATAAGATAACCTTGTGTAAAATTCAATATCTTTTAAATCTAGATTTGATTCATTTAGATATAATTTAATTACATCCTCACGTGTAGGAAATCCACCAGACAGGGTAGGAGAGTAAATAAACGGTGAATCTTTTTCTTTCTTTGTATTCCAAGATGCTATAACTGTTCCCATATCTGCAAGCGGATCTCCTAAAGTACAAAGTTCCCAATCCAGTACGGCTGTTACTTTATTATCCTTTACTCGAACATTATCTAATCTGTAATCTCCATGAACTATTCCAACAGTTTGTTGAGGAGGAATATAATCAAGAAGTAAATTAGTCGCACTTTCTAGTTCTTTTATTTCTCTAACTTTTTGAGATTGGAATTGTTTGTTCCATCTGTTTATTTGTCTTACTACGTAATCCTCATGTTTACCTAAATTACTTAATTCTGAATTTATAACATTAAAATTGTGTATTTCTGTAAGAGCTTTAATGAATGATTCAGTAATTGTTTTTTTCTGTGATTGGTCATAGCGT
The DNA here is from genome assembly GCA_902615855.1 of uncultured Candidatus Actinomarina sp. Lineage (GTDB taxonomy): Bacteria > Actinomycetota > Acidimicrobiia > Actinomarinales > Actinomarinaceae > Actinomarina. The sequence continues at coordinate 24,670 of CACMQN010000001.1, forward strand.
TCTGCTACTTGGTCGTTAGCTATCGTATCACCATCGATAAATTCCATAATATAAAAATCATCTGTAGATAGCTCCTTATTGTTGTATAGATAGTATGGTTTTGGAACCCTTAAACCATTTTCATTTAAAACTTTTAATATTTTATATTCCCGACCCATATTGTGTGCAGATTCTAATTTGAGTCCAAATGGAGGCCGTCTTAATACAAATGTATTTGAATCATCAAAAATTTTAAATGTAATATTTGATCTTCCTACTTTAAATTGTTCAAAGTTGAAATCTTCTGAAATATCTACAACCGTAGAAATATATTTCTTTAGTTTGTCGCTAAAAAAGTCCATCAAACAACATATTAATGAAAGTTTTTTGGTTCAGAAGTTTAAATTGATACAATAAGAATGATGGATTTTAATTTCTCTAAAAAATCACTTGAATTACAAGAAAAGCTAAAAACCTTTTTTGCTGACCATATTTACCCAAATGAGGAGCTCTATGAGAAGGCAATTATTGATTCAGGAGATCCATTGCATATTCCAGAAATATTAAATGAGCTTAAATCAAAAGCTAAAAGTGAAAATTTGTGGAATTTATTTCTCCCTGACAAGGAATATGGATATGGATTATCAAATGTTGACTATGCACCATTAGCTGAGATAACAGGTCATAATTGGTGGGCTCCTGAAGTATTTAATTGCTCTGCCCCTGATACAGGAAATATGGAAATTTTAGCCGAGTTTGGAACAGCAGAACAAAAAAAACAATGGCTTGAACCACTTCTTGAAGGAGAAATAAGATCATGCTTTGCAATGACTGAGCCAAATGTAGCTTCCTCAGATGCTACAAACATAGGAAGTTCAATTGTCAGTGACGGTGACAATTATGTAATTAATGGTCGTAAATGGTGGACTTCAAATGCAATAAATCCAAATGCAAAAATATGTATTTTTATGGGTGTGACGAACCCGGATAGTCCTCCATACCAAAGGCAGAGCCAAGTATTAGTTCCTATGGATAGCGAGGGACTATCGATAATCAGACCAATGCAAGTATTTGGATATGATGATGGATACACAGGGCATCCAGAGCTTTTATTTGAAAATGTCGTTGTTCCAAAATCTAACATCATTGGGGGAGAAGGAATGGGTTTTAAAATAGCTCAAGCTAGGCTTGGGCCTGGAAGAATACATCATTGTATGAGGGCTATCGGAATGGCAGAGAGAGCATTATCTCTTATGATCGACCGATCACTTGAAAGAGAAACATTTGGTCAAAAATTAGCTGAACAAGGTGTTATTCAAGATTGGATTGCTCGCTCAAGAATAAAAATAGAGGAAGCAAGATTATTAACTTTGAAAACTGCATGGCTAATCGATACAGTTGGTAAAGAAGAAGCAAAAATAGAAATCTCATCTATAAAAGTATCTGTTGTTGAGGCTGCTTCTTACGTCATCGACAAAGCTATACAAACGTTTGGTGCAATGGGGTTATCCCAAGACACTCCACTAGCTAGGATGTCTGCTGGAGCTCGTGTATTAAGAATTGCAGATGGACCAGATGAAGTTCATTTAAGATCAATAGCAAGAAGAGAAATTAATAAACATAGATAATTATGGAAAAAGTTGCAGTTATCGGTGGTGGACAAATGGGAAGTCAGATTGCGGCTTTATCAGCAATGTCAGGTCATGAAACAAGTATCTTTGATAGCAATAAAGAATATTTAGATAGCAAATTAGTTTTTACCAAAGAGAATATAGAAAATTTAGTTTCTAAAGACTTGATAAAAAAAGAAAGCCTGGATAATTTTAACCAAAATCTTAAAGTTTATGATTCACTTGAAACGGTGGTAGATGATAAAACATTTGTAATTGAAGCTGTAGTTGAAAGATTTGACGTAAAAAAAGAAATTTTTTCAACGATTTCAAAAATACTCGATGAGGATGTTGTTCTTGCAACAAACAGTTCATTTATAGCTGCATCAGAAATTGCGCAACATTGTAAACATCCCGAGAGATTTATAAATATGCACTTCTTTTACCCTCCATTAAGAATGGATCTCATTGAAATTTCATTTCCAGAATCCACTAGCAAAGAAATAGTTGATAGGACTAAAGAACTGAGCAAATTGATGGGAAGAACAGTTGTAACTTTAAATAAAGAAACACCAGGCTTTATTGTAAACAGGATGTTAGGTGCGTTAGTTGATGAGGCCTACGAATTATATGACGAAGGAATAGCCGACTTCAAAGATATAGACCTAGCAATTAAGAAAGGATTGAACCATCCACTAGGACCATTTGAATTGACTGATTACTCAGGCTTGGATATTAGTTATTATTCAAAACTTAAAATTTATAATGAAACAAAAAACCCAAAAGATAAACCCAAAAAATTTCTAGAAGAAAAAGTTAAAGATGGGAAATTGGGTGTAAAAACAGGAGAAGGTTTTTACAACTATGACAAACCTTCAAAGTCTTGATCTTTAAGATTAAAAAAGAATTCTCTTTCGGCTTTTATTTTTAAAATTATTCTTTCAGATTGAATTTCAAAAGGGTATGGTTTGTTCCAATATTTTTGAGATAGATCATTAATATTTTTTAAAGCATCTTCACCTGTAATTTCACCCACTACCTCTCCTCTAATTTCCACAAATTTAAACTCATTGTCATGCTTCCAGATCATAACATTGACTCTTGGGTCATCTTTTACATTTAAATATTTTCTACGGTGGATTTCTGTATTTATTAAAATATTTTCACCATCTGTATCAACCCACATTACGTGTGTTTGAGGGGCACCACTTTTAAAAAGCGTCGTTAAAGTTGCATAATTAGGCTCTTTTGCCATTGCAATCGTTTTTTTATCTAATCCCATATAATTATCATAGAATATTATGAAAGTTGTTTTGCAAAGAGTTAAATCAGCATCAGTGAAAGTTGATAACTCTTTAATTTCAGAAATTAGCAGTGGCTATCTTCTTTTATGGTGTATTGAAAAAGGTGATACTCCAGAAGATATTGAAACTCTAACAAACAAGATTATTAATTTGAGAATATTTCCTGACGAACAAGGAAAAATGAATAAATCAATAATTGATGCTAATGGAGAAATACTTTTAGTAAGCCAATTTACATTAAGTGGAAATATTCAAAAAGGAAATAGACCATCATTTATAAATTCTCAAGATCCAGAGATTGCAAAAAAAATGATTGATGATGTTGCTGAGATATTTTCTGACCGATTAACCGTTAAACAAGGTATCTTTGGAGCTTTAATGGAAGTTTCACTTATTAACGATGGTCCTTTAACAATGTTTATTGAATCAAGAGATGGAAAAATTCAAAGTTAAGCAGATTGTAACTTTATATTTTTCTTTCCTTCAGCTTCACTAAGTTTTTTATCCAAATAATATTCTTCACCAGCCCAAAGATGTAATCCAAGACCAACTTTCATAGCACATCTTTTGAATGCATCTGATTCAGCATGCTTAGCATTCATGCCGTCACTTCCTTGATCGTGTTCAACATCTCCAATTGATGTTATGGTTACTGATTTGCCATCAATTTGTGTTGTTAGTTTGCCAAAGCAACCAACTACTTTTCCACTATTATCTTGTCTAATTAATTGAACAACTTCCCAATTAAAAGGACCACATACCTCTAAAAGTCTTTGAGTAATGACAGAATGAGGAATATAGTTTCCAAATTTACCTTTTGGAGCGGGCTTAATCCACTCATCTGGAAATTGTCTTGATAGTTCATATAATTGATTCATTATTTCCTTTCTTTATGACCTAGCTCTTTTGCCCACTTTGGGGCTGTACTGTTGTTTGTATTTATACTTTTTAAGTCAGCTTTTTCTTTCCATTCTTTATATAAAAAAGTATCACGAATCATTTCGGGATTAATATTCTTAGAATTTGAAAAAGCATCAAGACCCTTTAGTTTAGGAACAAAGGTTTGTCCAAGTATTGCAAGTAGAGATTCAACTAGCTCTTCATTGTTATCTGATTTTTCAATAATCCACTCAATAAATTTTCTTAAATCTTGAACTTTCCAACTATAAGATTTGTTAAATATAAATACTTCATCACCAAGCCTTACAGGTCCGTTTTCTTCGACATTTTTTGCAATATTTTGATCATTAAAAGACTTAATATTTGTACTTGCTTTTTTTACAGTTGAACTAGTATTTCTAGCTATCCAAAGGAACTCAATATCTTTTGTTTTGGAAAGTTCCTCGCCATATTCAGTAACAGTAATATCAAAGTCATCACCATCCTGATATGTTATCTCTTTTGTTAAAGATAATATTTCATCTAAATTATTACTCATATGTACTCCTAAACTAAGCGGCTTTTCTATAGTCTTCATGACATCTACAGTTGTCACTATGTTGGTAGCAAACAATCACTGCTTCCAACCCGCATGATTTAAGAATATCTTCAATTTTGTTATTTTTCATAAAAGAAATAATAGAAAACGGATACGACAAAAAATATAAAAAAACATACAACAAGTAATTTTTTAGAATAAGATAGCCATGTAATGAGTAATTCAGACCTTTTTGAGTCAAACATGTATAAAGAGGTCATTAAGCAATATGATGAAGTAACTGAATTCATTAATCTTGATTCGAATATTAGAGAAAGATTAAAACTCCCTCAAAGAGCACTAACGGTGACATTTCCATTCAGAAGAGATGAGTATGATGAGGTAGAAACTGTAATTGGATACCGAGTACAACACGTCTTATCAATGGGACCAACTAAAGGAGGTATCAGATATGCTTCGAATGTAAATTTAGGAGAAGTTACAGCACTAGCAATTTTGATGTCATGGAAGTCCGCAATTGTTGGATTACCATACGGTGGAGCAAAGGGTGGTGTTGCAATTGATCCAACCCCTCTTTCAAAACAAGAGAAACAAAGGGTTACAAGAAGATACACAGCTGAGTTGTTGCCAGTAATTGGTGTTGACAAGGACATCCCAGGTCCAGATCTTGGAACAGATGAACAAACTATGGCATGGATCATGGATACCTACAGTAATTTCGTTGGCTCACCACAACCAGGAATTGTAACTGGTAAACCAGCTTCACTTGGAGGCTCTATCACAAGAAGAGAAGCAACCGGTAGAGGAGTTGTAGCTATTGCAAATGCTGCTTTAGATAAATTAAATTTAAAATATGAAAACTCAACAGTTGTTATCCAGGGATTTGGAAATGTTGGGCGGTATGCGGCTCTTGACTCGTATGAAAGAGGAGCAAAAGTAATTGCTGTAAATGATTTAGGTGGTGCTATTTATAATAAGAATGGAATTAATATTCCTGAACTCTTTAAGCACATAGCTAAAAACAAATCTGTAAAAGATTTTGATGGTGCAGATAATTTTGACGATGAAATATTGGAAATTGAATGTGATATTTTAATTCCTGCTGCTGTTGGAGGTGTTATCAAATCAAATAACGCAGACAATATCAAAGCAAAAATTATTGTTGAGGGAGCAAATTCACCAACAACCCTTAATGCAGATAAAATATTAAGAGACAATGGAGTTTTACTAATACCTGATATTCTTGCAAATGCAGGCGGTGTTACTGCCAGTTATTTTGAATGGGTCCAAAATACACAGAACTATTTATGGAAAGAAAAAGAATTACACGATCGATTGATCGATGTTCTGACCTCAGCCTTTGAAGAGGTATGGATTATTTCCGAAAAGAATAAAGTTGACTTAAGAACAGCTGCTTTAATTAAAGGAATTAAAAAAGTGGCTGCTGCAAAATTAACTAGAGGATTATTTCCGTAAAAATTCTTCTATATCTTTAACTATTTTATTTTTTGTAATATTCAATTCTTCCAAATTTTTATTGATTTCATCTAGATTTGTATTTTTCAACGGACTGTTATCAGGAAGATTATCTAAACCTCCAACTAAATTTATAGCTTCTAATGTTTCATTAATTTCATCTATTTTTTCATTGCAATTTTCCAGCTCAACTGTACTTGGTGCGTTTTTATTAAACTCTGGGCAAATTGGCTTGTAGTAACACCAATCACATAATGTATTTTTGATTGTTGGAAAATTGTTACTTTCAAATGCAGCTTTAATATTATTCCATATCTCTAAAATCTCTTTTTCAGCATTCCTTAGCATTTCTTCATCTACTTTCATTGTGTGAATTGTTGAGTTTTGTAAATAAATTAATTTTAATTCAGCTGGTGTTTCACCAATTTCGTTTTTGATCAATAATGCATACAACTTTAATGCAAAAAATCTTGGTTCTTTGTATTTAGCATTTGGAGCTTTTCCTGATTTGTAATCTACAATAATTAATTCACCTTTATCATTTCTATCCATCCGGTCCAATATTCCACGTAAATTTAAATCCTCTATAGAGCCTCTAACCCATCTTTCTCTTTCTAAAGGATCAAATAACGCAGGATTTTCAAGAGTTAAGTAATTAGAAAGAAGCTTTAACCCATCCAATCCCCATTCCCTTTCTTCAGATTGATCATTAAAAAGGTGAACATGTTCATCACTTGCTCGTACATCTGTCCATACTTTCCTGAATAAGTTATGAAGATTTTCTAGATTTCTTTCTTCTTTAGGTAAATCAAATATTTTTTCTAGAGCTTCGTGTACAGTTGTTCCTTTGGCTTGTACTTCATTAGTTGGCTCTTTAATTTTGTCAATATTCGCAAACTTAAATTGTTTAGGGCAGGTTTTAAACTGAGATGCTCTTGATGGTGACAAATTTTTAATCATATTTAAATCTTAACTATTTAATGTTTATTTTATTGTCAAGTAGTCTTTGTCTGTGGATAAGTTTTTAAAAATTTTACAAATACTTGGAGTTCTGTCATTTATCTTGTACTTCATTGTTGCTATTTTATACAATTCTGCCAGCTGGTATAACTACATATTTGGTGGTTAAATATAGATGTTATTTTTGTTATATCCCATATCAGTTAAAGTAATTTCATGGCCGATTCAAAAATAAATGTTGCAATTTTAGGTGTAGGTAACTGTGCCAGCTCTTTTGTACAGGGACTTGAATATTATAAAAGTGAACAAGATGAAAATGGTTTAATTTCAGATGTAATTGGTGGCTATCGTGTTTCAGATATAGAAGTTGTTTGTGCATTTGACATAAATAAATCAAAAGTAGGAAAAGACTTATCGGAAGCAATATTTGAAGAACCAAACAATACTATAAAGTTCGCCGAAGTACCTAATTTAGGTGTAAACGTAAAACCAGGAAAAGTTCTTGATGGTATAGGTAAATTTGTAGAAGACATTATTGACCCCACTGAAGATTCAGAAAATGTCATTAAAGATTTAAAAGAATCTGGTGCGGAAATATTAATAAATTTACTTCCGGTCGGTTCTGATGAGGCAGTCAAATTTTATGCTGATTGTGCGATTGCTGCAAATGTTGGATTTATAAATTGTATCCCTGTTTTTATTGCTCGAGATGATGAATGGTATAAAAAGTTTAAAGACAATAATGTCCCTCTTATTGGAGACGACATTAAAAGCCAAGTCGGTGCAACAATTGTTCATAGAGTTTTAGCTCAATTATTTTCTGATAGGGGAGTTAATTTAAAAAGATCTTATCAGTTGAATGTGGGTGGAAATATGGATTTTCTTAATATGCTTGAAGAGGATCGTCTTGAAACAAAAAGAACAAGTAAAACATCTTCAGTTACATCTGTTGCAAACAAAGGTAAAGGAATGGATCCAAAAAATGTTAGAATCGGTCCATCAGATTATGTCGAATGGCTTGAAGATAGAAAAAAAGCATTTATTCGGTTAGAAGGAGAATCATTTGGAGGAGTGCCTCTTAATATAGAAGTTCAGTTAGAAGTATGGGATTCACCAAACAGTGCAGGTGTAGTAATTGATGCTGTTAGATATATGAAATTTTTCAAAGATGCAGATGACTTAGAATCTCTTGATTTAGTATCAGCTTGGTTAATGAAGGCTCCTGCTAAAGCTGCAAAAGATTCTGATACTTTGCAAAAGTTACATGAACTTACACATCAAGAAGATTAAATTTTCTCCAAAGCGTTATTAAACATTTCCATTGCTTCTCTTACTTGATTTAATGGTGTAGTTAAAGGACCCATAAACCTTATAACGTTTCCTTCTTTTCCACAGTTCACAAGTAGCAGGCCGTTCTTTTTTGAATTACTTATAATTTTCGTCGCCAATTCTTTAGATGCTGTTTTGTCTTCTTTATTTTCGACAATTTCTACACCCTTCATTATTCCATAACCCCTGACATCTCCAACAAACTCAAAATTTTCTTTCATGGTTTCAAGAGATTTCTCCATTATTAATTCTTGCTTATTTACTTTTTGTAGGAGATTGTCTTTATCAAAAACATCCAGTACTCCAAGAGCAGCAGCGCATGAAATAGGTGAAGCGCCAAATGTACTACCAATTCCCGCATCATGAACAGAGTCCATAATTTTAGATTTGCCAACAACAGCTGCAAGGGGAAAGCCCCCACCAATACCTTTAGCTAAAGTAACCATATCAGGCTCAACATTTACTTTTGTTGCACCAAACATTTCACCAGTTCTTCCAAATCCTGTTTGAACTTCATCAAAAATTAACAAAATGTTGTGTTTTTTGGTTATCTCTCTGAGTTTTTTAAGAAATCCATTAGACGCAGGTATGTATCCTCCTTCACCTAATTGAATTTCAACGACTATTGCAGCAATATCATTAGGGTCAATTTTTTTTGAAATTAAGTTTTGAAGTTGTTTTATAACTTTATCATCAGATATACCTCTGTAATCATATGGAAAATCAATATGGCTTATAAATTTTGGAAAAGGTCCAAATCCTTCTTTATATGGTTTTTCTTTGCCTGTTAAACCCATAGCCAAGTAAGTTCTTCCATGAAACCCGCCTTTGAATGCAATTATTTTTTCTCTTCCGGTTGCATACCTTGCTATTTTTATTGCATTTTCTACCGCTTCAGCTCCACTATTTACAAGGAAGGTTTTCGTTTTTTGATTTATTGGATATCTTTTATTTATTTGGTCACATAGTTCAACGGCATTTTCATGTGGTGCAAATGCAAAGCATGAATGTGAGTAGTCATTTAATTGTTTTTTAACTCTTCTCACAACTCTTGGGTTTAAATGTCCAGTATTAAGGACGGCATATCCGCCTACAAAATCTAGGTAACGGTTATTATTTTTATCCCAAATTTCAGCATTTTTACCTTTAGCTATAAATGAATCCATTGTTGGATACCATGCTGAAGGAACATTTTTTTTAATTGAACTCATATTCTGGGAAGGCATAGATTTTACTGTAACTGAAATAGGATAAATACTCAATTTAATAGCTATTAAAATGATTTAATGGAAACAAGTACCTTAAATTTTATAGGAACCGTCAGTGCTACAATTTGTGGAATAAGTGGATTAATGATGCTGACAATGAATTTCATAAAAAAATATCAAAGTAAAAAAATTGGAAATACTTTAATATTTATATCAGTCATTTCATTGATAATTCAATCGTTGCTTGTTTCATATACTTATACAATAAATGAAAATATTGGATCTTTTTATTTGTTTTATGCAGTAGTTGTGCTGTTTACACTTACATTTTTGTACGTTTATAGATTTCAAATGAATGAAAAATATTATCTTTATTGGGGTATTGCTCTACTTTATCTTATGGGTCTTGAAATGAGAACAATAGATACAATAGGAGAATATCTAAACTAATGATCGCTAAAATTCTTTCTGATAATTTAACTTATGCTCAAGTAAATTCAGAGAATCCAAACATTTGTTTTCTACATGGTTGGGGTGGAGAAAGTAATAACTGGAAAAATATCTCAAAAGAATTTGAAAGCATTGCTATTGACATTCCAGGATTTGGAAAATCGGTGCCATTTGAGCAAAGCGGACCACCTGAGTTTTATGCAGAATATTTAATTGAATTAATTCCAGATTCTGTAGAAGTAATTGTTGGTCACTCTTTTGGTGGAACGGTTGCTGTACATTTATCTCAATTAAAAAATTATAAAAAAATAGTTGTAATTGGATCTCCACTTATAAGGTCACCTATTCAACCAAACCCTTTTTCCTTGTTTAAATTATTTAAATTTTTAAATAAATTAAATATTATTGGTGATCAAAGAATGGAAAAGATTAAAAAAAATTATGGTTCTGACGATTATAAAAACGCCAATAAGGACTTGAGAGATACGTTAGTTCAGGCTGTAAATCATAATATGTCTGAAATTCTTCCAAAAATAAATACACATGTACAACTTGTGTATGGAGAGTATGATTTAATTGCTCCACTTGAAAATGGAAAAATTGCTGACAGTCTAATTCCTGATTCAGAATTAACAGTATTGCTAAAAGAAAATCATTTTTGTTTGGATACCTCAAAAGATCAGATTATTGAGATAATTAAAAGATGAATTTAATCTCTATCGCCACATTAGTGATAATAACTATTGGAACATGTTTCAATGCAATTAGATGGCAGAGAATTGCTCAAAGAGAGCATTACATACCAGGTTATATAACCAAATTTTATTTTAGATGGGTGAGGTCAAGGGGATTAAATAGGTTCATTCTATTTATTACATTAATTCTTTGTATCATCTCTCTTTTCTTTGCTTATATTCCAATAATCATTTCAGTTATCAATATTTACACACCAGTTGGATTGTCATTAAAGTCAAGAACTAGCAAAGTTGATAAAACAGAAAGACTTAATAGGGTCACATATTGTTATTACTTTCTTGTAGTTTTAGTGTCTATTTTTTCATACACCTTAGGGTATGGCTATTTTCTTGCATTAGCTGCAAATATGTTCTCTTACTTTATTTTTGATCAAGCACTTAGGCTTATGTTTAATTATGAAAAAAATAAATCCAGACCGTTCATTAATGATGCTTCAAAAAAACTGAACTCTAACGCAATTCCTGTAATAGGAATCACAGGTTCATATTCAAAAACAACAACAAAAAATGTTCTTGCCAAGATTCTTGATGAATCAAATAATGTTTTTGTAACTCCAGAAAGTTATAACAATCGCTTAGGAATAGCAAAAGCAATAAATGAAGGATTTAATGACGATCATGAACTAGCAATTATTGAAATGGGAACATATTCAAATGGGGAAATACGTGAAATTTGTTCATGGGTTAGGCCACATGTATCCGTTATAACCGGAATTGCTCCAGTTCATTTGGAGAGAATGAAATCTTTAGAAAATATTCTTGATGCTAAGTCTGAAATAGTAGAACTTGCCGGTTCGGTGGTAATCAATGGTGATGACGAAATGCTATTGAATGAAGCAAGGCTTTGGACAAATCAGAAAAATGTTTACGATTGCTCAATTACTTCCAGAGAAGCAACTGTCTGCGTAGAGTATCAAAATGGTAAGCACGATATTTATGTTGCAAATAATCTACTGGGTTCTGTTAACGGTCCTAAGCTTTTACAACTATCAATATCCCTCTCTATAGGGGTCATGCTCGCATTAGATTTGGATGTGAGAAAGTACTTAAATAAATTAGATTCTCTTGATAAATCTAAACATCGTCAAAACATTTTGAAAAGTGACTTGGGCCACACAATTATTGATAATTCATTTAACTCCAATCCTATGGGAATTGAATATAGTTTAGAGACTCTACAGGAGCTTGGATCAGAAGAATCTGTACGTTATCTTGTCACCCCTGGCATGGTCGAACTTGGTAGTGATCAGTATGCTATAAATTATGCTTTTGCGTTAGAGGCTAGTCAAGTAGTTGATAAGGCACTCATTGTTGGTAAAACAAATAAAAATTCATTGAAAGCGGGATTTCAAGAAAATGATGTTGATTACGAAATATTTCAAAACAGGGACGAAGCTGTAAATTATCTTAATTCTGTTGTAAAATCAGAAGATATTGTTTTATATGAGAATGATCTTCCAGACCACTATCCTTAAATTAAATGAGTAAAACAATTGGAGTAGTATTCGGAGGGCCTTCTCCCGAACATGATATATCAATACTCACCGGTTTACAAAGCGTTCGAATCTTATCAAAAAAGTATGATGTAATCGCTTTATATTGGTCAAAAAATAATGAATGGTATTTAGTTGATAATGAATACGAATCTGTAGATTTTTTGACTAATAAAAAAATATATAAAAACAAACTTGAGATGAAATTTAACGATGATCCAGGATTTTATCAAAAAAGAAAAAAATTACACTTTGATGTCCTAATCAATGCTTGTCATGGAGGGCCTGGAGAGGATGGCTCACTTCAGTCATTACTAAACATATTTCGAATTAAATATACTGGCCCAGATCAGATTTCTGCTCAAATTTGCATGGATAAGTATGCTTTTTATACCGTAATGAAAGAAAATGGGTTGCCTGTTATAGAAAAAAAGTTAGTGAATACTGAAGAAATGAATATTGATGGAAATTATGTATTAAAACCACGATTTGGAGGATCTTCTATTGGAGTTGAGTTAATAAATGATGCACCAACCGTTCAAAAACTAATAACGAATTCTGATTTATATTCACAAGGGGCTGTTATTGAAAAGTATTTAGAAAATTCAATAGATTTACTTATAGGAGTTAGAAGTTTTCCAGATTTTGATGTATCTGAGATTGAAAAACCACTTAAAAACGAAACACTCTTTTCGTATACTGACAAATATTTGGAAAACGGGGGACTGGAAGGTTCAAAAAGAGAATTACCAGCAAATCTAAACGAACAAATAGAAAAAAAATTGATTGAGATGGTCAATAAAATAAATCAAATAATTCCTACCCGAGGGATATACAGATATGATTTTCTATTGCATGAAAATGAATTGTATATAAATGAAATAAATACAATTCCTGGAAGCCATGCGCTTTATTTATGGAAGAATTTAAATAGTTCAAAATTTGAACTTTTAGACTCCATGATTGACGAAGCATTGTCTAGACAAGTTGATAATTGGTCACTTACTGGTTCCGATGGGATTGCATTAAAAAGTGCAAAAGATATTGCATCAAAGCTTGGATAAATCATGTACGGAATTTACTGGGATTGTGATGGAACAATTATGGATACGGAAAAATCATATGCTTATGCATGGAAAGATTTTTTATCTAGTAAAGGATTAGATTTACCGATTGAAGAGTTTGATAAATTCGTTGGGATAGATGACAGAATCGTACATTCTGAATTCTCTCAGATTGTTGAACTTGATAATTTCGATTCGACTATGGATGAGCTTCATAAAATTATGAGAGTAGAGTTTTCTGAAAAGATACTCTTTAAGGATTCCTTGCAATGCTTGAAAGAATTCCATGGAGATGTCTTGCAAGCTTGTGTATCAGCATCTCCAAAAGAGGTTCTAAACTTTAAATTACAAGATGCAAAAATTATTAACTATTTCGATCATGTCATAGGTGGAAATGAAGTTTCGAACAACAAGCCTAGCCCTGACATATATTTAAAAGCTATCGATGAATTAGGTACTACAAAAAATATTATCGTTGAAGATAGCCCAACTGGTATTTTGTCTGGAAAAGAATCGAATAATTTTGTTATCGCTGTAGATAGAGGTATGTTTCCCAAAGATCAACTTTCTAACGCTGATTTAATAGTCAATGAATTAGATCCAATTAATATTAGATCATTACTTCAAACCCTTTAATAATTGACTTTTTTAAAAATAAATTACAAAACTGACTTAGGCGCAATATGTGACTAAGTTATTTCTAATAACATTACTGGAATTTTTCTACTTGTTCTGTTTTGGTACTGTTCATATACCCCATTATTCATAAAGTCCATTTTTTTCCACCATTCAGTTCTTTCAAGATCAAAAATTTCTCTAGCAACCACATTAAATCTTTCTCTACCTATTTGAATTTTTGCTTCCGGATTGTTTTTAAGATTGTGGTACCAACCTGGATTTTTAGGATTACCACCTTTAGAAGCTACTATACAAATTAAATTATCCTCTTTTAAATACACAAGGACGTTTTTACGCAATTTTCCGGTTTTCCCTCCTATACTTTCAAGAATTAAACAAGGTCTGTCAGATATTGTTTTCCCAAATCTTCCGTTTGAATAGATATAAATATAGTTATGTAAAAACAGTACAAAAAATATAATTTTTCTTCTCATTGAGCTAATTTTGTTTTTTTTCTCCACGAAGAGAAACTTCTTGGATAAAAATTGATTGGATCAACTAATCTATTTGCCGGAAACTCCATGGAGGGTTTTATTTGTTGGGTAATCCTTTTATATTTTGGTACTGGTGCAAATGTAGATGCGTAATTTATTCCAGATAATACATCTAGTGGATTGTCTAGATAAACTTTAAGCTCTCTTTTTTCATTAATCTCCTTCAAAGTATCCAGTAAAAAAATAATTCTCTTTGTTGATAAATCTAAACTTTTTAACAACTTTATATCGAATATAAACACTACTGGAAGGTCTAAAAGATTATTTAAAGCAGGATCTTCATCACCAAGTGATTCTCCATTAATCCATACAAAATCAGGTTTTTGGTCAGAAGTTAATACTGTTTTTGGTCCAAAATTTTTTTCTATGTTTAAATCTACCTTGATATCTTTACTAGAGATACTCATTATTTCTGGCCAATTTTCAATAGGACAATTATTTATCAATTCACATTCTTTACATATTTTTGGTGCTCTTTTATTGACTTGGAATTTTGAAAACCCATATATCTTCCCTGTTTGAGAACCCATTACCCAGTGCCAACCTAATCTATTTGCAAATCTAGAGCCATCTACAAGATGCTTGTACATGTAATTTTCACTTTCTAGCCAGTACTGATTTGTTCTAAACATCTGATGTGATGAGTACCACATTCTGGTTTGATTTACCATATAACCTGTTGATTCGAGTTCTTGTTCTACCGTTGAAATACAGTTCATTTTGTCGTTTTCAACTACTTCGTTAGGATCATTTTGAACATAAAAATTTAGAAATTCCCTGTTCTGGCTTCCAACAATGGCATATAGATGCCTAGAAAATTCTTGCCATAAAAGCTCATCTCTAAATTTAGTTTTGTCTTGGTATTCAAACGAATCTACGTGTTTCCATACTTCTTTAAGACTCAAAAGACCATGTCTTATATATGGTGATAAGTATGAAGACCCCCTTTTTTCAGTTGGATATACATTGTTTCTCTTTTTTGCATAACCATTAATGTCCAAATTGTTAAGGGCTTTATCTGCAAATGACTGTCCACCTTTGAATATAGACTCCTGGTAATCATCACAAGTAATATCTTTAAAGAATGTATTTACTATTTCTTCGTTACTTGATTTTAAATTAATTTCAGGCATCTAAAAATTAATAGTCACCTTGACCAATTTTGACGTTTGAAATGATTTTGATATCCTCTTCTTCCACGATATCGAAATTTATTCTTTGTCCTTGTCTTAAAGTTCTAAATATAGAACCTTTTAGCGAACCGGCTTTTAAATAAACTTCTGATTTATCACTGTCTAGAACTACAATACCGTTTCCTGAATTAGGATCGTACGACTTTACAACCCCCTGAGCCATTAAACTTTTTCGCCTCTTTGTCTAATATCTCTTACAACAGATTCAATACCACGCTTGTCGATGATTTTATTTCCTTTTGTACTAACTTTTAACTTTATCCATCTTTTTTCGCTAGGTAGCCAATATTTTTTAGTTTGAATATTTGGTTTAAACCATCGTGGGTTTCTTTTATGAGAAAAGGAAACATGTTTTCCTGACCTCGGCACTCTACCTGTAACTTGACATCTGTTAGCCATATAATTCCCTCTAAAATACAAGTATAACTATAACTTGTCTAATAATTATTAGGTACTTTGATTTTAAATCTTTTTAGGTATTGTTTGATTGTGATGGAGAGAAGTTTAAGTTATTTAAGTAAAATTTCAGTTTCTGAATTGAAAGGCTTCGGTGAAAAAAGAATTAATTCTCTGAAGAAGCATGGAATAAATTCAGTTACAGATCTGATAAGAATCTTTCCGAGAAAACATTACGACCGATCAAAAATTATGAACTTGAGCGAAGTTCCGCCAAATATTGAAAAAGAGATAACTATATTTGGCAAAATTACTGATATTTCAGTTTTTACAACAAAGACAAGACTCAGAATTACTACTTTAACTATTAATGACGAAACCGGAATTGCAAGAGCAAAATGGTTTGGTCCTCAATACATAGAAAGTAGATTTAAAAAAGATGATATTGTTGCGGTTGCAGGTGTTCCTGATGTTAAAAAAACAGGAACTGTAGAATTTAAGAATCCAGTTATTGAGTCTTTTTCATCCGAGCAAGACCTTTCAGAGACAGGTTCATTCATATCTTTTTATCCAAAAATTGATGGTGTACCAAACAAAGTATTAAGAAGTGGTATTAAACAAGCTTTGGAAAGAATTCCAGAATTAAAGGATATTATCCCAGATAAAGATAGAAACAAATTTTCTCTTTATACAAGATTAGACAGTTATCAGAAAATCCATTTCCCTGAAAGTTTTGAGGAATATAAATTAGCAAAAAAACGACTTGCTTTTGATGAATTCATATATTTACAAAGCTTATTTAGTCATTCAAAAGACATTTATAAAACAGAACAAAAATCTTATTTAATGAAAATAGATTCCTCATTATTAAGGAGTTTTGAATCAAAAATACCATTTTCACTAACCAATTCGCAAAAAAGTTGTATTAAGGAAATTTTTGAAGATCTTAGTAGCAATTACCCAATGAAAAGATTGCTTCAAGGCGATGTTGGATCTGGTAAAACTATTGTTGCTGCAGCTGGTGTCTATGCAGCTATTGAGAATGGAAAGCAAGTTGCATTAATGGCCCCAACGGAAGTTTTAGCAGAACAGCATTTAAATTCTTTTGAAAAGTATCTGAATTTTTTTGATATAGATATGCATATTTTGACATCATCTGTAAAAGATAGAAAAAGCGTTATGAAAGTAATCGAAAACGGTGACCCAGCATTGACAATTGGGACACACGCATTAATTCAGGAAAACGTAAAATTTAATAATTTAGGATTGGCAATTATTGATGAACAACAACGGTTCGGAGTAGAGCAAAGAAAAAAATTAATGATAAGTGATGATTTAACACCGCATCAGTTAGTAATGACTGCAACTCCAATTCCAAGAACAACTGCTCTTGCAATATATGGAGATCTAGAGCTCTCAATTATTAATGAAATGCCTCCAGGAAGAAAAAAAATTAATTCGAAAGTTCTTGCTGGAGGAAAACGTGAAAGTAATGAAGTTTTTAACATTGCACGTGAGCATTTGGAAAAAAAATCACAAATTTTTGTTGTTTGCCCATACATTGAAGAAAGTGAAAATAGTGATATTAAAGCTGCTGAAAAAGTATATGAGTTATATAAGTCAGAATTCAACAAATATAATGTCGAGTTACTTCATGGAAAAATGAAAGCCGATGAAAAAGAAAATAAAATGCTAAAAATGAAGAACGGTGAAATTGACATCATGGTATCAACAGTTGTCATTGAAGTTGGTATTGATATCACAAACGCAACATTGATGATAATTGAAAGTGCCGAAAGATTTGGTTTAAACCAATTACATCAACTCAGAGGAAGAGTTGGTAGAGGAGATAAACAATCTGAATGTATATTTCATATCACAGAAGGAAAAAGTTTTTCAAAGATAACTAAAGATGGGCAGGAAAGGTTAAATGCAATAGAACAAAACGATGATGGTTTTAAATTATCTGAGTTAGATTTACAAATACGTGGAGAAGGTAAAGTTACTGGTACATCTCAGTCTGGATTATCAGATCTCAAGATTGCTAATTTACGAACGGATTATGAAATACTTGAAACATCAAAAGAATATTTTTTAAGTATGGAAGATGAGGAAATTAAATCAGAAATTTTTCTAGAAGCTAACTTGTTGTTTCCCAACTTTGGTAAGACAAAAGATTCTACATGAGAATTATTGCTGGAAAATTTAAGGGGTTGAACATTAAAACTATTAATGATCCATCAACACGACCAATGATGAGTAGGGCTCGGGAAGGCATATTCAATTCACTTCAAAATGACTTTAACAATTCTTTGGTACTTGATTTATTTGCGGGTTCTGGATCACTTGGTATTGAAGCGTTAAGCCGAGGTGCAAGCTTTGTTACTTTTGTAGATTCATCGGTAGATTGTAAAAAAATTATAGATAAAAATTTATCCGATATTGATCAAAATTTTACCGTTCTTGTTTTAAGCGTCCACGATTACATTACTCAATCTGAGAAAAAATTTGATATTATTTTTTATGATCCACCATTTTCTTTTTTTGTTAATGAGATAAATTCGGACTTAAACACTATACAAAATTTAATGGGAAAAAACTCAAAACTAATTATCCATAGACATAAAAGTTCAGAGCAATTTGTTTATCCAGAAGGACTAGAATTATATAAGGAAAAAAAATATGGCCAAAGTAATATAACAATATTGAAAAAATGAAAATTTTAATACCAGGATCATTTGACCCACCAACAAATGGACATATCGATGTCATTAAACGATCATCTAGTGTTTTTGACGAGGTGATTGTTGGAGTTGTTGTAAATCCACAAAAAGAGTCAATGTTTGATGTAAGTCAAAGGGAAAATATGTTGATTGAAATTCTAAAAGATTACAAAAATGTGGAAATTAAAAGTTTTGAAGGATTATTGGTGGATTTTGCTAAACAGATGAATGTAAGTGCAATTGTAAAAGGTTTAAGAGCGATGACAGATTTTGATTATGAATTTCAAATGGCTCAAATGAATTTCAATTTGGCAGATTTTGAAACAATATTTATTCCAGCTTCTCCAGAATATGGATATGTTTCAAGCTCAATGGTAAAAGAAATATTTTCATATGGTGGCGATGTAAATGCACTAGTTCCATCAATTGTCGTTGAGAGACTAAAAGATGTCTAAAGAGGAAATATCTATTGAAGATGTCGTAAGTGGACAAGTAAAAATGGAATATGTTGATCAACTAGAATTACTAAGAGAAAATTTGTCTTCAAACTCTTTTTTAAACAATAAATCTAATAAAAAAGAACTACTTAAGCTTGTTGAAAACTTAATTGATTTAATGCCTGTCGAACTTCGAACTGCAAGATTTATTGTCCGAGAGCAAGAACTCTATTTAAAAAAAGCAAAGGATGAAGCTGAGGAAATACTTGCTAATGCTGACAAAGAGTCATCAAGATTAATATCAGAATCCTTTGTTTTACAAGAAGCAGTTGTAGAAGCTAATGCCCTTGTAAAACAAGCTCAACAAGAAGCAATTTTAAATAGAGCTAATGTTGAAGATAAACTTGACACTAAGCTTCAAGAAATTCAATTAAAATTTGATGAATTGAATGAAATTATTGAACGCGAGAAATCAAACTTAAGACAACCTAGAAAAATTTCTGATCCTGAATAATCTAAATGAATAAGCTTCAAACTCAATTTGATGTAAGTTCACTTTTACTAAGCGATAACAGTATTCATTTTGATGTACATGGTGTTTTTGATGTCAAATATGCTGGAAATGAAACCTTAAAAGACAAAACAATAAATCTAAAATTAGAAATTAGTAGTTTGTATGAAAAATTTTGGATAATTATGGATTTAGATTTTGATTTTAAGTCAGAGTGCTCAAGGTGTCTTGATGCAAATAATATTAATAAGCAAAGTACTTTGAAATTAGATTTTTATAAGAATCAGGAAAATGACTATGAGATTGACTTTAATTTAGAAAAAATTGATTTGTCACCAGTTATTTCTGAAGCGATTTTAAACGAAATGAAAATTCAATATATATGTAAATCAAGCTGTAAAGGCTTATGTTCAGATTGTGGTAAAAACCAAAATTTATTTGAATGCAAACATCCGAAAAAAAATATAAAAGAAAGTCCATTTTCTTCTCTAAGTGAGCTAGATTTGTAAGTTGAAAGGAAATAATTATGGCAGTACCTAAGAAGAAAATGTCAAAATCTAGGACAAGAAGGCGTAAAGCTCAACATAAAGTAGCAAAACCGCATTATATAATTGATCCTGAAACTGGTGTTGCGAAACAATCTCATAGGGTTAATCCTGTTGATGGGACTTATAATGGTCGCCAAGTTAAAGACCCTGAATCAAATTAATTAATCATGAGTACGATTGCTGTTGATGCAATGGGTGGTGACTCTGCTCCTGAAGAAGTTGTAAAAGGAGCTATTCTTGCAAAAAAAGAAGGAGTCGATGTAATTCTTTCAGGTGACGAAAATCTTATTAAAAGCTATCTTGGTAATGAAAAAATACCCGTTATAAATTATCCACAAGTTATATCAATGGATGATGATCCTGCAAAAGCCATAAGATCAAATAAAGATTCCTCAATTATTGGAGCATTAAATTTAGTAAAGGAAAAAAAAGCTGACGCGGTATTTTCTGCAGGCTCAACAGGTGCAACACTTATTGGTGCAATTTCAGTATTAGGAAAAATTAAAGGTGTAACAAGACCTACTATTGCATCTGTATTACCAGGTAAAGAAAAAGAGGTAATATTGGTTGATTCAGGGGCAAACTTAGAAGTAAAGCCAAAAGTTCTATATCAATTTGCAATCATGGGTTCAAAATTATCAGAACTTTTATTCGATATCGAAAATCCAAGAATTGGACTTATCAACAACGGTGAAGAAAGTTCAAAAGGAAGAGAATTAGAAAAAGCTACATTTAAACTTCTCAAATCATCACAATTAAATTTTATTGGAAATGTTGAAGGTAAAGATTTTGCAAATTCAAAAGTTGATGTTTTTGTTACAGATGGTTTTACAGGGAATGTTGTACTAAAAACTTTGCAAGGAGTTGCAAAATTACAGCAAGATCTTATTTCAAAATCTTTAAAAGAAAATTTATTCAAACCTCTGTTAATACCTGTAAAAAATGCAATATCACCTGTAAAAAGTATGCTTAATCCAAATTCAACGAATGGATCTTATTTACTTGGTGTTAATGGACTTGTAATTATTGGCCATGGTTCTTCAAACTCTGAAGCTATTAAGAACGCATTATTGTTTACAAGTAGAGCTGTAGAAAAGCGATTCATCAACAAATTTACAGAAGTTTCAAGTGAATTATGAATGTAAAGGATTTAAAAAAATTTGAACAAAATATTGGATACTCATTTAAAGATATTGAACATTTAAAAATAGCTCTTACTCATAAGTCTTATATTGATGAAGATCCAACTTCAAAAACCAATCAAAGATATGAATTCATCGGTGATACCATACTTGATTTCGATTTATCAATATTTCTATTTAACAATTATCCAAACTTAGATGAAGGCAGTCTTACAAAAATAAGATCTGGTGCTGTAGATCAAAATGCTCTTGTTGAACTTGGGAAGAAGATTCAGATAGGTGATTACTTATTGTTAAGCAAAGCAGAAGATAGCACCGGTGGAAGAGATAAAAGTTCAATCATTGAGGATGCTGTTGAAGCGTTAATTGCTGCAATTTATTTTGATGGGGGACTTAAAGAAGTAAATAATTTTGTTTCAAAATATATATATCCATTGATTGAAAATTTATCAAAAAATCCGGGAGAAAAAGACTACAAAACACGTCTTCAAGAATATTTTGCTAAAAAAGGTAAAAAAGTAAATTATGAAACTTTATCGAAGGGTCCAGATCATAACAAAGAATTTGAAGCTTCTGTTTTTCTTGAAAATAAAGTTATAGGAAAAGGTACTGGAAAATCGAAGAAAAATGCAGAACAAATGGCTGCAAAGAATGCATTTTCTGATATTAAGGAATAAATCTTTTTTTAATTAAAGCAAAAATATAAATATTTAGTATCCTTAAGGTAACAACAGGGTTAAATATATGCACTTAAAATCAATAGTTGCAAGTGGATTCAAGTCATTTGCTGAAAAAACTACAATAAATTTATCTGAATACACCAACGTAATTGTGGGTCCTAATGGATCTGGAAAATCAAATATAGTTGACGCTATTTCATGGGTATTAGGTAATCAAAGTCCGGGTTCTCTAAGAACGAACAAAATGGAAGATGTAATTTTTGCAGGTACAGAGAAACTTGGAGAAAAAGGTTTTGCTGAAGTATATTTAGTCTTTGACCTAGGCGATAATAACAATTTCAATTCAAGTGAAGTATCTATTGGAAGAAAATTATACAGAGATGGTACTTCTGAATATTTCATGAATGGTCTAACTTGTAGGCTGCTTGATATTCAAGAATTTTTAAATGATGTGGGTATAGGAAAACAACAGCACATAATTATCTCTCAAGGACAAATTACAGAAATTCTGAATGCTAAGCCTGAAGACCATAGAATTACTATTGAAGAAGCATCTGGGATACTTCCATATAAGTTAAAAAAAGACAAAGCATTAAAAAGAATAGAATCTGGGGAAAAAGAAATTAAAAGAGCAAAAGATGTTCTTCGTGAGATAAAAAAACAGATTGATCCATTAAGAAAACAGGCTGAACAAGCTCAGCTTCATAAGGAATTGTCTGAAGTTTTAAAATTTAACAAAACAAAACTTAATATTCTCCAATATAGAAATTTCAATAAAAAGTATGATGATATCAAATCACAACTAGAAGAAGTAAACCGATTTATTAATGAACTTGAGTCTAAACTTGAAGATTTCAAATTAAGCAAGAACAAACTTAGAAAAGATTTTGGAGAAAATGTTTCTGTAAAATCTTTTCTTTCAAATGCAATTACTGAAGTAAACAAATACAGTGAAGAATTTAAGTCTATTTATCAAATTTCAACTGAAAGGCAATTGTCATTAGAAAGAATAAAAGAACAATCTACTAGCGAATTAAAAAGATACACAAATCAGATTTATCAAAACAACAACCAAATTTCACAATTGTCCAAACTGATAATTGATAAAAAAGAAATTGCTACAGTTAACTCAAAAAAGATTGAAAGTTTGAATCTTGAAATTGAAGATGTAAAAAGTAAACAATCATCTAGTTTGGAAGTAAATGAAGCTTTACTTAAAAATGAGATTAAGTTCTTAAAGAATGATCTATTATCAAAAACCGACATACTTGATAAATTTACAGACAATTTAAATAATTGGATCAAAGATGAAAAAATTATTAATAAACACCTAATGAAGCATGATAAATTCCTTAATAGAAAAAAATTAAATTCTAGATCCTTTAATAAAGTAAAGATTCATACAGATAGTTTGTTACATAGAGAGATTACAGATCTAAGTATTCAACATGAAAATGCATTACTTAATAAAAATGAAATACAAAAAAGTCTTGATGAGAAACTTTCTTTAATTAGTGAATATAGCAATTCTGATAAATTTAAACAGACTTTAAAAGATAGGGAGGATTCATTACTTACCGAAAAAGAATATTTAGAAAATGAAACTTCATCAATAAATGAACAACTTATTTCATCTACTGAAAAGATTAAATATCTTACAGATGAAAATAAAAACCTTTCTAACAAGGTCAAAGAATTAAATTCAAATGAAAATTCTGAGGAGATAAATAATTATGAAGTTATAAATTCAAAAGCTTCACAAGCTTATAAGATTTTAAATGAACTCTCTTCTAATTTATCAGAGAGAAATCAAAAACTAGATGAAAACTATAGTGACAATGATGAGCAAATAAATGAAATTGAAGAAAATCTTGAAGATGTTTCAAATAGTTTATTTAATTACAAAGATAAAAAAAGTGACTTAATGGTTAAAGAATCAGAATATATGTCACAAAGAGCTCTTTATTACTCAAATTTAACAAACATAAGTGGTTTAAGTATTGATCAAATCAATGAATATGAAACTGGAAATGAGTCAATAAATGATATTGATAATATTATTTCAAAAACTGAAAACCAACTGGACGAACTTGGTACTGTAAATTACTTAGCCTCCGAAGATTTTGAATCTTTAAACACTAGATATGAAGATATATCAACAAACATAGAGGAATTGAATACAACTAAAAAAGAACTTTTAAAATATATAAGCGAAATCGAAGAAGAAATTAAATTTAGAATTGAAAACTCATTCAACACTATTTCTGTAAATTTTGAAGAAGTTTTTGAAAAGCTTTTCCCTGGTGGTAAGGGATCTTTAACATTAACAAACCCTGAAAACTTACTTGAATCAGGCATAGAAATAAGTGTTCAACCTAGAGGTAAGAAAGTGAAAAAATTGAGTTTACTTTCTGGAGGAGAACGATCATTAGCTGCAATTGCATTTTTATTCTCTGTATTTAAATCTTTTCCAAGTCCATTTTACATACTAGATGAGGTTGAAGCTGCTTTAGATGACGCTAATTTACATAGAATGCTTAATTTACTTGAGTTCGTAAAGGAAGATGCACAGTTTTTAATTGTTACTCATCAACAGCAAACTATGCAGGCAGGTGATGTTCTTTATGGAGTAACTATGCAACCAGGATCTGGCTCAAGAGTATTTACAAAAACTAAAAAAGATTTTGAAACTTTGATTACGAAAGGGGAGTAATTGTCTTCTAACGATCAAAAATTAGCAGACTTAGCAAAAGAGATCGCTAAAAAAGCCTATGCACCATATTCTAATTTTCGGGTAGGCGCGGCTTTAATAACTGACTCTGGAAACATTTATACAGGTTGTAATATTGAAAATGCTTCATATCCTGCAACAGTATGTGGTGAAGATGTAGCAATCTTAAAAGCTATTTCAGAAGGTGAGACAAAGATTGATACAATCGCAGTTGCATGTATTGATGCAAAAAGTGAGACAGCAATATTTCCTTGTGGAATTTCAAGACAAAGGATGTCAGAATTCAATACTGAACATGTAATCGTTGTAAATGATAACGACTTTCAAAAATATAAGTTTGAAGAGGTATTACCTTTTGACTTTAAGTTTTAAATTATAAATTTTCAGTAATTTTTGGAACTATAGATAAAGTATCAGCAACCAATCCAAGATCGGCAATTTGGAATATAGGGGCTTCTTCATCTTTATTTATTGCAATAATATATTTTGAATCTTTCATTCCAACTTGATGCTGGGTAGCTCCTGAAATACCTAATGCTATATAAACATCAGGTTTCACAGTTTTACCAGTTTGACCAACTTGCTGTGAATAAGGCATCCAACCTGCATCAACTATGGCCCTGGTGCCACCAATTGCAGCGTTAAGTTTATTTGCAAGATCTTCTACTAAAGTTAAGTTTGAACTATCAACCATTCCTCGACCAGCAGACACAACTATTTTTGAATCCTCTAACTGTGGTCCAGATTTCTCTTCAATAAATATATCAAATACCTCTGGCTCTTCAGAACTTATTTCAACTGTTTCATAATTTGTACTATTTAGTTCAACTTGAACTTCTTCAAAAGATTTAGGTCTTATTAAAAGAAGCTTTTTATCAGAAGTAATTTTTGAATTATATTCACTTTCTCCACCATTTATTGAATTAGAAGTTATCACATTTTCACCATCAACGGAGAAATTGATAACATTTGAGACTTGACTAGAACCAAAATCTACAGACAAGAATGCAATTAAATCTCTACCAACATACGTTGATGGAGCCATAACAAGTGAAATTGATTGTTCGTCCACCATTGTTTTAAGAGTATTTGCAACTGAACCAAGACTTAGCTGGTTTTCATTGCATTTTAAATATGTATTTTTGAAACTATCAGAGCCTATATTTGGTGAATCCACTGTTCCCACTGTTGCGACTTCAAACTCTAGTCCTAATTCTTTTGATTTTGCAATTATTTCCAAAGCTCCACTTGAAAGCTTACCTTCTACAACTTCACCAATAATTAATGTTTTCATATAGCTTTTAATTCCTTCAGTTTGTCAATTATTACTTGAAAGCCATCGCCCTCATCTACTATTTTTTCACCTTGTTTTGTTGTTGAGACATCTTTAATGTCTATAAATTCTATATTCTGAATAGCACTAAATTCGATATCACTCAGAGATATTTTTTCAACTGGTTTAGATTTTGCCGCCATGATGTCTTTAAAGTTTGGATATCTTGGCTCTACACCTCCAGCTGTAACAGATAGTACACAATTTGAAGGCATTTGAACTTTTTCTGAACCTGTAGAAGTCTGCCTAGTAAGAGAAACAGTGTCAGCTATCTCTACTGCTTTTATATAGGAAATACAAGGAAGCCCAAGCATTCTTGATACTTGTTGAGGAATAACACCTGAATATCCATCTGTTGATTCAGTACCGAAAATTGTAATATCAGCTCCAACTTTTTTGGAAAGTTCGCTTAGGACATTTGCTGTCATCAATGAATTTGATCCAGAAAGAGAATCATCCTCTAAAACCAGTGCTTTGTCTGGGCCCATTTGTAAAGCTTGCTGTATACCTTTTTCTGTGCCCATTTTCCCCATAGAAATGACAGTTACTTCTGCATCAAATTTTTCTTTTAACTGTAACGCGACTTCTATTCCGTATCTGTCTGTATCATCTAAAACTTGTTCATCTGGCCTACTTACAAGACCTTCCGAATATGTAATATCTAAAGCTGGATCTGGAATTTGTTTTGCACAGACTGCTATTTTCATGTTTTCTATTTTAATATTACAAATTTAAATAGCTAAATTAATTTGACCTAAAAAACTTCTCATAAAATTTTGAAATGTTTTTGATGTTTTGTCAGCAATTTCTATTACTTCTTCATGTGATAATGGTGAATCAGAAATACCGGCTGCTAAGTTGGTAACCAATGAAAATGCAGTTACATCAATTCCAGAATGCTTCGCAACTATTGCTTCTGGAACTGTGGACATTCCAACCAAATCAGCACCAATAGTTTTTGCAAAATTGACTTCTGATGGAGTTTCATAAGTTGGTCCTGTAAACCAAGCGTAAACACCTTCCTTGTATTCAAAATATTCATTAGAAACTTCTTTTGCTAAATCTCTAAACTTCAAGCAGTAAACTTCTGACATATCAGGAAATCTTGGACCAAATTCATCTAAATTTTTACCTATTAATGGATTATTACCCGTTAAATTTATATGATCTTTAATTGCAACTATGTCTCCTGGCGAGTAATTATCGTTTATACCACCAGCAGCATTAGTTACAATTAGGTTTTTAATTCCTAAAGTAGCTAAGACCCTAGTGGGTAATACAAGGTCATGAATATCATAGCCCTCGTAATAATGTGCCCTACCTGATAATATTGCGGTAATTTTACCTTCAACTTCAACAAAGGTTAAAGTACCAGTATGCCCCTGTACGGCTGGTTTTATAAAGTTTGGTATTTCCGAATAATCAAAAGTTGCAATTGGATTGAAGCTATTCTCAAAGCCTCCCATGCCTGAGCCTAAAATTATTGCAGACGAAACCTCTGAATTAAAATTCTCTTTTAAATAATTACTTGCTTCATTAATTTTATCTAGCATTCTGTCCCTATCAGTCATGATAAATGATTGGCCCTGCTTTTACCTGGAAATATATTTTCGATTTCATAAATATCTGAAATAGTTGCAGCAATATCTGAAAAAGTATCACCTTCACCAATATATTTAGGTTTTAGGTTATTTTTGTAAATAATAAATGGTACATATTCTCTAGAGTGATCAGTCTTACCATCAGTTGGGTCAGTACCATGATCACCAGTAATAATAATTATATCGTCATCATTTAAGACACTGATTAGCTCATCTAAGCCATTATCAATAATTTTTAAACCATCATAATATCCTGCTGGATCTTCTCTGTGACCGTAAAGCATGTCTAGGTCAACTAAGTTAATAAAATAAAAATCATAATGGTTGTCTTCATATTCACTAATCAATATTTCCAATCCATTTTTATCACCTTCTGTGTGAATTGAATTACTGAGAAACTCATCACCAAATAAATCAGAAATTTTTCCAATTCCCAGAGAATTCTTCCCGTTTTTAAATAATTGGCTAAGAATAGTTTCTCCTGGGGGTGTAATTCCAAAATCTTTTCTATCGTAAGTTCTTTGAAAATTTCCTTTATCACCAATAAATGGTCTAGCGATTACTCTGCCAATATTGTATTCGTTGCAATATTCTCTTGATATTTTACAAATTTTGTAAAGATCATCTATTGAGAGAATATTTTCATGAGCTGCTATTTGAAAAACTGAATCACCTGACGTGTAAAGTATTAATTTACCACTACTTAGATGTTCTTCACCAAGTTCATTTATTATTTCTGTTCCAGACGCATGATAATTTCCAATAAATTCGTAACCTGTTTCTGAAGATATTTTATCAATTAGTTCGCTTGGAAAACCTTTTGGAAATACTGAAAAATCTCTTTGTGTTATTAATCCACCGATTTCCCAATGTCCAGTAGTTGAATCGTTTCCTTTTGATGACTCTGCAAGTTTTCCTACTAGAGAGCAAGTAACCTCATCTTTGAGTCCGTTTATATTTGTAATTGCTCCAAAACCAAGCTTTTCAAAAGTAGGTAGATTAAGCTGCCCATTTGCTTTTGCTACATTACCAAAAGTATTTGCACCTATGTCACCATAACTTTCAGCATCAGGAGCTTCACCAACACCTAGGGAATCTATCACAATCAAAATGCATTTAGACATTACTTTTAAGTTGTTCCAAATAGCCTATCGCCCATGTCCCCAAGGCCAGGAACAATGTACCAGTTATCATCTAATTTTTCATCAATTGAAGCAGTTACTAGGGTAATGTCAGGATGGTTTTCCTTGATTCTATTTATGCCTTCTGGCGCTGAGATTACTGTTAACGCATGAATATTTTTCGGATTATATTTTTTTACAGTTTCAATGGCGAACGATAATGAACCTCCAGTTGCTAACATTGGCTCTAAGATAAATACATTTTTATCAACTAAATCAGGAAGCTTTTCATAATAATTTTCTGGTTGAGCTGTTTCTTCATTTCTTTGAACTCCGATATAACCAAATGAGATATTTGGTATTAATTGTTGCACGCCATCCATGAGTCCAAGACCAGCTCTTAAAACAGAAATCGCAACCGAATTATTTTCGATTTGTACACCTTTAGTCTTTGTAAGTGGTGTATCTATTTCTTTTGAAAGGGTAGTGAGATGTTTTGTAGCTTCAACAACTAAAAAATAAGATAGTTTTGATGCAGAATCTCGAAATGTATCAAAATCAGTATTTTTGTCTCTTAAATTAGTTAGGTAATGATCTTTAAGAGGATGTGAAATTTCTATTAATTCCATATTTCTTAGGGTACATTAAATAATTTATCTTTACTAGCACTAATTATTTATAGTAAATATAATTCATAAGTCATTAAGTTAAATATTAACTAATATAGTTAATTGCTAATAGATAAGGATTTAAATGCCAGTAAAAATAAGGCTAGCCCAAAGAGGTAAAAAAAAGAATAGAACTTTTAGAGTTATTGTTGCTGATTCAAGGTCTCCGAGAGATGGAAAATTCATAGAAGATCTCGGATTTTATAATCCACAAGATAATCCCTCATCAGTTGAAATTGATGTTGAAAAAGCTGTGTCATGGTTAGAAAAAGGTGCTCAACCTTCAGAAAGAGCACAGAAGATATTGGAGATTTCGGGAGCATGGGCCCAGTGGAGATCCTCAAAGGGTGAAGTTGTATCCATTCCTACACCTCCGGAACCAAAAATAAAAAGCAGCTCAAAAGCGCACAACAAGAAAAATGAAGATCAAGCTGAAGACACTAATGAAGAATCCGCTGATGAAGGAAATAAAGGCGAAGAAGAATGAGTGATACTGGAAAAATTGTCAGAAATGTTGTTGAATATATAATTTCACAAATTGTAGAAGATGAAAAATCTGTGAAAGTAGATATCTCATCTTCTGATGATGAGAATGTTGCCATTGAAGTAAGAACTGCTCCAAGTGACATGGGAAGAGTCATTGGAAAACGTGGAAGAGTTGCCCGAGCAATCAGAACTGTAGCACAAGCTGCTGCAGACGAAGAGGGTCTTCAATCAACTGTTGAATTTATTGACTGAAAATAGTTCATACTTAATCGGAAAATTAGGTAAACCTCACGGTCTTCAAGGATATCAGTATATAAATATTGACAAATATTTTAGAGATATAAATATGAAGGATGTTTCTGTAGTTGTAGATAATCGTCCCTTTCAAATCGAAGACTTTAAATCACACCTGAAAGATAGAAATTTAATTAAATTTAAACATGTCAACTCAATTGATGATGCTGAAAATAATAGAAACTTCGACGTCTACATAAGTGATAATTATAGATCTTTAAAAAATAAAGAACTCTTACCATGGCCAGGATTTTTTATTAATTATGAATTATCAGATGAAGTAATAATGTTAGATTACTTTTATTCGTCAAAATTAATTCTTTGTAATCTTCAAAAAAAAGATGAAGTATTTGTTGTATCTTATGATAAAGATAATTTTTTTTACAAAGACGATAGTCTTTATCTAACTGTTAATTAACCAGTCATATATTTTACTTGTTGGTTCATCATCTAAATATTCAGGATGCCACTGTATTCCAATTGCGTCCCAGCCATTTGTTATTTCAATTCCTTCGATAACATCATCTTCAGATCTTGCAGAAATAATTAAATCATCTCCTAATTTATCGATACCTTGATGATGTATACTATTAACTTCAAAATTTTTTTCTTGGACAATGCCTTCTAATTTTGTTTCTTTTTCAATGTTTATTCTATGAACATATCTTCTCGCCTCATCATAAGGTTTTTGATGTTCAATTTCATTAAAACCACTTTTTTTTAGATCTTGATGCAGTGTTCCACCCTTGTAAACATTTAATAGTTGATGGCCTCTACATATAGCCAATGTTCTAATATTTTTATTCTCAGCCTCTTTCAGTAGGTTTAATTCTGTTAAGTCACGTAAATCATCTACTCTTTCTATCGTATCATCTTGGTTTTGGTCATACATTTTTGGATTTATATCACCTCCACCAGTAACAATGAGTGCGTTTATTCCAGATAAATTAATTGATTCCCTATTTTGTTGCGGGATAATATTAACTTGTGCACCATGATTGTTACATTGTTTTATAAAATCAAAATTTAAAACTGAGCATTCAATTTCACCGGCAGACATTTTTACATCTTTATTCCCTGTACTAATTCCTACTATAAAATTATTCATTTATATAAAACACAGATTGAACTTCAACACAGACATTAAGTGGCAAACTTGAAACTCCCACCGCAGACCTTGTTGGTTTTTCCGAAAAGAATTCATCTAATTTATCAGTAAAGCCATTTAATACTTTAGGTTGATCTGTAAAGTCCGATGTACAATTTACAAATCCTAGTACATTTACAGGAATCAATTTTTTTATATCTGAAATTGTTAAAAGTGAAGCAATAGTAAGTTCCGCACATAATGACGCTGCATCATACCCTTCTTCTATAGAAATTTCATTAGGGATTTTGCCTATAATTTTCTTTTCGTCAGTGATTGGAACATGTCCTGAAGTATATATAAAGTCACCAATCTTTTTCACTGTAACATAGTTGCCAGCTGCTTTTGGTGCCTCAGGCAATTTATCATTCATCTTTTGATAATTTTTCAAGTAAATCTACAACACGATTTGAATAACCCCATTCGTTGTCATACCAGCAAACTACTTTGACATGGTTGTTATTTAATATTTGTGTTGATGAAGCATCATAAATACTTGAATGAGGATTTTTGAGAATATCTGTAGAAACAAGTGGAATATCTGAGTAATCTAAAATTCCTTTAAGTTCATTTTCAGAGGCTTTTTTTACTGCATTATTTATGTCATCAATAGTTACATCTTTCTCTACCTCAACAACAAGGTCTACAACACTACCATTCGGGACAGGAACTCTCATTGCCATTCCATCAAGTTTTCCATTTAATTCAGGAAGAACCATACCAACAGCCTTTGCAGCACCAGTAGATGTTGGAATTATATTTTGTGTTGCATTCCTTCCTCTTCTGAAATCACTGTGAGTCGTCTCTGCTAACGCTTGATCATTTGTATAAGCATGAACAGTTGTCATCAATCCTGATTTAATTTTAAAGTTGTCATTTAATACCTTTGCTATTGGAGCTAAACAATTAGTCGTACAAGATGCATTAGAAATCAACTTATCGTCTGGATTTAAGGAATTGTCGTTTACACCTAAAACTACTGTTGCATCTATTTCATCTTTAGGGGGTACTGTTAGGACAACTTTTTTTGCACCTGAGGAGATATGTTTATCTAACGAGTCTTTATCTCTAAAAAAGCCAGTTGATTCTACTACCAAGTCAACACCTAAATCACTCCAAGGAATCTCTGCAGGATCACTGTGGGATATTAATTTAATTTTTCTGTCTCCAACAATTAAGGAATCATCCTCTAATTCAACATTCATGTTTAAAATTCCCATTATTGAATCATGTTTAAATAAATATGATAATGTTTCCTTATCACCTAGGTCATTAATTGCAATTACATTTAAATCTGAATTTGATTCAACAATTATTCTTAAAATAGACCTACCTATTCTTCCAAAGCCATTTATTCCAATATTATTCAAATTGTACCTCCGATGATTTCACGGCTTCAATGATCCTTGAGGCATAACCCCATCCATTATCAAACCAAATTATTAGTTTTAATTTATCTTCATCAATACACATAGTTGATAATCCATCAATTAACCCAGAAAGAGAATTTCCAACCACATCTGAAGAAACTATTGGATCATATGTAAATCCAATAATATTTTTCAATGAATTATTTGCGGTTACTTTCTCAAGGTAACTATTTACCTCATCTTTAGATGTTTTAGTTTTTAAATTCAAAGTCAAATCGATCGTACTTCCATCTGGCACGGGTACTGTCATTGAAAACGAAGCTATTTTATCTTTAAGCATTGGTAATGCACTCTCAATAACTTTTGATGAATTAGTAACTGATGGAATGATATTTTCTCCAGCTGCTCGATTTTTTCTAAATCCTGCACCCGCAACATCAGCAAGACGATTCGAATTTGAATATCCATGAACCGTTGTTAAAAATACTTCATTAATTCCATACTCAGACTCAATAACTTTAAGAATGGGACCAACCGCATTTGCAGTATTTGAGCCAAAAGAAATAATGTCTGATTCCAAACTGATAGATTCATCGTTACATCCAGAAACGAGCAATGGAATATTTGAAAAATCAACTGGAGTTGAAGCTATAAATACTTTCTTTGCACCTTTAGAGATATGATTTTGCGCTTCATCTAAATTTTGAGGTTTACCAGTAGCTAATATGACAATATCTGTATTTAGACTCATCCAATCAGATTCATCTGCATTTTTCCAGGAATTAAAGATAGTTTCTTTTCCATTAACCGTTATTACGTCATCAGAGATATTTACTTCATGACTCAATTTTCCATAAATTGAATCGTATTTAAGTAAGTAAATTAAATTATCTTTATCTGCAGTATCAGATACAGATACGATATTTATATTGTCTTCTTCCAGAGTTTGTCTATAGATGTCCCTACCAACTCTTCCGAAACCAACTAAAGATACGTTAACCAA
Organism: uncultured Candidatus Actinomarina sp.; assembly: GCA_902615855.1. GTDB lineage: Bacteria > Actinomycetota > Acidimicrobiia > Actinomarinales > Actinomarinaceae > Actinomarina. Next base: position 58,292 of record CACMQN010000001.1, read on the forward strand.
CTGTCATTCCTCACTTCTGTTTTTTTTACAAAAATATTGGTACAATCAAATCATAATATTATCGAATTGTTGAAAATTATGTCTACTTTAGATAAAAAAATTGAAAATTATATATTTGGAAATATTCCAACTTCAGAATTACTCGATAAGGCCTATGATATAAAAGTTCAAAATTTTGGTAAAACAATTACTTATAGTCCTAAAGTATTCATCCCTTTAACAACATTATGTCAGGACGCTTGTGCTTATTGCACTTTTGTAAAAACACCTAAAGATGGAGGTACATATCTTACATTTGAAGAAGTTGATGCTATTGCAAATGTGGGAGACAAATCAGGATGTTTTGAAGCTCTTTTTACACTCGGGGATAAGCCAGAAATTAAATGGTCTTTTGCAAAAGAGGAGCTAGAACGATTAGGTTTTAGTACAACTTTTGATTACTTGATTGAAAATGCAAAAAGAGTAAATGAAAAATACCATTTATTTCCCCACATTAATCCTGGTTTAATGTCAAGAAAGGAAATTAAAGAATACAGGCAACATTCACCATCTGGGGGCTTAATGCTTGAATCCTTTTCAAAAAACTTATCTCAAAAAGGTAAAGCACATTATGGGGCAAAAACTAAAGATATAAACTTAAGATTAGAAACTCTTGAAAATGCAATGAGTGAAAAATATCCAATGACCACTGGTCTATTGTTAGGAATTACTGATACCAAAAATGAAATCATTCAAGACATATATCAACTTATTCAAACCTGTAAAATAAATACATCCATTCAGGAAGTGATACTTCAAAATTTCAGAGCAAAGCAAAATACATTAATGAAGAACCATTCAGAAATTGTAAACGACTTATTTATGAGAATTATTGCAACAACACGGTTATTTTTACCAAATCACATTTCTTTACAGATACCACCAAATTTAGCAAGCAATATTGAATTATTTTTAAAATCTGGAATAAATGATCTTGGAGGGATATCTCCAAAAACAATTGATTGGGTTAATCCAGATCATAATTGGCCAAATCTAATCGAACTTAAAAATGTAATTAAACAAACAGATCAAAATCTTATCCCTCGTTTACCTGTCTATCCTTCGTATATAAATAAAGACTGGTTAAGTCCAAGTATTTATGAAAAAGTAAGTAGTGTAGTTAATGAAAATGGATACCCAAAAGAACATGAATTTACAAAATAACATATCTTTTCTGAGGATTCGTCCGTGTGATTCAGATAATGAAATTTATTTAAATTCAAGAAAAAAAGAGGGAACTTCATCTTTTTACATAGACAAATCAGTTGATCTTGAAAAAATTCATAAAAAAGATTTCCAAACGATTTCAGACAGTAAACTTGATGAATCATTTCAGTGGTTTGTAACCTACAAAAGTTGGAAAGAATTTGAAGATGTTGATTCCCACAGGATAGTTTATAGATCCTCTAATAATTTAGAAAATGACATGGAAGTAATTACAAGATTAAATCCATCCTATGTACTTCTGACAGATTTAGAAAACATAAAATTTCTAAAGAGTATTCAACCTTCACTTAATTTTAAAATATCAAAATATGTTAACTCCATAGAGGAGGCAAAGGAATCTATAGCAAAAGGAGTTCAAGATCTTTGGCTAAGAGACTGGAGTTATAGAGAGATAAAAGAATTAAAAAATACTTCAAACTTCGAATTATTCGAGAGAACACTATTTTCTTTAGTTGATGTAAATAAAGCTCGGAAATTATTATCAAAAATTCAATTTACTAATTTTTTACAATTACGAGATGTAAGAGGGTACAAACGATTTCCTGCAAATTGGTCTCCAGGCTCTGGAAAGGAAATTCCTAAACTAAATGGATTAACATATAATGTTTCATCATCCTTCAAATCAACTAATTTTGAAAAAATCTTATCTAAAGCCCAAGAGGGAAATGAGATAAATAATGATGAATTAGAAGAACTTTTTAAAACGTCTGGTATGCACATAAACAAAATCGCAGAAGTTGCAGATAATTTAAATCGTTCAATTAACAAAGATGATGTAACTTTTGTCAAAAATCGTAATATTAATTACACAAACCAATGCTATTTTAAGTGTGGCTTTTGTGGATTCTCAAAAGGACCAAAAAGTCTTAACCTGAAAGAAAAACCATACAACTTAGAGCCACAAGAAGTTGTGAAACGAAGTGTTGAAGCATTTAACGACGGAGCTTCTGAAGTATGCTTGCAAGGGGGTATTCATCCTGAGTACACGGGTAAATTTTATCTAGAACTTGTAAAACAGATAAAAAAAGAAGTACCTGATTTACATATACATGGATTTACTCCTTTAGAAATTTGGCAGGGTGCTGAGACTATAAATTTAAGTATCGAAGATTATTTAATCTTACTTAAGGATGCAGGATTAAATACACTACCAGGTACAGCTGCTGAAATACTTGATAACAGAATTAGAAAATATTTATGTCCAGATAAAATTACATCTGAACAATGGGGATATGTTATGGAAGTGGCCCATTCTTTAGAAATTAAATCTACAGCAACAATTATGTTTGGTCACATTGATGATATAAAATCTTGGGTCAATCATTTTGATTTAATTAAAAGGATTCAAAAGAGAACTAAGGGCTTTACTGAAATAGTTCCATTGCCTTTTGTTCACATGGGTTCGCCAATTTTTCTTCAGGGAAAAAGCATGCCAGGACCTACTTGGGATGAAGTAACTTTAATCCATGCTCTTGCAAGAATTTATTTTCATGGTTCAATCGATAATATTCAGGCAAGCTGGGTAAAACTGGGACACGATGGTGCCTCTAAACTACTTCATGCAGGTGTAAATGACCTTGGTGGAACACTAATCAATGAAAATATTAGTAGAGCTTCAGGTGCTGATCACGGTCAGCACACAACCGATATAGAATTTGTTGAACTTATTGAGAAAAGTAATAAGAAGCCTTTTTTAAGAAATACTCTTTATACAGAAAAAAAGAGCTTGTCTGCAATTTCAAATTTAGAGAATGTTATCAAACTTTAACGTTATTACTTTATTCCCTGAGATATTTCAAAAGTGGATTAATGTTGGCGTTCTTTCACATGGTATTGAAGAAAAATTATTTGAATTTAGCAGTACAAATTTAAGAGATTATGGCATTGGTAGTTATAAACAAGTGGATGACGCTCCATACGGTGGAGGACCAGGTATGGTATTAATGGTTGAGCCTTTAGATAATGCAATTAAGGAATCTAAAAAAGATATCAACATATTTTTAACACCAAGCGGACAGCAGTTAAATGAAGATTTGATACAAGATCTTCACGGATATGAATCAGCGAATATTATTTGTGGAAGATATGAAGGCTTTGATCAAAGAATAATCGAAATGCATAGCGATTATGAAATTGCGATCGGACAGACTGTTGTATCTGGTGGAGAGGTTCCTGCAATGTTTTTAATTGAAGCTCTAGTAAGAAAAATTCCAGGAATTCTTGGGAATTCAGAATCTTTAACAAATGAATCATTTACAAACAACAAATCTGATTTTCCTGTGTATACAAGACCTGAAATTTATGGAAATCTTAATGTTCCTGAAGTTTTGCTTTCTGGCGATCATAAAAGAATTGAAGAATGGAAAAAGAATAATTTAAAAGACATTTAAACTCTTTTTATATCTATAATTTCAATCTGAGGGAACATGAATTTAATACAAGAAATTGAAAACAACCAACTGAAATCAGATTTACCGGATATCAAAGCTGGTGATACTGTAAAAGTTAATGTCAAAGTTTCAGAGGGCAATAGAGAGAGAATTCAAACCTATGAGGGTGTTGTTATCTCTTTAAAAGGTGTTTCTGTCAACAAAACGATAACAGTTCGTAAACTTTCCTTTGGAGTTGGTGTTGAAAGAATATTTCCAATACATGCGCCAATTATTGATTCAATAGAGGTTACTCGTAAAGGTAAAGTAAGAAGATCAAAACTTTATTATCTAAGAGATAGAATCGGAAAATCTGCAAAAATCAAAGAAGACAGAACTACCTAAAGTAAAATAAAATTATTATTAAATTTCTTAAAAATTTCACAACTATATTAGCTGCCTTTGTACTAGCTACTGTTTTAAGAACATTTTTATTTCAAATATATTTCATTCCAAGTTTGTCAATGTTCCCAAATATAAATATTGACGATAGAGTTTTAGTTGTAAAAGATGAGATTATTGATTACGAATATAATTTAGGTGATATTGTGGTATTTTACGCTCCACAGTCCTCAATTCCATTAAACACCGACCTTTTGATTAGTAATTTAAAAATATGGAATTTAATAACTCAAAATGAAGTTAATGATCAAGCCACGGTATATATTAAGCGAATAGTAGGTACACCTGGTGATCAAATAAATATAGAAAGTAATGGATCAATTTTTGTTAATGACATGGAGTTAAAAATCAAAAATATAAATAATACCTACAGCGGAGATTCATTTAACATTAAATTATCTGAAAATGAATATTTTCTTGTAGGAGACAACAGAGAGAACAGTTTTGATTCGAGAATGTTTGGTCCTATCTCAAGGGATAGAATAATTGGTAAAGCCTATTTAAAAATATATCCGTTCAGTGAATTCAAGAATTTAAATGATTGAAGATCAAAATTGGGCCAAAAATAAAAATCAAAGAATTATCGGCGCTGACGAAGTTGGTCGTGGTTCGTTAGCTGGGCCTATTGTTGGAGCTGCCGTAAAGCTTGAATTTCAACATTTAGATTTGTTAAAGGATGTAAAAGATTCTAAAAAATTATCTCCAAAAAAAAGAGAAGAAATTTATGAAAGGGTAAAAGCTAATAAGATCGAATATTCTATTTCAGAATGTTCAAATTTACATATTGACCAAAATGGCATATCCGTCTCAAACAAAGAAGTGTTGTTTAATTCCATCAATAAGTTGTATCAAAAATCAGACAAAGTATATGTTGATCATTTCAAAATAGACAAATTTGGTTCAATATCTTTAGTTAGGGGAGAAGATAATAGTTACTCCATTGCACTGGCAAGTATTATTGCAAAGGTCTATAGAGATAATTTAATGGTAGATTTTGGATCAAAATATCCTCAATATTTTTTTGAAAAAAATAAAGGTTACGGAACAAGAGAACATTTAAATATGATTCAAAAATATGGAGTTTGTGATATTCATAGACTTTCTTTTAACTTAGGGCCCACGCAACAACCGCCAGGGTGATGATTAACGCAAATATGATATTTGCATAATCTATTCTGTTAGCTTTATATGGTTTATTTGGATCAAAACCCATGTCTACATTCTATATAAAAACTGATTAATATTTGTATTATGGTTTTAGAAAGTAACGTAACAAATAATTGCTTGGTTATTTCTTTTAATAGTCCAAAAACCTCAAATTCTATATCTGCTGATGATTGGAAAGAATTAAAAGAGAAAATTAAAGAATTTGAAAAAAGTGAGACAAAATATTTGGTTTTAAACAGAGTTAATGACAATTTCTCTTCCGGTGCTCAATTAGCTGAAAATCTAAATGCATCTATGGAAGATGTATCAGAAGCTTCAAAAATATTATGGGAATGTAAAAAACCTGTGATCGCTGTTGTAGATGGTGTCTGTGCGGGTGCTGCTTCAAATATGATCTTACTTAGTGATTTCATTATTGCTACACCTGAAACTAGATTTATCGAAGTTTTTGCTAGAAGAGGATTAGTCGTAGATTTCAGTGGTTCGTGGATCCTACCAAGAATAATTGGAGTTCAGAAAGCAAAGGAGCTAATGATGACTGCTTCTGAGATAAGCGGGACAACACTAAATGATTATGGAGTACTTTACAAACTTGTTGAGAAACCAGATCTAGATACTGAACTAGATAATTTAGTTACCCTTCTTGACAAACAAAGTTTTATATCAATTTGCATGATTAAAGATCAAATAAGAAAGGGTTTAAATACAAACTTTGATGAGTCTCTTAGTAATGAAACTGACAATCAAAACAGCAGGTTTGTACATTCGGATGTGATGGAAGGTATGTCTGCATTTATAGAAAAAAGGCAACCAGAATATAAAAATACATTAGATGAATAAATAATCTCTTTTTTTTTACTTTTTAATGTAAATTTGTGTAAAACTAGAGTACTTAATTAATAAAGGAGATATATTTTATGAAATTAAAAAAAGGAATACTATTTTTCATAGTATTTTCAATGATTTTAATTTCCTGTGGAGGCTCAGGTCCGACTGCAGTAATTGCAGTCCAAAAGGGAACCACAAACTTTGATAAAGCAGTCGAGCTAGTTGGTGAGGATAATGTTGTTGCATATGACACATTTGATTTTGCTGTACAAGCTGTAATTTCTGGTGATGCCGTTGCAGCATTGCTTGATGAAACTGCTGGTCTTGGTTATATGGGAGCCAATGCGGAAGATGTAAAACTTGTTGGTGAAGATTTGACATCTGAATTGTTAGGTTTTGCATTTCCAGAAGGAAGTCCATTAGTTGACGTAATTAACGAAGGACTTGCAGCAATGACAGAATCTGGAAAATTAGGTGAGATAAATGAAGCTTACTTTAATCCGGATTTTACTCTTGATTATGATGGAATTGCAGAAGATGTAGGTACTGCATCAGAAGCAACTGGTACTGGACCATGTTCTGAAGCAACAGTGACAACTGGTGCTAATGGATTACCAGATCTCGGTGGTTGTAACATGATAATTGCTGTAGAAAATGCATACATACCATTTAACTATATTGATTTGGCGGATGGAAAAGCTAAGGGTTGGGATTATGACGTATTTACAGAATTATCCGAACTTCTAAATTTTGTTCCAGTTTATACACCTGCAGCTTGGGATGGAATGATACAAGCTGTTGCTGATGGTCAATTTGATATTGCTGGTGATGGTATAACCATAACTGAAGAAAGAGATGAAATTATTGATTTCTCAACTGGCTACATAAACATAGCTCAAAGAATTATGGTTGCTACAGATAGTGATATAAGTTCACTTCAAGATCTATTAGATTATATAGATAACTAAAAAAACATTTTGAATAGGCATAATTGATAGCAATTATGCCTATTCTTTTTAGTATGATTTCTGAATTCAAAATATTTAAAAAAGAAAATATATGGGTCATATTTCTATTTCTGATAGTTACATATATGATATTTACAATTCTTTTCAAAATAGATGAATCAACCGGAAATAAAGAATATCTTGAAGCTACAAAGTTTATTCTTCCAGGCTTAGGAATTACTTTTTTAAGTACGCTAGTTTCTTTTTTTATTGCATTATTCATTGGTCTCATTGCTGGTGTAGGAAGAATTAGTAAAAATGCTTTTTTTAGTAATTTATCAAGAACATATATTGAATTCATCAGGGGAGTTCCTGTAATTATCTTGTTATTTACAATTGCTTTTGTCGTAGTTGTAGATGTAGCAGAGTTGTTTAATATTCGTGGAAATCAAGTACCAATGTTACTTAGAGCAATAATTGCCTTAGCTATTTTTTATGGTGCTTACATTGCAGAAGTTTTTAGAGCCGGTATTGAATCTGTTGGTCGTGGTCAAATTGAGGGCGGTAAATCATTAGGATTAAATCAGAAACAAATAATGAGATATATAATACTACCTCAAGCTTTTAAAAACATGCTTCCAGCACTTGGAAACGATTTTATATCTATGATGAAAGACTCCTCACTTCTTTCTGTTTTGGCCGTAAACGATATAACTTACAAAGGGCGACTATATTCATCAAGTTCTTTTAGATATCAAGAAACATATTTAGTCCTTACTGTTATGTATTTGCTTATTACATTATCATTATCAATATTTCAAAGAAGGTTGGAATTAAAGCTTGAAAATTCAGAATAGAGAATTACTAAAAAATTATATATATTATCTTGAAAATGTAAAAAACTATTCAGATCATACATGCACGGCCTACAAAAATGATTTAGAACAATATTTTGATTATCTAAAAAATACAAATAAAAATTTATTTGAAAATGAAGATTTTGTCGATTATTTATTTAGTCTTGAACTTGCAAAATCTACAATCAATCGAAAACTAACTTCAGTAAATAACTTTTTATTATGGTCATCAAAGCTTGATAAATATAAAGGAAAAACATTTAGAAAATCCGAAAATCTTAAAACAGAAAAACAATTACCTAATATTTTGACAACAAATTATATAAATAATCTCATAGATAAATTGCCGACATCTACAGCCAAAGATGTTCGTAATAAAGCAATTATTGAATTACTTTATTCCTCTGGTTTAAGAGTATCTGAGTTAGTTAATTTGAGGATAAATGATGTTAAAAATGATGGATCTTTGAGGGTTATTGGAAAAGGAAGAAAAGAAAGAATACTACCTATGACTGACCAAGCATATAATACAATCTCACTATGGTTAAAAAGTAATCGTTCAGAATTTTTAAAAAATAACGATAATCAATTTATTTTCTTAGGTGTAAGAGGTAACCAAATTACTGATAGAGAAGTAAGAAGAATTGTAAAATTAATCACTGGTACTTTTCCTCATAATATTCGTCATACGTTTGCTACTCATGTACTTGATGGTGGTGCTGACTTGCGTGTTGTTCAAGAATTGCTTGGACACTCTGATCCAGGAACAACTCAGATTTATACTCATATTTCAAAAAAGAAACTACAAGAAAAATATAAAAGAACTCATCCAAGGGGTTGAATAAAACCTTAATTTGATTATCATTTAATTGAAATAGACACCATATTTGCAAGTTTCCTTGGTGAACGAAAGTTTGGAAACCGCGAAAGCAAAGAAATATGGGATGAACAACCAAAGGAGAAATATGTCAGCAACAATGAAAGAACTGCTTGAAGCAGGCGTTCATTTCGGTCACCAAACACAACGTTGGAATCCAAAAATGGATAAATATATATATGGTGATAAAAGTGGAATTCATATACTCGATTTAAGAATTACTTATGAATCACTTGAAAAATCACAAGATTTTGTGCAGAAACTTGTAGCTAATAGTGGAAAGGTCCTATTTGTAGGTACAAAACCTCAAGCACAAAAAGTTATTGAGGAACAAGCATTGAGAGCTCAAATGCCCTATGTAAATTACAGATGGTTGGGGGGTATGTTAACTAACTTCAAAACGATTATTAAAAGAGTTGTTTATCTCAATGAACTTAATGCTTTAGAAAGTTCTGGTGAAATAAACGCTTATCCAAAGCCTGAAAGATTGCGAATCAGAAGAGAGATTGATAAATTAACGAAATCTATTGGAGGAATAGTTAATATGAATAAATTGCCTGAGGCAATTTTTATTGTTGACTTGTTAAATGAAACTACTGCATTAACCGAAGCAAGCAAATTAGATATACCTATTATCGGTTTAGCGGATTCCAATGTAGATCCAGAAAATGTTGATTTTGTTATTCCGGGCAATGATGATGCTATTAGATCTATTGAGGTTATAGCAACTGCAATAGCTGATGCCTGCTTGAAAGGTCTTGGAAAGAGAAAAGAAGTAGAAGATGGAGATAATCAAGAATGAGTATTTCAGCTTCAGACGTAAAAAAGCTAAGAGACATGACAGGTGCTGGCATGATGGATGCCAAAGAAGCGCTTAAAGAAACAGACGGCGATTTTGATGCTGCCGTAAAGTATCTTAGAGAAAAGGGGTTAGCTGATTCTAAAAAAAGATCCGATAGAGAGGCAAATCAAGGCACAATTGGTGAATATATTCATTTTCAACAAGACAGAGCCGTTGCTGGAGTTTTAGTTGAACTGGCTTGTGAAACAGATTTTGTTGCTAAGTCACCAGAGTTTAAAGATATTGCAAAACAAATTGCTATGCATGTAGCAGCAATGAGACCTAGTTATTTGAATATAGAAGATGTTCCAGAAGAGAAAATCACCGAAGAAAAAGAAATTATTTTAAAACAATCTGAAAACGAAGGTAAGCCAAAAGAAGTTATGGAAAAAATAGTAGATGGTAAAATTTCATCTTTTTATAGTGATACAGTTTTAAATGAACAAATATTTGTAAACCCTGAAATTTATGAAGGAAAAGTTGGCGTAATGATTGAAGAAATGTCAGGTAAATTGGGTGAAAGAATTTACATAAAGAAATTTTCTCATCTAGAGGTAGGCAAATAAAACATGTCCAGAGTTTTACTTAAACTTTCTGGAGAATCATTTGCAGATCAAGATACTAACTTTGGTATTGAATCTAATACATTAACTAGGATTGCTGATGAGATTTCAAAGGCTAGTGAAAAAGGAGTCCAAATTGGAATTGTTGTAGGCGGAGGTAACTTTTTTAGAGGAGTAAGCGAACCTGCTAAAAACATGGCTCAAGCAAATGCAGATTATATGGGTATGCTTGCTACTGTAATTAACGCAATTGCCCTTAAGGACGCACTAGACAAAAATGGAACAAATACAAGAGTTCAATCTGCAATTACAATGACTTCTGTTGCAGAGCCATACATAAGATTGCGAGCAATTAGACACCTTGAAAAGGGTAGAGTTGTTATTTTTGCAGCTGGTACAGGTAATCCTTACTTTACAACTGACACAGCCGCATCTTTGAGAGCAGCAGAAATTGAAGCAGAAATAGTTCTCAAATCAACTCGAGTTGATGGAGTTTATAGTGATGATCCAGAAAAAAATTCTTCTGCTGAACTTTATGAGCAACTTACCTACAAAGAAGTATTAGAAAATAAACTTTCAGTAATGGACTTAACAGCAATTACATTATGTGAGGAAAATAATATGCCTATAAGAGTCTTTGATGGAACAAAGGATGGAAATATTTTTAAAGTTTTACAGGGTGAAAAAATGGGAACAATCATTTCGTAACTATGGCAGATAATATCATTTTAGAAGTTGAGCTAGAGATGGGCATCTCCATTGAGCATCTTATTGATGAGTTTGGAAAAATTAGAACTGGAAGAGCTAATCCAAGTTTAGTTACCGGAATACAGGTCGAGTATTATGGTGTAAAAACACCTCTTCAACAACTAGCATCTGTGAGCGTTCCCGACCCTAGACTGCTTGTAGTACAACCATTCGATAAAAACTCATTTGAAGAAATTGAGAAAGCTATTCAAAATGCAGATATAGGATTAAATCCTGCAACTGATGGAGATATCATAAGGATTCCTATACCTGCTTTGTCTGAGGAAAGAAGGAAAGAACTAACAAAAGTAGCTTCAAAGGCTGCAGAGGATACAAAAGTTTCTATTAGGTCACATAGAAGAACAGGAATTGACCAGCTTTCAAAGTTAAAAGATGATTTACCAGCTGATGATTTGAAAAGATATGAAGCTCAGATACAAGACCTAACAGATAAGTTTGTCCAGAAAATTGATGAACTTTACAAAGTAAAAGAAAATGAGTTACTCGAAGTTTAAATTCTTTTTTTCTTCAGATGAAGAAGGAACATTTTGGCCAGGTGTTGTTGAGCTGCCGGTAGATAATGAGGTCGCTAGTGTTGAGCCTGCTAATGATGAAAATAAAAATCAACGAATTATTACAGGTGTAATTTTATTTGCAATTCTCTCCTTATTTTTTCTATCTAAGCTAAGTGCTTTTATCTTGTTTGTTTTAGTCGCATTCATTGCTGCTAAAGAATGGTTCGACCTGTTTGAATATAGTATTTTTATACCATATCCTTTACTTTTATTTTCAGCACTTGCACCATTATTAGTTGTTTATTTTTATGAATTATCAAACATATTTATTCCATATTTTATATTTCCACTTGGATTGATAATTTATTTAAGTTTTTATACAAATTTTTCAATCTATGAAAAGTTTGGGAGCGCTATGGTTTTTCATTCATGGTTTTCAATAGGAATAGCATCAATAGGTTGGCTTTTAAAATCTCAAGAATTGATTTTCGTTTATTTTTCGATAATTGCAATTGCAACATCTGATATTTTTGCGTATGAAATTGGTAAAAGAATTGGTTCTAGAAAACTTGCTGAAAATATATCACCAAATAAAACTTTGGAAGGATTTTTAGCTGGTTTGTTTATTGGAACTTTATTTATGACTTTCAATATTGCAATCAATCTTGATAAAAGTTATCTTTCTTCATTTATAGTTTCAATCATATTTATCTCACTAGGAGTTGTTGGTGATTTATTTATGTCAAAGATTAAGCGGTTAATAGATGTTAAGGATTCTGGAACAATATTTCCTGGTCACGGAGGTTTACTTGATAGAATTGACTCTTATTTAATTAGTTTTCCTTACCTTTTAATTGTTTTACATTTTTTTTATTTAAATCTCTAGGTGAGATAATAAGTATATGAATGGGATATTGACTATATTAATGCTTACCTTTTTCGTGGTAATGCATGAAGCAGGACATTATTTTGCTGCTAGATATTCTAAGGTTGCTGTTTCTGAGTTTTTTGTTGGTTTTGGTCCAAAAATATTTTCTTTTAAACGAAACGGTACAGAATACGGTTTAAAAGGGATCCCACTTGGCGGATATGTAAAGATACCCGGTATGGACGAGTCTGAGCAAGTTGAAGGATATGAAGATAGTGAATTGTTTCATACTTCAAAATGGACAACAAAACTTTTTATTGCCTCTGCAGGGATTATCGTTAATTTTTTAACAGCCTGGATTATGATATTTGCGATCTTTATTACAAATGGAGTTACACAGCCAACCTTAAATATTGAGACAATAGGTGATTCAATCAATCAACAAGATATTTCTCCCTCCCAATCAGCTGGTCTAAGACCTGGAGATACAATTATTCAATTTAATGGTCAAGATGTTGAGACTTGGGATCAACTAGTTTCGATTATAGAAGTCAATCCGGGCAAAGAAGTCAGTATTAAATATCTTCGGGGAAACAGTGTTTACCTAACTTCTGCAATTTTAGAAACGCGTAACATCAATGGTTCAGAAATTGGTTATCTTGGTGTCTCACCAGTAATACAACAAACAGATGTTGGAATTTTAGATGCAGCATTATTTACTACAAGTTTAGAAATTGAAATGACTGTAGCTGCTGTAGATGGAATATTTACTTTACTTAGTCCAGATAATATACGAACACTATTAGGTACTTACTCTGGAGAAATTGTACCAGACGAAGCTAGACCATTAAGTCCAATAGGCCTTGCCCAGGCTGGAAGTCAAATTGCTGATAATGGATATATAAATCTTTTCAGTTTACTTGCTTTTGTTAATGTTTTTCTCGCCGTTTTTAATGCAATTCCCTTGATACCTTTAGATGGAGGTCGTGTTTTGCTATCTTTGATAGAGGGAGTAACAGGGAAAAAAATATCAGATAAAAAACTTTACCCTGTTGCAGCTGTTGTAATTTTTGTATTTGTTTTTATTGGAATTACAGCATTTTATTTAGATATAACACAACCAATTAACTTATGATATATAGCAGAAGAAAGACATCTCAAATTCAAGTAGGTAAAGTTGGAATTGGTTCTAATTTCCCCATATCAGTGCAGTCAATGACAACTACTAAGACTAGAGATGTAGAAGGGACACTTGCACAGATTTATGAAATTGCCTCAAATGGAGCTGACATTGTAAGAGTTACTTGCAATGAAGTTGAAGCAGCTGAAGGTCTTGTTGAGATTACGCAAAGAAGTCCAGTTCCGATTATTGCTGACATACATTTTCAGTATAAGTTAGCACTTGCTGCAATTGAAGCGGGTGTAGACGGTCTAAGACTTAATCCAGGAAACATTAGAAAAGAATCGCAGATTAAAGAAGTAGCAAAAGCAGCATTAAGTGCAAACATCCCAATACGAATTGGGGTAAATGGTGGATCACTTGATAAAGATTTGCTAGAGAAATATGGAGACGCTACTCCTGAAGCTTTGGTTGAGTCAGCTATGACAGAATTAAAGTATCTTGAGGATGTTGATTTCTTTAATATAAAAATTTCTGTGAAACATTCAAATGTACCATTAATGATTCAGTCATACAGATTGCTTGCAGAGAAAGTTGAGTACCCTTTACATTTAGGGGTAACCGAAGCAGGTCCACTTCCAGGAGGACTTATAAAGTCCACAGCGGGTATTTCAACACTATTAAATGAAGGCATTGGAGATACAATCAGATATTCATTAACAGCCGACCCAATTGAAGAAGCCAAAAGTGGTAGACAGTTACTCGAATATCTAGGACTTAGAGAGAGAAATTCTCTTGATTTGATTGCATGTCCAAGTTGCGGGAGGGCTGAAGTTGATGTCATTAAAGTTGCTGAAGAAGCACAAGAGGCATTGAATAAAGAAGATATACCTCTTCAAGTTGCTGTAATGGGTTGTGTAGTCAATGGACCTGGAGAAGCTAGATCAGCAGATCTTGGTATTGCTGCAGGAAAAAATAAGGGACATTTATTTATACGTGGTGAGGTTGTAAGGGTTGTAAATGAAAAAGATATGGTGACTTCTTTACTGGATGAAGCACGTTTGATTGTAGAAGAAGGAATCGAATCAAGATTGGCAGCTGCAGATGATAATGCAGCAGAACTAGCTCAAAAGGATGTTGAAGATTTGTTGAACTCTCAAGGTGATATAAATAGCTTTACGGATAGAAAAAAATCAGTTGTTGAGATTACTTCAAAACAAGATAATGATTAGTTAACGTAATAGAATATACGTATGGTAAAAAAACTGACCCCCATGTCTGAAGATTTTAATCAATGGTATACCGAAATTGTACAACTTGCTGACCTTGCTGATTATTCACCTGTTAAAGGAACTATGGTTATTAAACCTTATGGCTATGCGATATGGGAAAATATACAGTCTTACTTAGATAAAAGATTTAAAGAGACAGGTCATAAAAATGCGTATTTTCCAATGTTTATACCCAAATCATTTATTGAAAAAGAAGCTGAACATGTTGAAGGGTTTTCTCCAGAGTTAGCAACTGTTACACATGCAGGTGGTAAAGAGTTAGAGGAACCATTAATTGTTAGACCTACTTCTGAGACGATAATAAATCATATGTTTGCAAAGTGGATATCAAGCCATAGAGATCTACCAATGCTTATCAATCAATGGTCAAATGTAGTTAGATGGGAAATGAGAACAAGATTATTTTTAAGGACATCAGAATTTCTTTGGCAAGAGGGCCACACTGCTCATGCAACAATTGATGAAGCTAAAGAAGAAGCGTTAAAAATGCTGGATATATATGAAGAGTTCGCAAAACAAGCAGCAGCTGTATCTGTTATCAAAGGGACAAAATCAGATATAGAAAAGTTTGCAGGCGCTACAACAACATATTCAATTGAAGCAATGATGAATGACATGAAAGCACTTCAAGCAGGAACCTCTCATGAATTAGGACAAAACTTTTCAAAAGCATTTGATATTACATTTTCTGATGAGAATAATGAATTACAACATCCGTATCAAACTAGTTGGGGAGTGAGCACAAGATTGGTAGGTATGATAATCATGGCTCATGGAGATGATAAAGGTTTAAAACTTCCACCTAAACTAGCTCCTCATCAAATAGTCATCGTTCCGATAATCCCAAATGACAAAGATAAAGATTTAGTAATGAAAGTTGTAAATCAATTAAACGACTCTCTTAGTGAATTTAGAGTAATCATTGATGACAGATCAGAAGTTTCACCAGGTTTTAAATTTAATGAGTGGGAACAGAAAGGGGTTCCATTGAGAGTTGAGGTAGGACCTAAAGATATAGAAAAAAATACAATACTTGTTTCTAGAAGAGATGATGAGTCCAAAAATTCATACCCTATGGATGACGTTGAAAATACCTTAAAAAAACTTCTTGATGAAATTCAAGATAACTTATATAAAAATTCTGAAAATACTCTTAAAGAAAATACGACTCATGTTGAATCTTTCAGCGAATTAATTGATGTATTAAACAGTAAAAAAGGTTTTGTATCGTGTTTTTGGAAGGAAAATAAGGAAGATGAATTAAAAATTAAAGAAGAGACTAGCGCAACCCTTAGATGTTACCCTTTAGAAAATACTGATTCAGAAAAAGCAGTTAATTCTGATTCTGAAAATGGTAATTTCGCTATATTTTCTAAAGCTTATTAAAAATTCTTTATCTTAAATCAGATTTACGTTAAGATTAAATTAACAACTTAACTACAAAATAGTGGGTTCAAAGCCCACTTTTTTTATGAATGGAGGTGATCAAGTGGTTATCAAAAACGACATCTCCCTTGCTATTTCAACATATTTGGAAACTGAAAATCTAGAATTATATGATTTAAACATTTCAGGCAACGAATCAATTTCTAAAGTCGAGATATATATTTTTTCACAAGAAGACCAGGAATTGAGTACCTTTGAGAGACTGAATTATCAAATACAAAGACTACTTGAAGATATAGGGCTTGAAAAAGGTACGTATGAATTAATTCTTTCTAGTCCAGGTGTTGAGCGTTCTTTAAAAACAAAAAGACACTTTGAACTAGCTTTAAATGAAGAAATAAAAATTAATCTCATTAATCCAAAGAATGGAGAGTACACATTCATTGGAAACTTAGTCAATATAAACGAAAAAGATGTCGAGATTTTAAATGATGGACTGACTCATAATTTTGAATACGAAAATATTAAGAAAGCAAATATTAGATTTAACAAATTTAGGCAAAAAGTAAAAAATTGAGGTAAATATGAAATTAGGAAGTGATATTAAGCAAGCTATAGAATCTCTTGCTTTAGACAAGGGTGTCGATGTAGATAGTATGTATGAGGCTTTAGTATCAGCCTTCAGGTCAGCTTATATGAGAATTCCTGGAGCTGCAGAAGAAGCAAGAGTTACGTTAGATCCTGATAGTGGTGAAATAACTGTATACGCTCAAGAGCTTGATGTTGATGGAAATGTAATTAAGGAATGGGAACCTGATATAAGTGATTCAGATTTTGGAAGAATAGCTGCACAATCATTTAAACAAATGATGTCAACAAAAGTAAGAGATGCAAAAAGAGCTACTGTATTAGATGCTTATATTGGTAGAGAGGGTGAGTTAATTACTGGTATTGTTACTCAATTTGATCCAAGGTTTAACCAAACAATAATTGACTTACAAGACGCAGAAGCTGTAATCCCATCTAGTGAACGAATACCTTTTGAACGTCTTGAAAGAGGAAACAGAATAAAAGCATTAATTACTGAGATAAGAACTGAGTCAAAGGGTATACCTATTGTTGTCAGCAGAAATAGGGCAGAATTTGTACAAAGAATGTTGGAATTAGAGGTTCCAGAATTAACTGATGGAACTGTTGAGTTACGAGCTATAGCTAGAGAAGCTGGAAGTAGAACAAAGATTGCAGTATTCTCGAACGATCCAAATGTTGATCCAAAAGGAGCATGTGTAGGTTCACGTGGTTCAAGAGTTAGACAAATAGTTAATGAATTAAAAGGTGAAAAATTAGACGTAGTTGAATGGAGAGAAGATAAAGTAAGATTCATAATTGAAGCACTTGGTCCAGCTGACATCGACGAAGTAATTCTGGACGAAGATACAAAATCAGCAAAAGTAATTGTAAAAGATAGTCAACTTTCACTTGCAATTGGTAAAGAAGGTCAAAATGCTCGTCTCGCTGCTAAATTAACTGGATACAAAATCGATATTGAGGGTTTAGGAGATTCACCTCCTGAGGAGGAAGAGCCTACAAAAGAAGAAGAATAGATTAAATGGCAAAAAAACGTATTCACCAAATAGCTAAAGAGCTTGACATTGCATCTGCTGACGTTCTTCATAAAGCAAAAGAATTAGGCTTTGAAGTTAAAACAGCATCATCAGGCTTAGTACCAGAAGATGAAGAATTGTTAAAACTGGCTTTTGCAGAAGAATCTTCAGAACAAGACATTGAAGAAGAAACAAGTGTTGAAATTAACGAGGAAGCCACTCTTACAGAAGAAGATCAAGTTATTGAAAAAGATGAAACAATTGATGAAGTTGAAAATGTAGATATAAACATAATTGAAGTTACAGAAGGATCTACACCAGAGGAAATAGCATCCATATTTGATCTTGATGCCACTACAGTTGTTGCAGATTTGATGTCTCTTGGCATAATGCAGTCACTTACTTCGACATTAAATAATGATGAGATTGAAAAACTTTTTGAAAAATATAATGCAATACCAGAGTTTGCAGAAAAAGTAGAAATAAAAAGATCAGACATAATTGAATCTGAGAAGTTTGAAGATGATCCAGATTCGTTGAAAACAAGACCTGCAATCATAACTGTTATGGGCCATGTTGACCATGGGAAAACAAGTTTGTTGGACTATATAAGAAAAGAAAAGGTTGCTTCTGGTGAAGCTGGTGGAATTACACAACATGTTGGCGCATACAACGTAACTAATGAATCAGGAAGTGTAACTTTTATAGACACTCCAGGCCATGAAGCTTTTACCCAAATGAGAGCCAGGGGAGCAGATGTAACAGATATAGTAATTCTTGTTGTTGCCGCAGATGATGGAATAATGCCTCAAACAATAGAAGCAATTAATCATACGAAAGCTGCAGATGTCCCAATGGTTGTAGCAATTAATAAATGTGATTTACCCGAAGCAAATCCGACACTAGTAAAAGCTGATCTTACAAAATACGAAGTAGTCTCTGAAGATTTAGGAGGCGATATTCCAGTCGTTGAGATTTCAGCAACTACCGGTGATGGTATAGATGATTTATTAGAGACTTTAAATTTGGTAGCCGAGATTGAAGAATTAAAAAGCAACTACGAAGCTGAACCATCTGGCTTCATAATTGAATCAAGGATGGAGGTTGGCAAAGGTAACGTCGCTACTGTAATTGTAAAAAGGGGAACACTTAAAGCTGGTGACTTTATTTATGCTGGAGGAGCATTTTGTAGAGTTAAGTCCCTGTTTGATCATAATGGAGTGACATTGAAATCAGTAGCTCCTGGTTCTCCTGCTGACATTATTGGTTGGGACACTTCCCCTATTGCTGGAGATCAATTTGTTGCTGCAAAGAATCAAAAAACTGCAAAAAACAAGGCTGAAGAAAATCAAAACAAATTAAAACAATTTGATGATACTGCTTACACTGTCGAATCTCGTGTATCAGAGATGATGCAATTACTTCAAGAAGGTGAATTAAATACTATAAATATAATTGTTAAAGCTGATACAAATGGTTCTGTTGAGGCAATAAAAGACAGTCTTTTAAAACTTTCTGATGGTGATGTAAGTATTCAGATTGTCCATGCTGCTGTTGGAGGTATCGTATTGTCCGACGTGGATCTAGCAAGTGCAACAGGTTCAATGATTGTTGGGTTCAATGTTAGACCTGATAGTCAAGCTAGAAATATGGGCCAAAGTAAAGGTATTGACATTAGAACATACAACATAATTTATGAATTAATAGATGATATAAGTGAAGCTGTAATTGGTGAACTTACTTTAAGAACTGAGGAATCTGTAATAGGTATGGTGGATGTCAAAACAACATTTAAAGCTCCAAAAGTGGGTGTTGTAGCAGGCTCAGTAGTTTCAGAGGGTAGAGTTGAACTTGGAGCTAAAGCTAGATTGCTAAGAGATGGAGTTGTTATATACGAAGGCAGTATCGTTTCTTTGCGAAGATTTAAGGATGATGTAGAAAGTGTGAATGAAGGTCTTGAGTGTGGTATTGGCTTATCAGATTATAAAGATATCAAACAAGGTGACGTTATTGAAATATTGGGAGAAGTTGCAGTCTAAATCTTATGGATAAGAACTTAAGAGGTGGAAGAATAAACAGAATCAATCCAATGATTCAACAAATTGTTTCTGATTGTTTTTTAAATAGTTCTGATCCAGTTCTAAATAAAGCGACTGTTACATATGTATCAACTTCACCTGATTTGAAAAAAACCACCGTACTTGTCTCTTCAATTGAAAATAATAAATCATCACTTAATAACTCTTTAGCAAGAAGTAAACAAAAGATTCAAAAAGTACTTTCAAAAGAAATGAAGACTAAATATGTCCCTTCAATTACATTTGAACTAGATAATTCATTTGATGACATCGATAGAATAAATAAGATTATTGGAACAATAAATGAAAACTAAGTTAATTGATTATGTTGATAATGGTCCAATTTTTATAACTGGTCATGTAAATCCAGATGGAGATGCTTTAGGATCTGCTTTTGCCTTGAAATTATTTTTAGATTCACAAAATATTATATCTGATGTTGATTTCGATATAACAACTAAATTACCATCTAATCTTAATCACCTACCTTATCACCTAATATCAGATGACTTAAAAGAAAAATACAACACTGTATTTGTATTTGATTGTGGAAATTCATCAAGGCTTGGTAAATACGAAGAAGTTGTACTAGCAGCTGAAAATGTTGTTGTAATTGATCATCATGTTGATCCATCTTTTGGAGATGTACAGATTATTGATCCTCATGCAGCCAGTACAACACAAGTATTGTTCAGACAATTTAAAGATGAAAATATTGAAATTAATGAAGAAATGGCAAACTGTCTACTTACAGGTTTAATTACCGATACGGGTCGTTTTCAATACTCGAATACAACTTCAGAAGTATTTAGTATTGCTGCTGAGCTTTTAGGCAATGGAGCTAATCTTTCTAAAATAAGTGAAAATATATATGGTTCAATAGAGTTCAACGCATTAACTCTTCAAAGCAAGATAATTGAAAGAATAGTCCTAAATGAAGACTTACAATTTGCACATTCAATTGTATTTCAAAATGACTACAAAGATTATCAAGTAGAACCAGAAGAAACAGATTTTCTTATTGATGTTGTAAGACTTGTTAAGGAATCAACAGTTGCATTACTTATAAAAGAGCAAGAAGACGGTTCATTTAAGGGAAGTCTAAGATCGAGAGGCGATATTGATGTCCAAAAAATTGCTTCTATTTTTGGTGGAGGGGGACATGTAGCTGCAAGTGGTTTTTCTAGTAACCAATCACCTGAATTTATTCTTGAAAAAATTGAACATGAAATTAGAAAATCAATCTGACTTTTATTTACTTTATAAACCTAATAGCTGGACATCTCAAGATCTTTGTACATTTTTTAAAAAAAAATATAAATTCAAGAAGGTTGGACATTCCGGAACATTAGATCCAAGCGCGGAAGGATTAATGTTGATCGCAACAAATAAATATACAAAATTATTTGATTACATTGAAAACACTCATAAGACATATGAATTCGAGGCTTTGTTTGGGTTTGAATCAGCAACCAATGATACCGATTCAGAGTTGGTAGAAATCGAGTCAATAAATTTGGAAAATAAGTTAGAAGAATTGAAAAAGGGTATTTCAGGACTTACAGGGAATATTAAACAGGTACCACCAATTTATTCTGCAGTAAAAGTAAAAGGTAAACGACTTTATAAGTATGCACGACAAGAAAAAGAAGTAGAGTTACCAATACGAGATGTAGCAGTGAATAATTTTAAATTAATTAGTTACGATGGAAATAAAGGAAAATTTATTGCAACAGTGAGTAAGGGAACCTACATCAGATCATTAATTGTAGACTTAGCCAAATCAATTGGTACAAAAGCGGTGGTATCTTCAATTAATAGAATTGAAATTGGAACTTTAAGTAAAAAAAATTCAAATGTTATTAAAAACATTGAACAGTTAGAGAGAACAGATACACCTAAACCATTAGATTGGAGAGTTTTGTTTGATATCCCAATTATTTCAGTTCAGGATGATGTTTTAAAAGATATTAAAAATGGAAATTTTTTAAAAAGTTCATTATTTGGATCTGATGGTCCACATATAATAGAAAATAAAAATTCAATTGTTGCCATTTATGAACCATACAATGAAAATAAGTTCAAACCACAAAAAGTTTTAATATGAAAATTTACGAAAAACTAGATCCAACAGAAAAAATTAATGATAATTCTGAAATTGTCTGCATTGGTGCGTTTGATGGAGTTCACTTAGCTCATCAAGAGTTATTCAAAAAAACAAGAGATTTAAATAAACAATTCGATATTGTTACATTCAATGTGTTGCCGAAGATTTACTTCAATGATTCTCTTAAACCTTTAGTTTCAAAAAAAGAAAGAAATGAAATTTTTGAATCATTTAGTCCGAAAAATTTAATTTATTTAAATTTTGAACAATTCAATAGAATATCATCTGCTGATTTTTGTAAATTCTTGGATGAAAACCTTGGTATAAAAAAAATTGTTGTTGGTAAAGATTTTAAATTTGGTAAAAACAGATCTGGTGATATAAACTCCTTAATTGATTCTTTTGGTGAAGATAATGTTCTTCTCTTGGAAGATTTTTTAATAAATAATGAAAAAGTCTCATCTACTAAATTACGATATTATCTAACTTCTGGTGAGATTGATAAAGCTAATAATCTATTGGGTAGAGATTACTGTCTTACAGGTAAGGTAAAAAAAGGGAAACAACTAGGAAGTGAATTAGGTTTTCCAACTGCAAATCTCAGACTAGATGAAGAAGTATTTTTACCAACATACGGAGTTTATTACGGTGTTGTTGAAGTTGATAAAAAAAGGTTCAATTGCGTTGCAAATATAGGTTTAAATCCAACAGTTGATGATGAGGATTCTGTAAAAATTGAAGCTCATATTTTAGATTTTAATGATGATATATATCATAAAGAAATAAGGCTTTTTTTGAAAAATTTTATCCGTGATGAGCAAAAGTTTGAAAATATTGATGAGTTAAAAAAACAAGTTTTAGATGATATTGAATCCGTAAAGAAATACATATAATTTACACTTTAGATCTATTGACTACTATTATTATTTCGAATGACAACCAAAGAAAAAATAATTAGAGAATACGGTAAATCTGAAAATGATACCGGTTCAACTGAAGTACAGGTTGCTTTACTTACACAAAGAATAAATGATTTAACCGATCATTTAAAAATACACAAGAAAGACCATCACACAAGAAGAGGATTATTGATGCTTGTGGGTAAAAGAAAAAGGCTTCTTCAATATCTTGAAAATCAAGATGTTGAGAGATATCGTTCTTTAATTGATAAACTTGGTTTAAGAAAGTAAATAAATATAAGATAGAGCGTTGTTAATTGAGAGCTTTTAAGGAAAGCTGGCAATTAATAACCTCATCTTGGAAATGAGGATAAATGTCCGTAACAAATGTCACATGCAATATTGGTGATAAAGAAATTAAATTTGAAACAGGTAAATTAGCTCTCCAGGCTCCTGGTTCTGTAGTTGTAACATCTGGAGATACAAATGTACTTGTAACAACAGTTGCAAATGAATCAGTTAGAGAAGGAATTGATTTCTTTCCTTTGACTGTCGATGTCGAAGAGAGAATGTATGCCGCTGGTAAAATTCCTGGTGGATTTTTTAGAAGAGAAGGAAGGCAAACAGAGAAAGCAATTTTAGCTTGTCGATTAATTGATAGACCACTAAGGCCTTCTTTCAAGGATGGCTTTAGATGTGAAACACAAATTATTGCAACAGTTTTGAGTGTTGATAATGAAAACGAATATGACGTTTTATCTTTAAATGCTGCTTCACTTGGTTTACAACTTGCTGGTATTCCATTGGAATCACCAGTTGGTGCAGTAAGGATGTCTCTAATTAATGATGAATGGGTTGTACAAGCTACAAATACAGAACAAGAAGATTCAATTTTTGACATGGTCATAGCTGGAAAACTCAATGAAAATAATGAAATTGATATTGTGATGGTTGAAGCTGGTGCTAAGGAAAATACATTTGAAAAAATAGACGAAGGAAGCCTTGCTCCATCTGAAGAAATAGTTGCAGACGGTATAGACATGTCTAAAGAGTATATTTTATCATTAATAAATTCTCAAAAAGAGCTAGTTGCAATGAATGATATCCCAACTGTTGATTGGCCACTAATTGAAGATTACACCGATGAACTAAAGTCAAAAATTGAAACAAGTTGCAAAGACGAACTTAATGAAATTGCCTCAATAATTGATAGGTCTGAGAGAAGCTCACGTCAAAATGAATTACAAGAAAAAGTTGTTGAAGAATTTTTAGATGAAGAAGAGGATAACTCTAAAGCTATCAAATTAGCCTTTAAATCTATATTTAAAGAATTAGTTAGGGATAGAGTTGTTAGTGGAGGTCCGAGACTTGATGGAAGATCTCCTACAGATATTAGAAATATTTCTTCTGAAATCAATTTATTACCTATGGTTCATGGATCATCATTGTTTCTTAGAGGTGAAACTCAGGTATTGAATGTAACAACATTGGGCATGTCAAGGCTTGAGCAAATGTTAGACACAATAGATACAGTTACCTCAAAGAGGTATATGCATCATTACAATTTTCCACCATATTCAACAGGTGAGGCCTATATGATGAGGGGACCAAAAAGAAGGGAGATAGGTCATGGTGCTTTGGCAGAAAAAGCGATACTACCTGTTATTCCTCCAAAGGCTGACTTTCCCTACACCATAAGAGTTGTGAGTGAAGCTATTTCATCAAATGGCTCTACTTCTCAAGCTTCTGTATGTGCATCAAGTCTTTCTTTGATGGCAGCCGGTGTGCCAATTAGAGAACACGTTTCAGGAATAGCAATGGGTTTAATATCTAAAAATAATGAATTTGTAACTTTAACCGATATTTTAGGTGCAGAGGATGCATTAGGTGATATGGACTTTAAAGTTGCAGGAACCAGAGGAGTGATAACTGCTCTTCAATTAGATATGAAAATTGAAGGTCTACCGTCCGATATTTTAAGAAAAGCTCTTGAGCAAGCAAAAGATGCTCGACATCATATCTTGGATATCATGGAAGATACTATTTCAGAACCGGCTGATTCTTTATCTGGTAATGCCCCAAGACTGGAATCAATTGAACTACCTAAAGATAAAATTGGTGAGGTTATTGGGCCAAAAGGAAAAAACATCAAGAAGATTGAAGAGGAAACTGGTGCAAGTGTTGAGATTGATGATGATGGAATACTCACACTTGGTTCAACAGAACAAGAATCTCTTGATACAGCGAAAGAGATGGTAATGGCAATTATTGATCCTGAGGAACCAGAATTAAATCAAGAGTATGAAGGAGAGGTTGTTAGTCTTGCTAAATACGGTGCGTTTATTAACATTCTCCCTGGGAGAGATGGATTAATGCATATATCAAAATTTAACTCTGAAATTAGAGTCGGCGACCCCGAAAAGGTACTTACTGTAGGAGATAAAATTCAGGTAGTAGTTGACTCCATTGAAAATGGAAAAGTTGGTTTAACACCTGTAAACGATATAGAAATACCAGAAGATGCTATTGAGAAGAGACAATCTGGTAAGAGAGAAAGAAAACCAAGATCTTCGAAGCCTCGTGAAAACAATGATGGTAATAAGAAAAGAAAGAGAGTTTCTTTCGAAGACGAATTTGAGAAGGGTATTTAATTACTTACGATTTGAAGTAAGTTTTGTTGGATTTGTTGATTCCGTTGTGATGTAAGCGTCTGGACTAATAGTTGAGACAATTTTTAGAACTTCTTTAACTTTTTTTCTTGGTGTGACACACCACGAAATAGTTACTTCTCCCTCCATACCTTCTCCATTTATTACAGTTACACCATATCCATTACTTCGTAGTTCCTTCGCTAATTTTTTACTATCACTATCTTTTGGAGAAAATATACGGACAACAACATCACCAATTGCAATAGATGATTCAATGTACGATCCAACTATAGTCCCTGCAGCAAATCCCAAAGCATAACCCACTGCCAAATAAGGATCGTTCAAATCTTTTATAACTTGAGATATAGCAATAATCCAAATACCTGATTCAATAAATCCAAGAATTGCACCAAAAAATGGCTTTCCTTTATTTACATATAGTGTTCTTAAAGTTCCTAAACTTTGGTCGATAAGACGAAGTATAAAAATATAACCAGCTGCTATAAGTAATTCCATATTTAGCTTTTAAGTTTTATAGTCATATCGTCGTAGACACTTTTCATCTTTTTATGAGTTTCTTTTACAAGATCTTCTATATTTTCTTTTGTATATTTAGACATGTCTATAGGTTCTAATGTCTTAATGAATGCTTTTCCACTAGTCATGAATTTTCGACCTTTAGGCCAAATATCACCAGTACCAGCTATAACTACTGGTAAGATTCTTACATTGTTTTGTTGTGCTATGTGAAATGCACCACTTTTAAATTCTTTAAATTCACTTTTATCCACTCTTGTTCCTTGAGGGTAAACCATTAAAGACCAGCCATTCTTAAAAAGATTTCTAGCCTGCTCATTAATTGATTCTCTATCATTTGGATTGTCTCTATCAACTTTTATAAAGTTAAATGCTCTAGCTGCTGTTCTGAAGACAGGTAATTTATAAACTTCTTTTTTAGCCATGAATGCCCATTTAATTTTAAGAAGTTTGAATAATATTAACGAATCAATATTTGATAAGTGGTTCGATATGACAACATAAGATTCATTGTTCTTATATTCAACAGCTTTTGTAAATGTAGTTTTTGCTCTTGCTGCCCATAACCAAGGATTTACCCATGATTGTGCAATGTGATATTTTAGAGAACCGTACTTACTAAATAGGCCTACTAACCAAATACTATAAGTTACTGGAATTGTATAAAGTACCATAATAAATAAATTGATCCAGCTTAATAATTTATTCTTGAGCATGGGCTTATATTACAGTGATATCATATTCATAAGTAAAAATGTACGAAAAAAAAATTTTTAGAAGTAACTTAAAAAAAGTTGATTACAAAGAATTTAATCTATCGAATAAAAATCAAAAATTTATATCAAAATTAATAGAAAGAAAAAAAATATGTACATATATTCCATTGGACTCTGAACTAAATATCAATTTATTCTTAAATACATTTTTAGAAATTCAAACAACTTTTCTTGATGATAATGAGTTGAATGTTTGTCTTTTGAAAGAACCTTTTGTAATCAACAAACTTAAAATTATGGAACCACAAAATATAGAGATAGCTAACAGTACTGAAATATTTTTTGTACCAGGATTGGCATTTTCAAAATCTGGAGTACGACTCGGTAGGGGAAAGGGACTATATGACAGACTTTTAGCAAGATATCCAAATTCAATAAAGGTAGGAATATGTTCAAGTTTAAATCTTTATGATAAGTTACCCCAAGAATCACACGATATACTAATGGATTATGTTCTCACAGAGAACGAAAATTTTAAAATACATTAAAATTACAAACTATGGATATAAGCATCAATGTTGGTTATTTTGGACCTCATATTTCAGAAGAGAAAGATTTAATAAAAAAATTAGACGATATAGGAGTAACTTGTGTCTGGACGGCTGAAGCTTATGGTTTCGATGCAGTAACACCTCTTGCATATTTTTCCGCTTTGACTGAGAAGATGAATATTGGTTCAGGGATTATGCAAATTCCTGCAAGAACACCAGCAATGACAGCAATGACAGCTGTAACACTTGATCAAATGTCTAAAGGAAGATTTAGATTAGGTTTAGGTGTTTCAGGTCCACAGGTTGTGGAAGGTTGGCACGGTGTACCATATGGAAAGCCACTTAAAAAAACTAGAGAATATGTAGAACTAGTTCGAAAAATTATTAGCAGGGATGGAAAAGTTGAACATCATGGCGATTATTATGATTTACCTTTAGAAGGTGATGGGACAACAGGTTTAGGTAAGCCACTTAAGCTAATTGAGCAACCGTTCAGAAGTGAAATTCCAATATATTTAGCTGCAGTTGGATTGAAAAACGTAGAACTAACAGCCGAAATTGCGGAAGGATGGTTACCGTTTATGTACTCACCAATTAAGGGTGAGGATATCTATAAAGAATCTCTAAATAATGGATTCAAAAAATCTGGTGACTCTGATAAAAAAAATAAATTTGAAATTGTTACAACTGTTTTTGGTCGTGTTTGCGAAGAGGATGAAATTGATCAATATCTATATCCCGCACGAAATATTTATACGCTATATGTTGGAGGTATGGGCGCAAAATCAAAAAACTTCTATTACAACTTATTTTGTGAATATGGGTATGAAGATATTGCAGATGAACTTCAAAATCTTTATTTGAGCGGTAATAAAAAAGAATCTGAAGAACTTTTTCCAAAAGAGTTGTTAAATGAACTAACACTTGTAGGTACCAAAAAAGACATAGAAAAGAAATTGGAAACCTGGAAAGAAAGTAACATAACTGAGATATCTCTCTCGCTTCCAATTGATTTTGAAACGGTTAAATTTATAAAAGAATTATTGTGAAAATTCTTTTAACATCTTTTTATGATTTAGGTAAACAACCAAAAATTATCGCTGAAATTGTTGATAAGTATAAATCTGAAAATATTGAATTCGATATTGTTGACTTTTCAATTGATAATCCTGAAATAAATATAGATCATTATGATGTACTTGGTATATATGCACCAATGCATACTGCAACTGTTTTATCTATTGAATTTTTAAAGAACAAAACATTGCCAAATAAAGTATTTACATTTGGTCTTTATGGTTCTGTACTTGAAGATTTTAACTCATCAATCAAACACATTAGCAATATTGAAAATGGAGAGTTAGATTCATTTTTAGAGGTAAATAAAAATAAATTATTCTCACTAAAAAACAATATACCAAATAGAGACATTCTTCCCGATATATCAAATTATGCCCATCTAGTAAACGGATCTTCAAACTTGATAGCTGGATCAGTTGAAACAACCTATGGCTGTAAACACTCTTGCACACATTGTCCAATACCAATCTCATTTAACGGTAATTTTAAGACATACAGTTTAGAAAAAATATTACTTGATGTTGAAAACCAAGTTAACTCTGGTGCAATGCACATATCATTTAATGATCCGGATTTTTTTAATGGTCCAATCCATGCTTTAAAAATACTTGAAAACCTTAAATCAAAATTTCCTAAAGTGACTTATGATTCAACAATTAAAGTAGAGCACATAATTAAGTATGAAAAGTACTTTAAAGAGCTTTCTTCTTTAAATATGATATTTGTTATATCTGCATTTGAAACTACAAACAATGAAGTTTTAAGCATTTTAGAAAAAAATCATTCAAGTACTGATTTGTCCAACGCGATAGAAATATCACAAACAAATAATATTGATATCCGTCCAACTTGGATGCCTTTTTCTCCATGGACAAATCAAAATGATTTAATTGACATAATTAATTTAATCGAAAATTATAAACTTAGAGAAACTGTTGACCCTATTCAATTAACTATCAAATTATTGATTCCCAAGCATTCACTCATTCTCCAAAGATCAGAAATCAAAAGATATTTAAAGGATTATGATAAAAATTCATTGAGTTACATGTGGGATTATAAAAATGAAGAAGTAAATAAATTACAAGTATCTCTTTTTAAATATTTACTAGATACTCCTGACTTGGATGAGCACAGTCAATATCTAGGTATGGTGAAAATTATTGAAAATATGACACAATCTAATTTGAAATTAGATTCAAATTACAGTTATAAAAATGTACCAAAATTATCAGAAACTTGGTTTTGTTGTGCAGAGCCAAGTCAGATACAACTTGATAGAATTAAAACAAATACAGCTTTGATATGACAGAAGTAACTAATGAAGATATAAACGTATCTACTTGGAAAATTCCAAGCCCACTTGGCATCATTGGAAGTCATGCAGAAGGTGAGTTCAATGGTATGACTGCTAGCTGGATTACTCAAGTAAGTATGGAGCCAGCTCTTATTGGAGTTGGCATTGACAATAAAAGTGTCACTTTTGACTTAATGAATAGGAGTGAATATTTTACATTAAATATGTTTTCACCAGAATATACAAAAGTCTTCGTAAAATTTTCAAAACCTGCTGAGTACTCAGAAGGCTTTTTAAATAAAGAGCCAATAACTTTAACGAAAAACTCAGTTCCAATATTTGATAATGCAACAGTATGGTTTGAGCTCAAAACTGATCAAAAAATTAATTTAGGAACTCACACTTTTTTTATTGGTGAGATAATTGATTGTAAAACACTTAACCCAGATGAAAGGGTTGCTTACATGGGGGACACTAGGATGAAATATGGCGGTGTTCCTCGAGGTGGGCATTAGTTCAAATTAATTTAATATCTTAGAATCTATCATTACTAATCCTTGATTTATAATTAAACATGAAAGGAATTATTTGAAATTAAAAAAAGGAGATTCAATTAATGAATTAACTCTACCTTCTGTAGATGGTTCGACATTTAATCTTGAAACAATAAAAGGAAAGAAAGCTATGATATCTTTCTATAGATATTCTTCATGTCCATTTTGTCATTTACGAATAAATGAAATTATTTCTAAAAAAAGTGAATTCGGAGAGAATTTTGTTCCAATTGCAATATTTGATTGTGACTTTGATGATTTAGTAAAAAATTCAAAAAAACATGATGGTGAAATAACAATTCTCTGTGATGATGATCGTATATATTTTGATAAGTTTGAGGTTCAAAACAGTTTCCTCAGATTTTTAGTTGGTATAACAATTAGAGTAGATCGCTTTTTAAAAGCCATTTTAAAAGGATATAACCCAGCTTCTAATATGAGTGGTGCATTTCTAGGATTACCAGCAGATATACTTATTGATGAAAATGGGATTGTTGAAAAGGCATTTTACGGATCTCATACAGCTAGTCATATACCTTTGAACGAAGTTGTTCTGTTCTCAAAAAGCTAAAATATTAATTATTGAACAGTAAAGACGATTAACTTCTACTTTTATATATTGCGTAAAAACCCACAAGTATAGAACTTATCAAGAAGTAGCTCAAAGCAACAATCGTAATGATATTTAACCCTAGTAATGATGCTACAGCAGCTGCTATTGGGAAATTTTGTAATGTACCCTCAGCAATGATTCCTTTTCTGTCTTCATCACTAATTTTTGCTATTTTTGATACAAGATTAATTACTACGAATATTGTGATCAGATTTAAAACTACAAAAATAAATGATGATTTGAAAATATCCACAAGAACATCATTTAATTCTATTGGTACACCTATAGCAAGAATTAATGTAATAACAGTAAATAGTTTTTTAATATTTGGTTGGGAGTTAGTTGCTTTCTCCGGGAAATAATATTTTATAATCATCCCAATAATTACTGGAATTAAAACAAGATATAGTAACTCTATTAATAATTCTGTTGAGTCAATTTCTACTTGTACGCCAACTTTATCATTAAATATAGACGCAACATTTAACCAAAAAGGTATAGTTGCAAAGGCAATAAGTTGAGTCACGATTGTGAGTGATGTGGTAAGAGCAACATTGCCTTTCATTAATGATGAATACATTGAAGATATATGACCACCCGGTGCACACATTATTACAATTATTCCAATTGCTACTGATTGACTATCAATGAACAAACTTGTAACTATTCCAACAATCGGTAAAAGTGTAACTTGAATTAAAAGCCCTACAATTGAGCTTTTAGAATTTGTTATTAAGCTTTTAAAACTTTCAATATCTAAGTCAGTACCAACCCCTATCATAAGGAGTGGAATTAGGTAAGGTACTAAATCTAAAAAAAATGAATTAATTTCCATTTAATTAATATTATTAGAAAAATAATGAAATGTATTAAATGTAAACATAAATGGAAAAGAACAAAACTAACTGAGTATGTCTCATTTTTATCGCAATGTCCAAAATGTAAAAGTAGAATAATTCTAAGGTATTAATGAAAAAAGCAATTTATTACATTCAATCATCATTTGTTTTATTTATATTTGCACCGATAGCTCGATTGATTAGTAAATCTTGGTATGAAAAAAAGATTCTTCCAAACACAATTAATAGGGGATGTTCGTCTAAGCCAACAATGTATCAAAGAAAAAAAGTTATACCTGGAGCATCTGGTGAAGTTCTTGAAATAGGAATTGGACCAGGTATAAATATACAATTTTATGATCCTACTAAAGTAACTAAAATTATTGGAGTAGATCCTTCTGCAGAGTTAAATAAGATTGCACAAAAAAATGCCGACAAAGTAAATATTCCAATCGATTTTCTAATCACAACAGCTGAGGAAATTCCACTTCCTGATAATTCTATTGATACTGTAATTTCAACATATACTCTCTGTTCTATTCCAAACCCATCACTTTCACTTAAAGAGATCTATAGAGTTCTAAAACCTGAAGGTAAATTCTTATTCTGTGAGCACGGTATTGCTCCATCAAAAGGTGTCGCAATGTTCCAAAACGGTATTGATTTTTTCTGGCCTGCTATTGCTGGAGGATGTCATTTAAATAGAGATATGCCTTCGTTATTGAAGAGTAATGATTTTAATTTACAAGAATTAGATGCAATGTACTTACCAGGCACACAACGCTTTTTAGGATATAACTATTGGGGTGTAGCTACAACTTAGAAATCTTTTATTGAAAGAATCGCTTCAACGCAAGCATTTGGTTGATCTTCTTGTAAAAAATGTCCGGCATTTTGAATTGTTACATGAGGCATGTCTTTGCACCCAGGAATTAACTTATAAAATGAATTTTCAACACCAGAAAATATTGGGTCCTTATCACTAAATGCGCATAAAAATGGTTTTTTCCATTCTCTTAATATTTTCCAGGCTTCTTTATTTGGTTCCGCACTTGGAGTTCTAGGTGTCCCTGGAACTAAGTTTGGAAATTGTCTAACTCCTTGTTTGTGATCATCATCTGGAAACGGAGCATTGTATGCAGCAAGGGCATTTTCATCTATTCCTTTTGTCGTCCCATTTCTTACCTGTCCGCCAACATGAAGGTCTGGTTTTATCTGTAAAAATTCACGAAACACGGCAAACCCTTCGCTTAAAGGAGCTTTGCCAGTTGGCAGTCCTGTATTTGCAGCAACAATTTTTTCAAATCTATCGCCATACTTTGCCGCTAGTCTTAAACCTATCAAGCCACCCCAGTCTTGACAAAAAAGTGTAATATTTTTTAAATCAGTATTCTCAATAAATTGTGACATCCAATCTACAAATCCTTCATAGGAATAGTTATATCTCACTGAAAATTTATCAGATTTTCCAAATCCAGGTAAATCAGGAACAACTACTCGGTATCCATTCTCTTTCAATGGATCGATCATGTTTCTGTATAAATATCCCCAAGTAGGATTCCCATGTAAAAGAAGAACACATTCATCACTAGTTGAATTTTCATCAACAAAATGAATATCCAATTCTCCAAATTCTGATGTTACAGTTGTGAAATTTTCTTTATATTCCCAATCACTTAGATTTTCAAATAAAGTTAAATCTGTTTTTAAAACTGACATGATTATATTTTAGTGACCATGATTAAAATTTTCTTATTTACTTCAAAGTAACTATCAAGCCTAAAAAACTTAAATTAATATAAATATGATGAGAAAAACTATCAATAAGTCTCTTCCATATATTGTTGGAATAATTATCGGCATCGTAAGTTTTTTACCATTTACAAGACCAACATCTACAGCCGCATTCCTAACTGGTTTTGGGAAAGATGCTATTAAACAGTGGAATTATTATCTTGATTACGGATTAGAGTCTCAAAATATTTGGCAAAGGGCTTATGTTTCATTATTAGGATTACTACCTAGCGCTAGTCCCGAAGTTATTTATCTGCAGACAAGTTTTGATGACGGGGGAGAGTCACTGTCTGGTAATTGCAGCTACACACTATCAGGAGAAGTTCCTGATGCACGTTACTGGAGTTATGCAATTTATGGAAATGATAATTATTATCTACAAGATCCTAATAGCTTATTTGATGAACCAACTTTTGATGATTTGTTTGCTCAAGTTACAAATGGAAGCGAGCTTACATCGATAAGTGCTGAAAATTACATGATAAAAATAGATAATAATCTAATTAATCAAAATGGAACATTAAGTCATTTTGGAAATGATTTCACCTTAATTTATAGAATTTACGGACCTAACTTAAATTATTATGAAAATCCAATATCGATTCCTGTCGCAAGCATTATCAATGAAGGTTGTAAATGAAAAGTTGGACTATAAAAATTTCAATAGTTGCTATGATCACCCACGTTTTTTTAATTTTTATGGGTCCATATATAGTTATGAATCAATTGGATAGGAATATTGCTGATGCTATCGAAAATCCCTTCGACGGCTGTGAGGATACTTATGACGGTATAATCGGATATTTAGATCAGGTTTGTATCTCTAAAAGATCCTCAACAAGAATGCCAAATTATGATTTTATGTACACCATGTGCAGATATGACTTAGCTAATGGGGATTTATTTGTATCTATGCCCGTACCAGAAGATGAACGTTACTGGGTTGTACATGTGCACAATAACAATACAACTGTTGAGTTTAAAATTAATAATTTACAAATAGAAAATGAAAGGTATGAATTTTTGGTAACAAGCTCAAATAACCAAAATGAAGAAATAAAAACTATAAAAACAACAAATAAAGGAACAGTTTTTTGGAGACTATTAGTTAATACAGCAGATGAGATCTCTAAATTAGATGAGTTTAGAAGGACTACAGTTTGTGAATACAGATAATAACTACAATCCTATTGATTTATCAAAAAGTTTTTTAACAAAAAAAACATTGCCTAATCAGGTAAGTATTCAAGAGGGTTTCAATGTTGAGTTGTTTGAAGTTAATAAAAATTTAGCTTTCATAAAAAATTTTGGAAATGTAGCTGCTTTTAAAGATGATACATCTGCATTGTTAATAGATACAGGTATGGGAGTTTCATCTGTTCAAGTTGTAAGTAAATTAAAGGAATGGGGAATTGAAAATGTGGAATTTATTATTTATACCCATGGACATGTAGATCACGTTACTGGTACTGATTACATCATTAATGCATTTGAGAATAGCAACACAGAAGTTATTGGTCATAAAAATATTGTTAATAGGTTTGATCGCTATAAAAAAACTATTGGATATAACGGTATTATTAACCAAAGACAGTTTGGATTACCTTCTCCGGTTTTTCCTAATGAATTTACTTATCCTGATACAACATACGATGATAGTTATGAACTTGAATTTAACAATTCCGTACTGAAGTTGTTTCACGGGAAAGGTGAAACTGATGACGCAACCTATATTTATTCAGAAAAAGACAATGCTCTATTCACAGGTGATTTTTTTATATGGTCCTTACCGAATGCTGGAAATCCATCCAAATCTCAAAGATATGTGGGTTCGTGGGGAGAAGTGCTTAAAGAAATGTCTAAATTAAATTCGGAATATCTTTTTCCTGGTCATGGTCCATTGATCAAAGGAAAAAAAGAAATTACTAAAGTACTTCTTGATACAAGTAATTGTATGTTGTGGATTGAGGACAATGTTTTATCATTGATGAATAGTGGACATTCTCTTCGAGAAATTCATTCAAAATTATCACTTCCTCCTGAATTTCAACAGCCATATTTAGTTTCTGTATATGATGACTTCAAATTTCTAATTAATTCTGTATGGAGACAATATGGAGGTTGGTACTCAGGAACTCCATCGGAATTAAAACCTCCTGCTCTTGATGAAATAGGAAAAACCTATCTTGACATGGCTGGAGGAGAAGATAATTTACTTGAATTCTTAAACTCATTAGTTTCTTCAGAAAAATATAAAGAAGCGTCTGTTATTGTTGACGCCGTATATACAGTAAACAAAGAGTTATTTAGTGAGATTAAAAAAGAGATTTATTTTAATTTATCTGAACAAGAAACTTCATTAATGGCAAAAGGTATTTATAAATTTGATCTTGATTCATGATTAAAGGTCATGAATTACACTAGTAACAACACCCCAGATTTGTGCTTCACTTTTTCCATTCAACTCTATAGGCTCATAGTCTTCATTCTCAGGTTGCAAGACAACTGATGATCTTTTTTTAATATATCTTTTTACTGTTAGCTCACCATCAATTATTGCTATTACCACATTTCCATTTTCGGCTTTGATGCTTTTATCGACTACCAAAATATCATTTGGGAATATTCCAGCGTTTATCATTGAATTTCCTGATGCCCTTACCAAAAATGTTGATGCAGGATGTTTTACTAGATATTGGTTGAGGTCAATCTTGTCTTCTAAGTAGTCATCTGCAGGGGATGGGAAGCCTGCTGCAACTCGGTCTCCGTATAGAGGAATTTCGTAAAGGCCTTTACTTACTATTTCTGAAATGTATTTAACTTTACTTTCGGGTACGCGAATCGCTTTAGTTGCCTCGCCATACTTGCCTTGACCTCTAGGCCTTCCTGCTCCTTTTCTTGCTCCACCTTTTGGCATAAAAATGTCTTTCTTTTATCTTAGAATAGTGTACAGTATTCAAAGAAATAAATAAAGAATGAAAAATAAAATTTTTGCTTTAGTCGATTGTAATAACTTTTACGCATCTTGTGAGAGGGTGTTTAATCCAAAACTGGAAGGAAAACCTATCGTTGTTCTCTCAAACAACGATGGATGTATTGTTGCAAGATCAAATGAGGCAAAAGCGTTAGGCATTCCAATGGGTGCTCCACTATTTAAATATGAACAATTGATAAAGAGAAACAATGTCCATGTATTTTCATCGAACTATACATTTTATGGAGACATGTCAGCAAGAGTAATGACATCTTTACGATCAATAGTTGGAGACATCGAAATCTATTCAATTGATGAAGCTTTTTTAGATATTAGCAAGTTTTATTATTGCGACTTAACGGAGACAGCGAATGAAATACGGAGACTAATAAAGCAGTGGACAGGGATACCAATCTCGATTGGCATTGGACCCTCAAAAACCCTGGCAAAAGCTGCAAACAGACAAGCAAAAAAATATGAGGAATCAAATGTCTTTGATATACGTGAAGAGTCAGAGAGAGTACGAGTTCTAAAAGACCTCGAACTAGAAGATATATGGGGTATCTCAACAAGATGGGGTAGAAGACTAAGAAAAATTGGTATCAATTCAGCATATGAACTCTCAACAGGAGATCCAAGACAGATACGAAAGACTCTGAGCATTGTAGGAGAGAGAATCTATCATGAGCTAAATGGCATATCATGTATGCAAATTGAAGAAGTTAAAAATAAGAAAAACATAATTTCTTCAAAGTCGTTTGGGAAAAAAGTAACAAAAGTATATGAACTTGAAGAAGCTGTTTCAACATACGTTGCAAGAGCTTGTGAAAAGTTACGAGCTCAGAATTCAAGAGCTGGAGGTATTCACGTATTTTTAAGAACAAGTCCATTTATAGAAGATGAAAGAAAATATAGCAATGGAATGAGCTCTTTCTTTACAATTCCAACTAGTAATACTTCAAAAATAATCAAAGAAGCGAAAAGATTAACAAATAAACTTTTTTTGCCAAATTATGAGTATCAGAAAATAGGCGTAATACTCTTGGATATATCTGATGCCAAATATGAACAGTTTAGCTTCTATGAGCATGAGAATTATGAGAGATCCGATATTCTCATGGATTCACTAGACCAGTTAAATGATAGATTTGGAAATGGAACTCTATTTATGGGAGCACAGGGAATTCAAAAAAACTGGAAAATGCGAGCTGATAGAAAATCAGCTGCTTACACAACCAAATTGATAGACATTCCTAAAGTTGATTAACTTTCGATTGTTTTCCAGAAAGATCTTGTTCTAATAAACCAAAAAAGTCCAACGCAAAATCCTAAAGTTGGAAATATCTTAAATAAAGTTAAGACGTCATACTGAGAAGCCAAGTATCCAATAATAAGATTTGAGTTTGTAAACATTAAAAAATAAAAAGAGTAATCCAAACCTGCAATTCGTCCTCGAATATTATCAGGGGTCAAAATTTGTATACCGTAAGATGAAAAAGCCCATTGTGCACCTCCACCACAGTGACCTAGGACAAGAAGAAATGTTGTTATATATAAGCTAGGTGAGAAGGTTATTAGAAAGTAGAAAATACCCCAGATCATTATGCAGGGACCAATAGTTGAAAGAAGTTTCTGATCTGTTTTACCAAAAAAGTACCTAAACATTACTGGCCCTATAAATGCACCAACGCCGCGAGCACTCCACATTAAACCTGCTCCAAAATCACCAGTGTTGTATATGTCTAATGAAAGTATTGTAAACAATGAAAGTAAGCCAGCAGCTGAGATACCAAACATTCCCTTTGTTACAGTTAAATAGAATATTTTTTTATCTGATAAAACAAAATTCAGTCCATCTCGAAATTTAACTCTATTGCTATTGTCAACATTTCCTGAATTTTCATTTAAGTTTGTATTAATTAGAAATACAAGGAATGCTGAAAACATAAAAGACAGAAAGTTTATGGTGAACAATTGATTTCTTGATAAAAATTCAGATAAAAATCCTCCAAGTCCAGCTCCAAGTCCAGCAGCAATTCCCCAAGTTGAGAAATTTAGTACATTTGCTTCAGGTAAATTTTCTCTTGATACTACATTTGGCAAGGCAGCGTCTGAAGCAGGCATATAAGCACAATTTACAACGCCTAAAAAGGAAAAAGAAATAAGGATAAATAATACATTGTCCGTAGATACAGAATACATAATCAATAAGACAGCACATCCGGATAGAAATTCCGAAACAGCAATTACAACTTTTCTGTCGAATTTGTCAGCTAGATATCCTCCAAAACTACCAAGTATGACATAGGGAGCACTTTGTACTACAAGAACAATTGAAGTTATCAGCGGACTATTGGTTAGTTCATAAATAATGCTTAAAAGTGGAACTGTTAAAAACCAGTCACCCATATAAGTTATAAACTTCGCATAGAAAAGTTTTTGAAAATCTTTATTTTTAGTTAATAAAAAAGTGTATTTCTCAAAGTTATCCATGACTCATTTACTGTAACTGCTCACTGATTTATGAGTGTTATAATAAATTTTATGAAAACTGTACTTATCACAGGTGGGACCAGGGGTATTGGTTTGGCAATCGCTGAAAAATATTTAAGTGATGGAGAGTCTAATGTTGTTGTTACAGGAAGAAAACCTGACACCTTAGAAGAGCTTCAAAATTCTGTAAATAACGATAACTTTCATACAGTTATGGCAAAAGCTGATGATGAAGAAGCAGCTGATCACACTTGCAAAGAAATAAATGAAAAATTTGGATCTCTTGATATTTTGATCAACAATGCAGGAACAAATCCTGCTGGTGGAAACTTAATGGATGTTGATATGGGAGCTCTTGAAAAAACATGGGCAGTAAATCAAAAAGGTCCATTACTTTGGGCAAGAGCAGCATACAAAAATGAATTAAGTACAGCTATTATGAACATCTGTTCTGTAGCAGGATATTTTCCGTCTGATCTAATGGGGGCATATAATATTTCTAAAGCTGCTTTAATTTATATGACAAAGCAGCTTGCTTATGAATTAGCACCTGATATTAGAGTAAATGGTGTTGCTCCAGCAATTGTTAGAACAAGGCTCTCACAACTTTTATGGGAAAATGAAGAATATTCAAAAAATCTACATTTGCTTCAAAAACTTGGAGAACCAGAAGATATTGCAGAAGCGGTATACTTCCTATGCTCAGAAGAAGCTGGCTGGATAACTGGGGAAATACTAACTGTTGATGGTGGGTTTAGTATTAACGGAAATTCTTTATCTTAGTCATTCCAAACATTCAAACATAATTCTTCGTCAAAGTATCTATTTATATAATTTTTTCCTATAAATGTAGGTTGCTTTATGATGGCTTCTATCAGCCAAATTTTTGTACCATTAACTAAATGTCCTCCAAATGCCTTCCCATCTTTATCAGATACAGATATATGAATATGAACCAATGGTTTATTTTCAAATAATGTGATGTTTCCAAGACCGCTCAGTACCTCAAAACCACCATCAAAAAAGTGCTCTTCGTATTCTTTAGTTTCTTGGTTAAAGTAAACAACATTTAAATTTTGAACAGCACCTATAAATGAAATTTCAGCAGTCTTTATTTTATTGTTGATTGCATATTCAGTTAATGATTCGAGTAAATAGGTATCCTTATCAAATTTTACATAGTGAACTTTTTGTCTATTTACTTTATATTTACGGGTGTACATTTATTACAGCTTAACTAACCTATAAAATATTTTGCAAGCTCGTGATAGACGGGTATGCCAATGATTATGTTAAAAGGAAAAGTCACACCTAAGCTCAAACCTAGATAAATTGCTGGATTTGCATCTGGAATTGCATCTTTAACTACTGCTGGAACAGCAATATAGCTTGCACTGGCCGTCAAAACCATAAGTAATGTTGCATTTCCAATTGAAAGTGCAAAATAGTTTGATGCAAATAATGCTAAAAGAGATCCTATAAGGGGAGTGATTAATGCAAAAAGTATTAAAGTTTTACCTTTACCCTTTAACTCTTTAAGTCTTTTGGCTACACGAGTTCCCATCACAAACAAAAATAAATATAAAACATATTCAAACAAAGTATCAGTGAAGAATTCAACATTATCTGAAATTGTGCCTTGGATACTAAATCCAATTATCAGTGAGGATATTAACAATACATTTGGCACTTCTAAAAATGCTGTTTTTATTATTTCAAAATTATTTTGTCCAACGTTACGCTTTCTTGTAATTAGAAAAAGTGCCATAAAAATTGCAGGGAATTCCATTACAACGAGAACAGCAGACATATAGTCATCAAATGATTGAGAGTTACTTGATAAATAGGATATTGCAGTAACAAAAGTAATTGCACTTACAGAACCGTATGTGCCAGAAAGAGCAGCTGCATCATCAATATTTAAATTATTTCTTAAATATAAATAAGAAAGTATTGGAATAAGCAATGCAAAAAATATTCCAAGGGATATAGCGTTAACAACTTCGCTAGTGAATCCGTTTTGTTGCAAACTGATACCACCTTTTAGACCCAATGAAAGAAGCAAGTAATATCCTAAATATTTTGATAAAGCTGTTGGCAATGTATCGTTAAATATTCGTCCAATGATGATGCCAGAAATAAATAAAATAATTGCTGGATTAAGTATGGCTTCCATTCAAATAGAAATGATAGTAAGCAAATCAATATTTAAGAGTTTTATTAAAAATTTATTTTAATTGATCAATAACTTCTTTTGCCGTATCAATATCAACTGGATTTTCAACATTTCCATCTTTTTTCAAACTTGTTCCAATAATCAAAATATCTGCAATGTTTTCATATTGATTAATGTTTGTATGATCAACTCCTGAACCAATAGCTAATTTTCCAGCAGGAACTATCCCTCTAACCTTTGTAAGGTCATCCATATTTATTTGATGACCAGTTCCATCACCCGTTACAATAACAACATCTGCACCAGCTCTGTTTATTAATTCTTCTGCATGATTTTCTATTTTCGAACCTTCTGGTGGTACTGCGTGTTTAACAAACACATCAGCATATATTTCAATATCATTATTTAGATTCTTTTTAAAATTAGCGATTTCATGTGCTTCACCTTCAATTATTCCTTGGTCGGTAAACATCATTACATTATTTAAAACATTAATCCTTACAAAATCTGAACTCGTAGCTTCTGCAATTGATAGAGCTGCTATTCCATCATTTCTTAAAACATTTATACCAACTTTTAAATCTGAATTTATTTCTAAATTTTGTACAACAGAAGTAAAACTTGCAAGAGTTCTTTTTGAAATATCATTTTTTTCAAATGGTACATCACCAAAATTTTCAATAATAATTCCATCAACTCCAGCAGAATATAAATTTTCTACATCTCTTTGTGCAAGCTTGGTGATCTCATCTAATCCTAAGGAATTTGACGGTGAACCCGGCAAAGCTTTTAAATGAACTACGCCATAGATGATCATAAATTAAATTTTTGCGTGCTGTAGTTTTAGATATTTTTTTGCGAAATCGCCCTCAACTGAAAGAGTTGGTTTGAATCCCTTATTTGTTCTACCAGTGACAATCCTACACCAGTCACTTGCATTTCCTTTAATACTATTTTCAGACTTCTCATTACCAAATTGCCATGCTCTGTACTCAGGTCCAATTAATTCAACTCTCAAATCTTTAAACTTGATTTTATTCTGTTTACTTGTATGTTCAGCATTTAGCCATCCAAATAATGCAACATGTTCAATTCTTACTGTATCTTCATAATCTTTTTTCATACTGTCATAGATATCCAAGCCATGAGCCCAAGTTTCAGCTAATTTTGTAGATGAAAATGTAAGATAATCAATTTCGTTACTCCACCATTTTATTTTTTTTCCAGGAGATCCTTTGGCTAAATTTTCTACAACCTTTGCTCTTGAGAGTCTCCACCACTCAATAACATCTTGTGGTCTCATCTCATTACCTTTTTTTATACATTCTTTTTCAAATTTATCTAATCCTTTTGGTCCTCTGTATTTATTGAAATCAGTACCTTTCTTTTTCATTGCATTAAGCGCTAGATCTTCCAGTCCTGCTAAATAACTTACATGATTTGTTATGTTCCAATTCTTAAAGGTTGTTTTGGTATCCCAATTTCTTACAGGAATACTTTGTAAGTATTGATCTAGAAGTTGCTGTTCAGCTACAAGACTGCTTAATAAATCTTTCACAATTTAATTTTAATTGTGAAACTCTCTTACTCCAATAGGAACATCAAATAAAATACTTTATTTATGATTTAAATCTACGTATTATCTATATATGAAGAAAATCATAAAATTAGTAATATCAACAATTTTAATAAAAGTATTTTATGACGTTTTTAATGAAAACAAGTTTGTTAAAGAACAGATTGATAAATTAAAAGAAGAAGTTACAAATTTAGAAA
Source organism: uncultured Candidatus Actinomarina sp. (assembly GCA_902615855.1). Classification (GTDB taxonomy): domain Bacteria; phylum Actinomycetota; class Acidimicrobiia; order Actinomarinales; family Actinomarinaceae; genus Actinomarina. Next base: position 101,136 of record CACMQN010000001.1, read on the forward strand.
TGTCTGATATCGATCAGAAAATTAAAGATTTTCAAAATAAAATCGACGGTTTTAAAAATAAAAATCAAGACTCTCCGGAGTAAAATATCTGGAAATTACTAGGTAAAACATTCTCATATTGGCCAACTTGGCTCGTCAAGTTAATAACAACTGCCCATTCAAATATTATGAAATTCAATCATACATTTATTGGCAGAAAGCTAATAGGGGAGAATATTTTACTTCTAGAAACAGTTGGACGTAAATCAAATAAATTAAGAAAAACACCTTTGACTTATGTTGTAATTGATGAAGGATATCTTGTTGCAGCCTCATATGGAGGGAGAGACAAAACTCCTGATTGGTTTTTCAACATAAATACAGACAAAGTAAAAATACTCGTAAATAAGGAATACAAAGATGCAAAGCCTTTAATTGTTGATGAACTTGAAAAGGAAGAGTATTGGAAACTATTAACTGATTTCTATCCTACTTTTAATCTTTACAGGTCAAAAACAGAGAGAGATATTCCTTTAGTAAAACTTGTTACAAATTAGGTTTTATATTTGGGCCGTTTCTTACCACGGTATTCCATAGTGTTGAATAATGATCAAGGTCTTCAGGATTTACATGAGGAAGTACCATATTTTTCCATGTTTCATGCAAAGGATCTGAAGCATTTTTGTACAAATCTAATCCAACGGGAATTCTTTCTACAACTGTTCTAAGACTCATTGGCGTTTCAATATTGATGCTTATGTCATCAGATAAAAATGAGTTATTAATTTCAATAGCCAATTTGATTATTAGATCTGTGAATTCATTTTGTAATTTTGGATATCGTTTTTTAAATATTGATTCAAGCTGTTCTTTGTTAGGAAAAGGTTTATCCCAAATAACCCATCGATCAGCGAATGCTTTGTTTAGAGTTTGTGTTCCCGCATAATCTCTTAAGCTCGTTGGATTCATTGTTCCAAAAATATATGAGTCATTTCTTAATTCAATAACTTCTCCATTAGGAAGCTCTAGTTTTTTGTGTCTATCTAATAGTGAATGTAAAGCAAATAAAACTTCTGGTCCAGCTGCATTTAATTCTGATAGATTAATAATGGAAGGTCCTCTTAGTGCTCTGGTTAATTCGCCATCCTGCCATTTGGAATCTGTTCCACCAACTCCATCTCCATATAATTGAACTGAACCAAGTAAAGTCACGTCTCTAACTTCACCTGATAAAGGAATCCGATAGTATGGATAATTTAATTTTGCAGCTAATTGCTCTATATCGTGATCCTTACCTGTTCCCATATGTCCTTTAAGTGCAATATGAATCGGGATTTCATTTTTAAACGTATCTTCTTTGCTCTTAATAATTTGAGCTAATTTATATTGAATTCCAAAGTCTACATAATTTTTATCTAACTCAGGTATGCGTTCGGCTCTTGATTCATAATCAGGAATTGATTTTGATAGCTTACATTCATTTAGCTTTATATCACCCTTACCAGTTGGGTTTTTAAATATTTGTTCAGCCATCAAGCAACTCCTGTAGATTCTTCAATATTCTTTATAAGTATATCCTTTGTGATGTTTACTATTGAATGAATTAACTCTTCAGGTTCATTTATTTGGGTTTTATTTATATATTCTTTCCAAGTGCCTCTTTCTCCAATACCTATCCCAATTACATCAATCCCAACTTTGGAAGCATAATTGATAGAACTTTTTAAATCCTCAAGCGATCCTCTTGTCATACCGTCTGACAGTACGGCTAAAAGTTTTGTTTTAGAACCTTTTTCTAGAAGTCTTTTTGTAGAAAACATTATATTTCTTTCATCAACATTGGTTCCTCTTTCAAACATGCTTGCAGGAGGGTGATCGAAATTAGATTCTATTTTGTCTAATGACTCCCTTAAGTTTCTTGAAAATTCAATTAAACCTATAAACTTTTCATAATTTTCTTTCCATGAATCATCAAACTTTTTAATAAAATAATGATTTGTTGTATTGAAGTAATATTCAGCATTCGATCCATAATTTGTATTTAGCATCGAGGAAACAGCCATCTTTCTTTTTAAATATAATTCTTCATTCTCTAATTCATCTGCCGCAAAGCTCCTATTAAAAATTGCAACTTCAAAATCAATATCTAATTCATGGCAGATTTGTGCAAGATAACTTGCTCCAATTAATGCTGCTGGGAGAGACCAGGGATAGAAATCACCTTTATCTTTTTCAAGCATTGAACCACTTCCATCAATTAGTAAAGATACTGCATAAGATTTGTTTGAAAGCCGTTGTTTTTGTTCAAACATTCTTTCATACCTACCTGATGCAAGCATTAGAGGAACATGTGGTGATAAATCGCCCTGATCATAACCGCTGATTCTGAGCCTTTTTTTATTATGTATAAAGTAAGGCTTTATTTTGTTTGTAACTTTGAATACGGGCAGATCCCATTCTTCCAACAAGGAGTTATAAGTATTTAATCCATTTGTATATAAATTTTTAAATGATTTTGGTAAATTAGTACTCAGTAATTTTGATACTTTACCATTTGGAAGATAAACGGTTGAGGATGTTCCAACTTTTGAAACATGATCATCCATAAAGTTAAGCTTTTCATCCTCTGAATCTGCACCCTTTTTACCTAAGAATTTTTCTAAGGTATTACCTGATGTAATATTTGTACTAGAAGGAATTAAGACTTTGTTTAAATCGTCAATTACGGAGTCTTCAAAGTTTTCTATTGATTCTCTACGTTCTCCCAATGTTTGGTTATCAACATCTGGTAATAGATTGTATCTTCTACAAATATCTGTAATTTCTATCGTTATATCGATAGTGTCTTCTATTAAGTTTTTATCATATGAAAAATTATCTAATACTCTTAAAGTCTCTTTTAATGGTTCTTTAATATTTTTTGGATACTTTTCTATATCTAATTCAACATATCCTGTGATGTTATGAAAAAGCAATGTTAAAAATTTATTGAAAGGCTTTAAATTTTTTATGTTGATACTAGATTCTTTATAAATATCCTCGAGGATTGACTTAAGACCGTTAAAGTTTTTTACAAATTGAAACTCATCATAGGAATGCACAAGTATTTCAAAAATATATTTCCCAAATGGACCCGCGAGAACTTCCAGAACTTCATCAATGTTAGTTAACCCTTCAGTGTCATCTTTATATTTTGTGAGATCTTCATCAACATTGAAATTATATTCTTCCATAGAATGGATAGCCTCATGGACTACAGTTCCAATTATCAATTCCTTAAATTCAAGTTCTGAATCTGAAACTGCATTAACCAAAATAGATGGATTTATGTTGATCTCGTTTTTGTTTTTACTTTTGGTTTTACCAAGATTAATAACAATATTTGCATTATTGGTTTCGGATTGTATTAGTCGTGTAATTGCTGGACTAATTTTTTGAAATATTTCAATAATTTGAGTTTCTAAAGTTTTTTTCTTAAATTCCATTTTTTATCATTATCATTAAAGACTGATAATACAAGTATAAGGTGAATATTAAGTTGAATGAAATTGCAAACAAGACTGTAATCGTTTCCGGTGGTAAAGGAAGCATGGGTGTTATGGTCTCAAATTTTATTAATGATCTAGATGATTTTGAAATAATTGGGATAATTGATCCTGGAGAAAATGACTCTACATTTAAAAACTATTTAATTTCAGATGACTTTGTATGTGATTATATTTTTGAATTTGCTCCAGCATCTGTTGTTAATGAAAATATTAAGATACTTGCAAATAACGATGCCAAATTAATAATTGGATCATCAGGTGTGAATGATGAATCAATTAAACTATTAAAAAATTCTAATAAAGGAGTTGCACTTATTCCTAATTTTTCAGCGGGCGCAGCTTTCCAAAAAGTTTTTTCTCAGCAGTTATCAAATACATTTAAGAATGTACATATCGTAGAAAAACATCATTCAAATAAGGAAGATGCACCATCTGGGACTTCGAAAGATGTTGCTTCAAGTTTAGAAAAGATGAACTCAGAAGATATAGAAGGGGAGTATTTTGCAACAACAGAGGAAAATTCAATCAATATCTACTCATTAAGATCGGATGATTATTTAGCTGAACAAGAAGTCGTATTTTCTAATACTTTTGAAGAATTTATTCTTGATCATAAAGTTAATGATAGAAGAGCATACTTAACAGGAATCGAGATAGTATTACGTGAAATGGAAAATGTAAATTCTTACGTTTATGGACTTGAAACTCTTATGAAAGAAGCAATGGACTGATCATGACTGAGTTTGGTAGTTTATTAACAGCTTCAATTACTCCTTTTGATTCACAAGGTGTATTAAATACTGACACTCTTTGGAGACTGTGTAGAAAATTGGTGCATGACAAATCAGAAGGAATTGTGCTTACTGGAACAACAGGAGAATCACCAAACCTTTCAATTAAAGATAGAGAGATTATTTACTCTACTGCTATTGATTCTGTCAGTGATAAAGCAAAGATTATTGCTGGTACTGGTACATATTCAACTTCTGAATCAATTGAGATTACTAAAATGGCAGATTCTCTTGGTGTAGACGGAATAATGATTGTTACTCCGTATTATTCAAAACCTTCTCAACATGGAATTTTGCGTCATTTTGAAGAAATATCAAAAATAACAGATCTTCCAATAATGGCCTACAACATTCCAGGTCGTACAAGTACATTAATTGAACTTGAAACTCTTCAGACTCTTGTTGATGATATCGGTGTTCACTCTATTAAAGATGCAGTTGGTGATTTTGAATTTTCTAAAAAGCAACTTGAATTGTTAAAAGATAAAGCAGCTATTTATTCAGGTAATGATAATCAAACTTTCGATTTTATAATTAATGGTGGAATAGGTGTAGTTTCCGTTGCTTCACACGTTGTTGGCGATGAAATTTCTGCAATGATAAGCTTTGCTAAAAATAAAGATTTTGCAAAAGCTGAAAAGATTAACAATCAGCTATCTAATTTTTTTGAAGCAATATTTGAAGAGCCAAGTCCGGGACCAATAAAAAAAATATTATCTGAAAGTTGGGAAGAAGTTGGCGAGCCTTTACTTCCAATAACTACAATTTCAGATGAATTAGCCCATAAAATTAGGGGTTTTTATAAAAAAATAAAGGAAAATTAGGCTTTTTTTACTATATTTTGTGGTATAATTGATCGTGGCTGTTAAGACATCCACTCGCAAAAGGGTTGATGGGCGTAAGCGGGTGTCTAAACCGAAAAATTTAATAAAAGTACCTAATATTCTAAAGGGTATAAACAAAACTTCTAGTTCAATAATAAGTTCTTTTTTCAAATCTTATCAAGCAGTTTCTCTATTTATGGCTGGATTAGCTATTCTTGTGGGATTATCTTCATTTGGTAAAGCTGGTCCGATAGGAGAATTTGTAAACAATTTAATTACATGGTCATTTGGCTACGGAGTTTATTTATTTCCTCTCCTTTTGATTTATGGAGCAGCAATTCTTATAAGGGATAAAGATTACATCAATACACAAAAAGTTTTCATAGGGACAATATGGGTACAAATATTTACATCTGCATTATTTCATTTCTATATTCACTCTGAACCACTATCTATAAGTGTCGGTAGCGCTGTACTTCAAAAATCAGGTGGATTCATTTCTGCATTTATTGTCTATCCATTAAATAATCTGTTGGCAGCAGAGATGACACATGTTGTACTTCTATTTGGATTAATAATTTCTGTTTTATATATGACGGATATAGAACTTAAAGATCTTATTAGTGGAGTTCAAGCAATATTTGTATACTCATATAGGTTTATTTTTGCATTTTATAAAGCTAGAAGTGAAGCATCCAAAATAAATTTTGATTATATTACTACTGAAACTAGCACCACGGCAGAAAATGATGAATCCAATAATGTAATTACATTAAAGAAGGAAAAAGTTAAAAAAGAAGTTAAATCAAAAAAATCAATATCAAAAGAACCATCATTACCACAATTGAAAAAGCAAAATAGGAAGTCATCGAGTTACGTACTTCCACCATTGAAATTATTAAAAATGGGTACTGATGTTTCTACTTCAAAAAAACTTTTACAACAAACTGCTACAGATTTACAAAATCTCTTAAAAGAGCATGGTGTTGAAGCTGAGTTAACAAAAATTGTACCTGGTCCAACTGTCACAAGATATGAAATTGAGTTATCACCTGGTGTTAAAGTGTCTAAAGTTACATCACTTTCACACGACATTGCTTATGCTTTAGCTACGCCAGATGTAAGACTTTTAGCTCCAATTCCTGGTAGAAGTGCGATTGGTATTGAAATTCCAAATAGGCAAAGAAGACTTGTTTCATTGGGAGATGTTCTAACTTCACCAGAGGCAAAAAAATTAGATCATCCTTTAAACGTTGGACTGGGATTAGACATTTCAGGTCAAGCCAGACTAATCAACTTATCTGAACTACCTCACGTTTTGATAGCAGGTCAAACTGGTGCTGGTAAATCCTCATGTATTAATTCAATTGTTACATCTCTTCTAATGAGGACCAATCCAGATGAAGTAAAAATGGTAATGGTTGATCCAAAAAGAGTTGAGTTAGGGCAGTACAACAATGTACCTCATTTACTTACAAAAGTAATTACAAACCCAAAGAAAGCTGTTGATGCATTAACTTGGGCTGTTTCTGAGATGGATAGAAGATATGATTTATTAGCAGACGGGCAAGTACGTGATATTAATGGTTATCATGAAAAATTTGATGCTGGATTATTAGATACAGAAAAATTTGATAGATTTCCATACATAGTTGTGTGTATTGATGAGTTGAATGATTTGATGATGGTTGCTGGACGGGAGGTAGAGTCAGCTATTGTAAGACTTGCTCAAATGGCTAGAGCAATTGGTATACACTTAGTTGTTGCAACTCAAAGACCTTCAGTAGATGTAATTACTGGTGTAATGAAAGCAAACATTCCTTCAAGACTTGCATTTTCTGTTGCTTCAACAACAGATTCACGAGTCATCCTTGATCAGTCTGGAGCTGAAAAATTAATTGGACTTGGAGACATGCTAATTGTTACGGCTTCAAATCCTAGACTAGAAAGAATCCAAGGTGCTTGGGTAACTGAGGGTGAGATTAAGGACGTAGTCTCATGGGTTAAGTCACAAAAAGAGGCTGAATATAATCCTGCTGTTATTGAAGAACAAAAATCTTCGACTGTTCAAAGTGAAGAAGATTTAGGTGAAGATGAAGAGTTAATAAAAACTGCAACTGATCTTGTTGTTAGATCACAATTAGGATCTACTTCAATGTTACAAAGAAAACTGAGAGTAGGATTTGCAAGAGCAGGTCGATTAATGGATATTCTTGAATCTCAAGGGATTGTAGGTCCATCAGAAGGGTCTAAAGCTAGAGAGGTTTTAATTACAGTAGAAGAATATGAAACAAGTAAACTTTCTTCAATTGACGATGCTAGTGAAAATTCTGATGATATTGATATGCCTGAAATTGCAAATGATGAAATTGAGACGACTGACGATAATTGGTACGAAGAGTAATTAACTTTTTACAACTTTTCCTTTAATAATTCTATTTCTTATTGCTGCTGAAATTGTATCTGCAGTAAGAACTAAAATAATTGTACATATTAGAACAGTTCCCGCTCTCGGAAAATCTCTAAACCTTAATTGATTTATAAGCTCTTGACCAACACCACCGGCGCCTACAACACCTAATACTGCAGAAGCTCTGAGGTTTATTTCAAATCTATAAAGCCAGTAGGAAGTTATTGTTGGCATTACTTGAGGAATTACACCAAATGAAAGCTCATTTAATTTAGACCCTCCTGATGATTTTATAGCTTCTAAAGGTCCTTCATCTATTCCCTCAATAACTTCTGAAGATAGTTTTCCCAATGTGCCAATTGAATGTATTCCTACTGCTAATGTTCCAGTGAATGGACCAAGACCAGTGATTGGTAAGAAAACAAACGCTAAAATCAATTCAGGAAAAGCCCTTATCGCATTCAATATTTGTTTAGTTGCTCTACTTACAATTCCAACAGCAACATTTTGTGCAGCTAAAAAAGATACTGGAAAACTAAATATTGCACCAATTACTGTTCCAGCCCATGCTATAAATAAGGATTCAAATACTTTAGGAATTATTCTATCAAATGCTTCTTGACTTAGATCAAGAGGAAACATAGCTCCAACTAATATACCAATTTGCCTTGGAGCATCGAGTATTCTTTCTAGAGTTATTTCAAGTCCAGCTGCTGACCATAATGACCCAATTATGATTAATGTGGTCAATGAATATTTTAATATTCGTTGACTTATTGGCTGTTGTGGAATCTTCATATAATTTTTCTTCTTATCCATACGCTGAATTGTTCAATAAGTATGACAACTACAAGAATTATTACAATAATTGGAGATATTCTATCAAACCTTAGAAATATTCTCTGTGTTTCAATAATTCTACCAACCCCACCTGCACCAACTAAGCCAAGAATTACACTAGCTCTTATGCATAACTCAAAAATGTAAAGAAAATAAGCAGTATAATTTGGCAACACTTGTGGTAATGCAGATGTAAAAACTGATTGATTATGTGATGACCCCGTTGCTTTTGCAGCTTCCATAGGTCCAGGATCTATACTGTCAATTGTCTCAGACAGAAGTTTACCCATTATTGCAAGTGAAAACATAATTAATGCGAGTACACCAGCAAATGGACCTATCCCCACAGCAACTGTGAATAACATAGCCCAAAACAAATCCGGGATTGTTCTTATAAGATTTAAAAATGATTTATATAAAAAATAAGAGTATTTGTTTAAATTTGTAGCTCTTGATGCGTAAAAAGCTAATGGCAAAGCAACCGCACATCCAACGATACTTGCAAGGATTGCTATCTGTACAGTTTCAAGTAATGCATCTGCCGTGTTTTCCCAAGCCCATTGCCATTTTGGATTGAATAATGGATCTGTAACAATTGCTCGATTAGCTAGATTTTCTTTAAAGTCTTGAAGGTTGAAACCTATTCTTCTAAAAGAAAAAATCGTAAATAGCATTGCTGCAGGTATACCAATAGTTACAAGGTACGTTGGTGCCGGTTTTTTTGGTATATTAATCATCACCAATTAGATCAGAAGATTTAATTGATCTTCCATATATATTTTCAAAATCTTCATCGGAAACATCGTTTACATTTCCATCAAATACAAGTTTTCCATCTCTAAGTCCAATAAGTCTATCTCCAAATTCCTTTGCTAAATCAAGAAAATGCAAATTAACAATCGTTGTTATTCCAAGCTCAGTATTTATTTTCTTTAAATAACTCATTACAACTCTTGATGTGATTGGATCTAGGGAAGCAACAGGCTCATCAGCCAACATGACTTTTGGTTTTTGAGATAAAGCTCTGGCAATACCTACTCTTTGTTGTTGACCACCAGATAAGTTTGAAGCTCTAACATATGCTTTTTCTAATATCTCAACCTGATTTAAAGCTTCAAATGCCATTTGCTTTTGTTCTTTAGGCCAAAGTCCTAGTATTGATCTAATTGTTGAAATGTTGCTCAATCTGCCAGTAAGAACATTTTTCAAAACGGTTGACCTATTAACAAGATTAAATGTTTGAAAAATCATTCCAATCTGTGATCTAATTTGTTTTAATTCTCTTTTTTTTGCACTTGTAACATTTTTATTTTCCAAATAGACAGAACCAGTAGAAGGTTTCACAAGATTATTTACTGTTCTTAGAAGGGTAGATTTACCTGCACCGGAAAGACCTACAATAATAATAAAATCCCCATCTTTGATTTCTAGGTTTAAATTTTTAAGTGCCTCAACGCCTCCTGGATAGGTGACACTTACATTTTCAAATTTAATCATAATAAGAATTTTAACCGGGCTGAAAAATCAACCCGGTTAAAAAATCGTTTATTCGTCGTAAAGTCCGAATTCTTCGGCTGCTTGTTTTACAACATCAAATTCTGAGTTATCTGCAGGTACGACATCTGTCCAACCATAAATTTCATCCATAACTGCGGCTCCTTCATCAGTAGCCATGTAGTCAGATAATATCTGATATATTTTTGATTTTATATCTTCTGGTAAGTCAGATCTTACAGCAACAACATCATTAGGAATCTCAGCAGAAATTCCTATAGCAATAACTTTTTCACCAACATCTGGGTTAGTTTTTCTTAAAGTTCTTCTTGCATCATCATAGGTAACGCCAAATTTAGCGTCGCCATTGTACAATCCGGAAATAACTCCGTCATGAGATCCTGCAAAAACTTGCGTGATATCAGATTTGTAATCAATACCCATATTTTTCAACTGTAATGAAGGATATAGATATCCTGATGTTGAACCCTCTTCAACAAATAATACCTTTTCACCCCTTAATACATTTAAATCAGCCTCGCATGCATATCCTGGGCTGACTGTTACATCAACTCCATCAATATTTCTAACCTCTGGAATTTTTCCGTCATCACCAAAGGTCCAACCAACTTGTAATGCTTTAACATCTGGAGATTCTGTTTCAGAACCTAAAATGAGTGTTGGAACACCGTCAATATTTTCAAATGCTCCTATTACAGGTGGTGAATCACAAACACTTGCATCTGTTGTCCAGAAATTTGCGTGGTATGAACCAGAACCATATCTTACAACTTTTGCAATTGCCTCAATTCTTGTTGGGAAAACATTTAGTGCATTAACATAGCCCAAAGTATTAAATGCTCCAATGTCAGCTTGGCCAGATCCCATTGCAACTAATAAACCAGAAAAGTCACTAGTTACAAATCCTTCAACCTCAATACCAAGTCCATCAGTTAAAACTTTCATTAATGGTTTGATATTGTCTTGAAGATCAGCTTGTTCTGCACTTGGAATGAAGCCGAATGTAATTTTATCTAAAACTTCAGCTGTAGTTACTGCTGGAGAATCTAGAGTTTCTACCTCTTCTTCAACAACTGCAGATTCTTCTACTGTCTCCTCTTCAGCACCACCGCAAGCAGCTAGTACAAGTGAGAGACAAAGAAGTATAAGAAATGTTTTTTTCACATTTTCCTCCGCTAGATTACACTCTCATCATACAATTTATGTCAGAAACTGCTTGAGTATTAAGTTAAAATTTTGTAAATTTATAAATCGTTTGGTACGTATCCATATTCTCGCGAAAGAATATTTCCATCTGTATCAATAATTAAAGATATTGGTTGACCAATAATTTTTAAATTATCTCTCATATCAGATGTAGAAAACCCTATTGTGATTTCACCTTTTAAATTTTCTGATACCCAAGTCATAGTGGTGTCTACATCACTATGGGCCAATGCGATTACATCATAGTTTTGACTAATTGCTGCTAGATTAGCTTCCAAGAGAGGCAACTCCTCTCTGCAAATTCCTCAATAATCAGCCCAGAAAACAATAAGTGTTTTCTTATTAGTAAGATCTTCATTAACTAAATTTCCATTTTCGTCTTCGTATACAAGTTCTTGAATTGATGATGCTGATGCACCTTGAGTTGGTTCATCTGAAGTACTATCCGATCCTGATGAACAAAAAGATAGTAGAAGCAAAAGTATAATTGTTTTTTTCATACATTTATCCTAGTTATATTTAAATTAAACATTGCTAACCTAAAAATATGAAAATTGGTTTTTTAACAATTGGTACAGAAATATTGCTAGGGGATACAGTCAATACAAACCTAACGAACCTTGGCAAACGTTTATATGAAAATGGATTTAAATTAGATAAAAATATTACTATTTCAGATCAAGTAGATGAAATTAATAATGCACTTAATTTTTTACTCAATGATTGTGATGTAGTTATCACTTCAGGAGGTCTTGGTCCTACCGAAGATGATATAACAAAGGAAACAATTTCTGAATCTTTATCATTGGAACTTGTTCTCGATGATGAACATTTAGAGTGGATGAAAGAACGCTGGAAAGCTCGAGGGTTAATTATGCCTGAAACAAATATAAAGCAAGCTTATATTCCAGATGGTAGTGAAAAGCTAAACAACACTCAAGGAACCGCACCTGGTATAAAAATTAATCATGACAATAAATTTATATTTATCTTTCCAGGTCCGCCAAGAGAGTTTATACCTCTTGTTGAGGATGAGTTGATCCCTTTTCTAAGTAAAAATTATGAAAAAGAAAATACGGATTATCAATTTGTTATGTTTTTTAATCAGGCAGAATCATCATTAGCTGCTGAAATAAATAAATTTAAACCAGAAGGTTTAGATATTGCTTATCTTGCAAGTAAAGGGATCATTAAATTACGATTTGATAAAAACTCTGTAACAAATGATCAATCTGATATGTTTCTGCAAAAAATAGGTGAAACATTTGAAGATGATATTTTGTCTTACAAAAATATAACAGTTGAAAAAGTACTTGGAAATTTAATTAGTGACTCAAACCTTCAAATCTCTTTTGTTGAAAGTATCACTGGGGGTTTGATTTCCTCATTGCTTGTTAAAAATCCAGGGATTAGTAAATACTTTATTGGTTCCGATATTGTTTATACAAATGAATCAAAACATTTATTATTGAACGATGAAAATATTAATTTTGATGATTGGGAAGAATTAACATACAATCTTACAGAATCATCTTTAAATAAATACAAATCTAGTGTAGCCCTTACAATTTTAGGGGAGGCAGGACCTATTTCATCTAGTCAATACCCTGTGGGAACAATCTTTATTTGTATTTCAAACGGAGAGAAAACAGTTATTTCGGACCATAAAATGAATGGAAATAGAGCCGAAATCTTAGAAAGAGCAGCAAATAAAGCTCAATGGGAATTGATTAAATTCATAAAAAACTTGTATTAGAACAAATGTTCTAGTAAAATTGTCTTATTAAGATGTTTTAATATAAATTAATTATTGTTAATTAAGGAGAAAAAATGGATAAAGACAGGGCAAAAAAACTAGATACAGTTTTTGATCAAATAGAAAAACAATTCGGTGAAGGATCATTAATGAAACTTGGTGCCGATAACATCAAAAAAATACCAGCTATTTCTACAGGAGCACTTTCAATTGATTTAGCTTTAGGTATTGGTGGAGTTCCAAAAGGTAGAGTCATAGAAATTTATGGACCAGAAGCTTCAGGTAAAACTACATTATCCCTTCATGTTGCAGCTGAAGCACAAAAAGCTGGGGGTGTAGCAGCATTTATTGATGCTGAACATGCTCTTGATCCCGTATATGCCAGAGCATTAGGCGTTGATGTTGATGAACTTCTTGTTTCTCAACCAGATACCGGCGAACAAGCGCTTGAAATTGCAGACATGTTAATTCAATCTGGAGGTGTAGATCTAGTAGTTATTGACTCTGTTGCAGCATTAGTTCCAAAAGCTGAGATTGAAGGAGAAATGGGTGATACTCATGTTGGTCTTCAGGCACGATTGATGTCACAAGCCTTGCGTAAATTAACTGGTTCAATCAATAAATCAGGTACAACTGTGATCTTTATTAACCAAATCCGTGAAAAAATTGGCGTTATGTGGGGATCTCCTGAAACAACCAGTGGTGGTAGAGCTCTTAAATTCTATTCATCTGTAAGGATTGATGTTAGAAGAATTGAAACATTAAAGGTTGGACCAGAACAAATAGGAAACCGTGTAAGAGCCAAGATCGTAAAAAATAAAGTTGCTCCACCTTTTAAGGAAGCAGAGTTTGATATTATGTTTGGTCAAGGTATATCCAGAGAAGGAAGCCTTTTAGATGTTGCAGTAGAGCACGGTATTGCTAGAAAAGCAGGAGCTTGGTTTACATATGATGAAGTTCAACTTGGTCAAGGTAAAGAGAATTCTAAGCGTTTTCTAAGAGAGAATCCCGACCTTGCTTTACAGCTAGAGACAGATGTTTATAAAGCTGTTGGTCTTATTGAATCAGATGAAATTGAAGTTGTTGAAGATGAATCAACTGAAAATGAAGATGAATCTGCAGAAGAGACTAAAAACAAAAAATAACTTAATTTTCTTAATAATTTTTTTATAATTTGTTATGTGAAAACTTCTATACATATAGAAAATAAAATTAGACCAAAAGCATCTAGAAATGGTCTTAAATATCATATAAAAACTTTTGGTTGTCAGATGAATGAGCATGACTCAGAAAAAATAGCAGGAATATTTAACAATGATGGTATGACAAAATCTGATGATATAGATAATGCGGATGTACTTTTTGTTAATACTTGCACTATCAGAGAAAATGCAGATGATAAATTATATGGAACATTAGGACATTTAAAAAAATGGAAATCACTTTCACCAAATAGACGATTACTAGTTGGCGGTTGCGCAGCTCAAAAAGATAAAGAATTAGTTCGAGAGAGAGCACCTTGGGTAGACGTTGTTATTGGAACCCACAATACAACTGAAATAATTAATTTACTTAACCAGGCAGAAGACTGGGGTCCGATTACAGAGATTATTGAAGAAACAACAGATATTGAAACTGAAATCGCCGCTGTACGTGAGTCAAGTGTAAGTGCCTTTGTTACAATTCAAATTGGCTGTAACAATAGTTGTACATTTTGTATCGTACCTTCTGTAAGAGGTATAGAGATAAGTCGAAGACCCTCAGATATTATCAATGAAATTAAAAGTCTTGCTTTTGATGGAGTTAAAGAAATAACGTTACTTGGTCAAAATGTAAATTCTTACGGTAGAGATTTAATGATCAATAATAGGAGAAAACCATATTTCACTGAACTTCTTTACAAAATTCACGATATTGATGGTATTGAACGAATTAGATTTACATCACCTCATCCCAAAGATTTTAAAATAGAAACATTAAAAGCCGTTGCTGACTTACCAAAAGTAGCGAATCAGATTCATATTCCACTCCAAAGTGGGAGTAATAAAATATTATCTTCAATGCATAGAGGTTATAACCAAAAGAGATTCCTTGAAAAGGTAGATTTAATTAAATCATTAATCCCTAACGTATCGATATCGTCTGATATTATTGTTGGCTTTCCTGGTGAAAACGAGGACGACTTTCTTAAAACAATGGATGTAGTTAATTATGCTGAATTTGACCTGATCTATATGTTTAAATTTTCACCTAGACCTGGAACAGTTGCGTCCGATTATGTGGACCAATTTGTTAAAAAAGACGTTATAGATGATAGATTTATGAGATTAAAAGTTAGACAAACTGAAATCAGCGAAAAAAGGTATAAGAGATTCGTAAATACGGATCAAACGATTCTTGTAGAGAAAGTCTCAAAAAAAGATAATAATATTCTGACAGGACGTATAGAAGGAGGTCACATAGTTCATCTTGAATCTAGCAGTGAAAATATTGGCAAACTTTTAAATGTGAAAATATATGATTCAACACCTTTTTTCTTGAAAGCCACTTTGTAATCTTGCTTTATTTTCTTACGGGTATTACTGCATCAGGAAAATCAAGACTTGCTCACGAAATTGCTATTGAAAGAAGCTTTGATATAATTTCCCTTGATTCAATGGCAGTTTATAAGGGTTTGGATATTCTTACTGCTAAACCAAGTGATGTGATGAGATCACAGGTTTTATATTACGGTCTTGATATAGCTGAACCTGATCAAAATTTTTCTGTAGTAGATTATCTCAACTACTTAATCGAGATGGAAATTCCAGAAAAATCCTTTGAAAAAGATTATCTTGTTGTTGGTGGTACCGGTTTATATTTTCGTTCACTAATTAATAGTTTTGAGTTTAGACCCACTGATCCAGCTATACGATCCGAATTAGAACAATTAAATGTTGATCAATTGCTAAAGTTTCATGAAATGTATGAAATTAAAACACCTGATGTTGAAATTAATAAAAGAAGACTTATACGCAATATTGAGGATTCAATTTTAGAAGATGTAAAGTATGTATTCCCACCAATAAATATTCCAGAAAATATTGTTGGTATATTTTGGAATCATCCAAATTATAAAAACAGAATTAGTAAACGAACTGATGAAATGATACAACAGGGTGTCATAGATGAGATGAATGCTATTTCTAATCCTTCAAAGACTGTTCTTCAAGCTATAGGGATGAATTTAAGTAGTGACCTTGCTGAAAATATTAATTTAAAAACGAACAGGTTAGCTAAAAAACAACTTACATGGTTTAAACAAGAAGATAGAATAAAAATTGTTGACACCGACGATGAAAAAATTATTCGTAAAGAAATGGAAATGATTATAGATGGTGAATGAATCTTATATGTCAGGAACAGGCAATGATTTTATATGTACTGAATATGATCGAGACTTGTCAGATATAGAAATTATTTCAATTGTTAGTGACTCACTTTTTCCTATCGATGGAGTGATATTGGTAGAGGGTATAGATGATTCAACTGTGAAAATGCATTATTTTAATAATGACGGAACTCCTGCTGAACTATGTGTAAATGGTGTACGTTGTACAGCAAAGTTTGCAGTAGACAATAACTTAGTAAATACTAAAAATTTAATTGTCAGAGCTCCAGTTGGTGATATAAAAGCATTTGTTGAAAATAATTATGTAAAAATTGAAGCACCTTTTCCTACGACTGGTGGAAGTATCGAAATTGATAGTTACATATGTACGACTAGTGAAGTTGGAAATCCTCATCTTATGGTTGAAGTCGATGATGTAGAGAGATTTGATCTCGATAAATTTTCAGTAAATGCCAGAAAACTAGATGTATTTTCTAATGGTATAAATATTGAAATCTTTTCGGTTGTTGAACGCAAATTTATTTACGCAAGAGTAAACGAAAGGGGGGTTGGAGAGACAGACGCATGTGGTTCTGGAGCTTTAGCTTTGTTTACTTATTTAAGAGAAATTAATAAAGTTGATGATAATGCAGTTGTTTTATATCCTGGTGGAGAGCTTGAACTATCTTATGAAAATGAAAAGTTGTATTTAAAAGGTGAAGTTACATATCTCTAATTAACGAAACAACTTTTCCTATAGGTTGTATATTTTCATTCACGAGAATTTTTTCATAGTTTTTATTTGCAGGTACTAGATATTGTTTACCCTGAATATTTTTGAGAAATTTAATAGTACCTTCTGAATTATTTATAAGAAATGCACCTATATCTCCATTTTTAATTGGTTCATTTTTATTAATAATAACTAAATCCTTTTCATGAATTCCCTCATCGATCATCGAATCTCCCGATACTGATAATGCAAATAGATTAGATTTTTCATTAGTATCTGGATAATTCACAGTTCCTATAACGTTTTCTTCAGCCATAAGTAAAGATCCTGCAGCAATTTCTCCTAGTATCGGAATTTTCTTATTCGAAAGTTGGTTGTTTACAGTTAAAGCACGAGATTTTTTATAGTTTTTTTGGAGTAATCCTGATTGAATTAGTTTTTCAAGGTGATATTGAACTGTGCTTGTTGATTTAAGACTCACACCTTCGCAAATTTCTCTTACTGAAGGTGCAAATCCATTTTTTTCGATAAATATATTTATATAATTTAAAATATTTTTTTGTTTTTCAGACACCACTACGCCATATTAGCACATATGTTCGAATAAAAAAAGTGTCATACGTTGTTTTTAATATATTCTTATGAAAGAAAAGTTTATATTATTTACATTTTTGACAATATTTTCATTAATAACTACACCAATCATCAAAAATAAATCACTATTTACCCCAGCAAATAATGGACTTACAACTTATCAGGTACAGAAAGGTGACTCCCTTTGGGATATAGCTTTAAAGTATGATTCAAATGATATCGAAAATTTCTTATTTGAGGCCAAAAAATTAAACAATCTTGAGAATTCCGCTATTTTTGAAGATCAAATATTAATAATTCCGTAAATTATTTGTTAGAAATTCATAAGATTTCTATAATACACAATATATGGTATGTCCTTTTTGCAATACAGAAGATACTGCGGTTGTAGATTCTAGAAAAAATGTCGAGGGTGACTCAATTAGAAGACGTAGAGAGTGTTCTGCATGCAATACAAGGTTTACAACATACGAAAAATCTGAAATCGAGCTTATAGTTAAAAAAAGAAATGGTAATTTAGAAGAATTTCAATACGAAAAATTATTTAGTGGTGTAGAAAATGCTTTTGGGGGCCAAGAATTAAGTGAAAAAAAATTAAAGAACCTTGTTGAGTCAATTTATCTTGAATTAAAAAAACATGGTAAGAGTATTGAAAGTAAAATTATTGGTGAAACTGTTCTTTCACATTTAAAAAATATTAATGAAGTCGCTTATCTTCGATTTGCCTCTGTTTATAAAGAATTTTCTGCTGTCTCGGACTTTGAAAAAGAAGCAGCAGAACTAAATTGATTATCAAGGTAATTTTCCTACATTTTCAACAATTTCTAAATAATTAGAACGTAATCTTAATAACGAGTTGTTAAAAAATACTGTCTCTGTTTCTTTGTTTAATTTAATTGCACTAATAAGAGTCTCTGCAACGGAAATTTCATTGTTTCTTAATGAAGCAACTAATCTTCCATGCAATTCTTGAGCCGTAATTAAGGCTGACTCCAATATTTTTTTATGTTCATTCAATTCATCTATTTCTGGCAAACTTTCTGCGTTGAGTGTACTTTTTGCTCCTATCTGTGATAACACGCTAGTTAAATCGTCTACGTCTATAGATTGATTAATAGTTAATGTATCTTCATAAATTAATATATCAGAATGCATAATACGGTAAGTAAATAGTAGATCTAGATTTTGAATAACTTGATAAAGAGAATTTAAAGAAATTTCAATCTCATTTGTACCCTCTATATCTCTTCCAGACAAATATGATTCATATTCTATAAGTGATGATTCTATTGTTTGTAAATTAGCACTTGCATTAGAGATATCATATCTTGAATAGAATGGATCTGTAGCAATAATTATCAAATCAGGAATTTGATCAATAAAACTATTTGCATCTTTAGTAACATTTATTATGATATTTTCATTTTGAATTGATGCATTTCTATTGTTAATAAAAAATACAGTAACAAAACTAATAATAAAAAAAGTTGCAATTACAAATATTAATGGGCTCAACCATTGTCTTCTTTTTTCAATATCTGTCCAAATTTTTTTAATTTGAGAAGTGACTTTTAAAGGAGTAAATATTTCTGTATTTGCCTCAGGCTTGAATTCTTCTATCTTCTCATCTGTTACATTGTTTGTTATTTCATAAGTTAATTGTTGACTAAATCTTTCCGAATCATTTTCTTCGTTAATATCCTCTATCGCACTTGAAGCTTGAAGATTATCCATTTCTTTGATTATGTCTGGAGTCTGAATGATTGTTGTGTCAGTTTCAAAACCTAATACATCAAGAATTTTTATTTTATTTGATGTTTTTGCTTTCTTTATAAAAAGATAATCTCTAATATTCATCAATGAAAGGTTACCATTGAAAAAAAATATTGAGATAGAAATACAACTTATAAGCTCAAATGCAAAAGTCCCTTCAAAAAAGCATGTATCAGACATTGGATACGATCTAAGTGCGTCTAACAATGTCACACTTGAATCTAATGAAGTTACTCTTGTTAGTACCGGTATCGCAATAAATCTTCCAGATCAATGTGCGGGATTTGTTTTACCAAGATCAGGCCTCTCAACTAAACATAAAATTACATTAATTAATAGTCCTGGATTAATTGACCCAGGATACACTGGTGAATTACTAGTACCTCTAATAAATCATGATGACAAAAATTATGATATAAAATCTGGTGATAGAATTGCTCAACTTGTACTAATAAATACAAATAGTGCTGATTTTAAAATTGTAGATTATCTTCCGGAGACCAATAGATCATCTGGTGGTTTTGGTTCCACTGATTAATTTCTTTTTAAATAACTCAAATATAAACTATCATTAATTTATTGCGGAAGTAGCTCAGCTGGTAGAGCGTAACCTTGCCAAGGTTAAGGCCGCGGGTTCGAACCCCGTCTTCCGCTCACTGGCGACGTGGCGGAGTGGCTACGCAGAGGTCTGCAAAACCTTGTACACCGGTTCGATTCCGGTCGTCGCCTCTAATAATTATGATTGCTATTACTGGTGCTGGAGAATATTTAGACACTATTCGTCCCTACGATAAAGTGTTATTAGATAAGTTAGAGAAAGAACCATATGTTTTGTCATTTCCCACTGCAGCAGGGCTCGAAAGTGAAGAGAGAATTCAATATTGGCTTGATCTAGCAGATAAACATTTTGATAAACTAGGTGTCAAACATAAGTCAATCAAGGCTCTTAATGTAAATGATTACAACAAACCTGAAACAATAACAGAGATTGAGAATGCAAATTTTATTTATTTTTCAGGTGGAAACCCAAACCATCTTTATCAAACATTGAGTAATTCAATAGCATGGGAAAAGATATTAGCTGTCCACAGTAATGGAGGTATACTTGCTGGCTGTAGTGCAGGAGCAATGATTATGGGTGAAAAGATGAATAAGGGTAAAGGTTTTGGTTTTTTTAAGAATTCTATGGTTTTACCCCATTGGAATGAGGTTTTGTATAAAGCAATACTCACTTCTTCTAAACAGATTCATAAATCAAAATATAAAATACTTGGTTTAGAAATGAACACATATCTCGTATTGAATAATGATAAATTAGAGATTATAGGTGACCAACAAGTTCATATTATGCATAAGAAAGAAGAACAAACATTTGATAATGGTGACATAATAGAATTATCAGTATTGGATTTATAAATGTGTGGAAGGTATTACTTATCACTTGATCTTGGTGATTTATCTTTTGTAGATAATCTCAGTGGATATGATTTTAAAGACAACTTTAATATTTCACCACAGGCAAATGTTCCAGTTGTAATTGATAATAATTTAGTTAATTGTACTTGGGGTTATTATCCACAGTGGCTTAAAGATCAAAGTAATTCAAAGCCACTTTTTAATACAAGATTTGAGTCGTTACTTGAGAAAAAAACATTTATATCGGCATTTAATAAGAGTAGATGCATAGTACCAATATCTGGATGGTATGAATGGAAAGTAATTGATGATGCAAAACAGCCTTTTTTCTTTAAGCATAATGATAACCAAAATATGTTTGCCGCTGGTCTGTACTGGAAGAGATCAGATGGAACTACAGAGTTTACGATCATAACAACTTCTGCGCCGATAGAAATTAATGAAGTTCATGACCGTTCACCCTTAATCCTTGATGATATATCTATGGGTATTTGGTTATCAGATGAAAATTCAGAATATATTCATGAGAATATTTCACATGATTTTGGTGAAATCATTGAACATTATCAAGTGACAAAGTCAGTAAATAATCCAAAGAACAATAATGCATTGCTTATTGAAGAATTTAATGAGGTACCATTTTAATGAATAGTCAGTCTCCAATTTATTCAATCAAGTTTACGATTTCTTGGATAATTGTTTATGGTGCTATTGTTTTTATTCTTTTTCAAATTATTAATTTTTTTATTGCTCTCTATATTGGCCTTTGGATTTTAAATTTAATTATTGAGTTAACAGAGAGATTGTTTCTTCGATTTGGAAAAAGAATCGTTACTGTAGAGAAATAATCATTCTACAAATATGATTTATACTGCTATATTTTTTATACGGGAGATTAGCTCAGTTCGGCAGAGCACTTGCTCGACACGCAAGGGGTCACAAGTTCAAATCTTGTATCTCCCACAAATATGAAAACATCTTTATTGATATTATTTTCTTTGTTTATTTCATTTTGTTCTGTAGGTTCAGATGAAAGCACAACAACAAACCCAAATGATTCAACATCAGAACCTTCTGAAATTAGTAACAACCAGACAGTTAATAATATTGATGGAGATATCAATTATTTTATCGCTTCTACTGTTTCTAATGAACATGAGGAAATGTTAAAAGAATGGGTCAAAATAGCTGAACAACTATATTTTTCAAGATCTAGTGCAATTGTTGACAATCTTTATCCAATTTACATTGTTCAATTAGATCGAGATAATGCTCAATCAGCTTTCGAGTTAGAGGAATTTTATTGTCAATTTCTAGAAGATGAACATAAAAAACCATTTAGATGGGATGGCTATGACGCTAGTAGATGTGCTGATAATGAATGGTCCCAAGAGGAATATGAAAGAGATGGATTTTTTGTACAACCAAATGGTGATGTTGCTGGTTCAGCCATAATGAGTATTAGACAACGAGATGGATATTCTTTATTTTTAAGCCGAACACATGACTTACCAGAGCATGCCTCATCTATGGGCTTTGTTACTCTACACGAAATGTTTCACATATTTCAAAATTCACACATAACTTCTACAGATGATTACGACGAACAAAGAATTATTAATGGAAGAAAATCAGGTGATAATCCAGATCATGACGTACCTTGGTGGCATGAAGGTGTTACGGTGTATTTCAGTTACATAGATTATGCTCGCGAAACAAACGATCTATCGTGGTTTAAAGATGAAATGGAATGTACGTTGTTTTGTGAGAAAGATAGGTATGGGAATAAAAGTAGGTTAACAATTTATAAGGAATCCGGAATAAAATTAAATAATATAAGATATGATGAAAATCCTGAACCAATAGATTCACAAATTGGTTATGAAGTAGGTGCATGGTTCGTTGCATATCTTGTTGAACAACATGGTGAAGAAAAAGTTCTCAACATTTATTCTCTGCTTGATGAGTACGGATTTGAAGAAGCATTCATAATGCAATTTGGAAATGACTACAGATCATACCTTGAGGAATTTGATAAATTTTTAGATTTACCTAAAGAAAATATTTTAAATATTTTGCAGAACAGTTAATCAGCGTATTTATCTGCACCCATAAAATGAATTGAGACATAATCCTCGTCTCCAACAACCCAGCTATCGTGTGGGGTATTTGACACATAAAATATATCTCCAGGACCAATTATTTTTGGCTCTTCATTTTCAAATGCTACTGTAGCATTTCCACTAATAACCATTCCTAAATGTTCTGTCTCGCAAAACTCTGTTCCAGAAAGAGGGGAGACATCATCTGACCATTTCCACCCTTTATGATAAGTTGCCTTACCAATTGTCATATGTGGAAGATTTACTACTTCATATTTTCCTTTATCAAACTCTCTGATCTCATCAGGGTTTTCAAATCTTTTTATAATGTAATCATCCATCTGCTTATAATAATTCAATATGAATAAACAGACACGAAATATCATAAACGTTTCATTAACTCTGGTCGCAATATATCTTTACAGTTTTACTGCAAGCAATATCGAAACAGAAATTCTTGGATTTAATGCTTTTAAATTTCTGATAAGCATTGCAGTGTTAATTCAGTTTTTAATCTTTTTACCTTCATTTATATTTAAAACAGAAAAATTTTATGATCTTACAGGTAGTCTTACGTACATATCAGTGTCGAGTATTGCTTACTTTTCACTCGATAACCCCACGACAACTGATACGATTCTTTTTCTTTATGTTGTTATTTGGGCTGGAAGACTTGGATTATTCCTTTTTAGAAGAATTAATAAAGTTGGTAAAGATGTACGATTTGATAAAGCTAAAAAGAAATTCTTTTGGTTCTTGCAGTACTGGATGGGACAAGCTGCATGGGTTGTATTCACTGCAGGTGCATCTGTCTTGGCCATTCTTTCACCAGTAGAAACAGAGTTAGACATTATTGCATATATTGGAATATTTCTATGGTGGTCAGGGTTCTTAATTGAAGTTATTGCTGATTATCAAAAAAGAAAATTTAGAGAAACATCAGATCCAAAAACCGAGTTCATATCAAGTGGCCTTTGGGCAAAATCTCGCCATCCAAACTATTTTGGTGAAATAACGCTTTGGATTGGTATGGCTGTATTATCGCTTAGTTCGTTATCTGGAATTGAATATGTTACAGCAATAGTTTCTCCAGTCTTTGTTTACTTACTCTTAAGAAAAGCAGAGGGAGTTCCTATGCTAGAGCGAATAGCTGATGAACGTTATGGTCATTTACCTGAATATCAAGAATACAAAGAGAACACTCCTGTTCTTATGATGAAATTATTTAAATAACTTGAGTAAATTTTTTAATTTTCAAGTAAGGAAAATAATATAAATACATAAAAGATATGAATTTAAATATTGTTGAGACTGAATATCAATCTTCTGTTCCCATTAAAGGAGTCTGTCATGAAGATTTCCAAAATGTAGCTGAAAAATTTGCTATAAATTTTGATAAATATTCTGAAATAGGTTCATCATTATGTGTAATAGCTGATGGGGAAGTTACTGTAGATTTATTTGCAGGTCATACAACACTTCAGAAGAGTAAAGAGTGGAAGGAAAACACATTAGCTGTTGCGTTTTCATGCACAAAAGCTGCTGTTGCTTTATGTGCTCATATTTTAATTGATAAAGGACTTCTTAATGCCCAAGAAAAAGTTACAAAGTATTGGCCTGAATATGGCAAGAATGGAAAAGAAAACACAACAGTAGAGATGATCCTAAATCATTCAGCAGGATTACCAGCACTAAAAACGAGGGTAAAAGATGATGGCTTTTTAGATTGGGACTACGTAGTTAATTTATTGGAAAATGAAAAACCATTCTGGACACCAGGAGAGCAAACAGGCTATCACATGATGACAACAGGATGGTTAATAGGTGAGATAATTAGAAGAATTTCTGGTAAATCTCTCGGAAAATATTTCAAAGATGAAATCAGCGATCCACTTAATCTTGAGTATTGGATTGGTTTACCTGACAGTGAGGACCATAGAGTTGCTAAAGTCACTCCATTTACATCCAGTTCGTCAGATAAACCAAGTGCATTTGCTGATGCATTTAGAAATGATTTATCTTCTATGCAGAGATTATCACTTACAAATACCGGTGGCTACGATTACAACTCTCCAGACACTTATAGATCCGAATTAGGGGGAGTTGGTGGTATAACTAATGCACGTTCGTTAGCTAAAATGATGACACCACTAGCACAAAACAATGAAAAAATTATTTCTAAAGAAGGGGTTAAGCGTTTAAGTCAATCAAATATTAGATCAGATATAGATAGCATGCTTTTACTTCCAACAAACTTTTCTGAAGGATTCATGTTAAATATGGACAATAGAGGGAAATTTGAAGGTGAGGGTGGATCTTTTTTGATTGGTAACAATGCGTTTGGTCATGTTGGCTTTGGTGGAAGCAGTGCAACATTTGCTGATCCTGATTGTAAATTAGCTTTTGGTTACGTTGTAAACAAATTAGGTGGAGAATATTTAATTAATGATAGGGGACAAAGCCTAATTGATGAAGCATATAAATCATTAATCTAATTTTTATTTATCTACATCACTAGATTTGAAGCTTTAAATGAATCTATATGTTAATTTTCTCCATATCCACTCTAAGGGTCCATAGTTAAACCTATCTAAAATTGGCTTTGACCAAGCAATCTGGATTATCCAAACTATAAAAACAAATATCATTAGTTGAGATCTTGAAAAAGTATCTAATCCAAATGAACCTAGGATAAAAACTCCAAAGATAGTTTGAACTATGTAATTTGTAAATGCCATCCTGCCGCATGCTTGCAATCTATTAGTTATAGAATCTCTTAGTTTCAAATTTAATATTGTTAAAACTCCTGTATACCCAAGAACCATAGGTATTACTGACAATGTATTAAAAATAATGCTTATAAAAGCAACAGATGGGTCATAGTTCGTACTAATAAGTAAATAGACACTA
Source organism: uncultured Candidatus Actinomarina sp. (assembly GCA_902615855.1). Lineage (GTDB taxonomy): Bacteria > Actinomycetota > Acidimicrobiia > Actinomarinales > Actinomarinaceae > Actinomarina. The sequence continues at coordinate 126,903 of CACMQN010000001.1, forward strand.
TAGATTGATAAGGGTAAACCGATTGACAAACCATAAACAGAAATTTTTTTATAAAATGAAATATTTTTGTTACCTTGAATAATATTTAATTTATAAAGTAAAATACCAAACAGCATTAAGGTTATTGCTCTGAAAAACGCGCCTATAAACCACCACATACCAATAAGATTGCCTGGAGCATTTGAATCTGGAAACCAAATACTTCCAAATGATAATTCACCACCTTCGCTGGCTAAAAGAACCCATTCTTCCTGAGATATCAAGTTTCCATTCGTATCGTATAACGATGAGAAATAGTTAGTTATAAGAAGAAATGCAATCATCAAGAATACAATTGGTAATAGTATCAATATAGGTTTTTTAAGATCAGGAAACAAAATTATCAAGAAAGCACAAATCGCATATGGTGCCAATACGTCACCTATCCAAAGTGACAAGTGAAGTAAACCAAAACAAAATAATAGAAAGTTTCTCCAGATAGCAAGAGTTTTTGGTTTAGAGGTTTTCTTCTTTGCGTTCTCTAAAAAAATCATTATGCCTACTCCAAAAAGCATCGAAAATAATCCCATCATTTTATATTCAAAAAAGACTGATGAAATTATCAAAACTGCCCAATCAAGACTGTTGTCAATTCCAAATGTTGATGGATTTGTTGTAGCAGTAAGGGGAAGTCCAAATGCTATTACGTTTATTATGAGTATTCCCAGTAAAGCAAAACCTCTAATAAAGTCTAAATTTGTAATTCTCGATTTAATCAACTTATTCACTTTGTATTAATTATTTAAATTATACAAATCATTAGATTGGAATTTATTTTAAATTGTGTATTATTTAATTAGGTAATAAGCCTGTTACCTCAAAAAAGAGTTCAGGAAACTGGACTCTTTTTTATATAAGGTAACTATTTATTTAGCTAAGTCCGCCTTTGTATCTCTTGGATATTGGATTCATGGGTGCAAGACTTTCCATCAACTCTTCTGATACATCACCAAGAACTGTCATTTTATCAATATTTGCTATCTCTCGAAATTTTAAATTAACCGGTGTTCCCATTACTTTTCCAGCTAACCCTTGAAAATTATCTGATTTTTCAAAAACCTCAACTAAAGTTCCTGTGTTTGAATCTTCATCAAGAAACCATTCAAACTTAATCAATCCTTCAGGATTTACACTATCAATAAACTGGCATTGTTCATTTAATATGAAATCCATAAACATATCTCTGTCATCAAATGACACATCAATAATTACTGTTATATTTCCACTGTTATTATGTAATTGCATTTTTCTCCTTTTTTATCTATTCAATTATAGAACTTGCTGTATCAACTCTAATGTCGTGTAAAGCTTTCCAACTTTCTTTAGTATTAACAATTGCTGATATAGGGCCATAGCTATTTTGTAATTTTGTAAGTTGATTCACTTTATGGCCTTTGTTAATCAATACATTAATAATTTTTTTATCTAGCCCAGGTTCAATATTTATTTCAGATACTGATTCTTTTCCGAATTCATCAATATTCCATCTAGGTGAAATCATTGCATTTTCTAAATTTTCATTTTTAAGTATTTTTAAAATAAAATGACTTAATAGTTGTGGTTGATACCTACCGCCTCTTGTGCCTATGACCATATCGAGATTTCCATCTACACTCCACATAGTTGGAGATAATGTATGAAGTGGTTTTCTTCCTGGCTTTAATGAGTTTGGATGATTTTGAATCAGATTAAAACCTGCCCCTCTATTGTGTAAAAAAAATCCTAAATCATTAACCCCAATAGTGCTTCCTATCCCATGAAAATTAGATTGAATTAGTGACACTGCATTCCCGTCATTGTCTTTAGTGCACATGTACGCCGTTCCACCACCTAGTTCTTCAGGTTGAGCAAATATAGAAGTCATATCTTTATTTACGAGTTTTGACAGTGCTCTTAGATATTCAAGATTAAGTCCATTAAATTGGTCTATAGTTTCACCATAATCAAACGTCAGATCATCTCTTTCAGATGCAATTGCTCTATATGACTCAATAAGTGTATGAAGGTCAATATTATCTGATCCATCATCTAGAAGCTCATAAATTTTTAATGTTCCAAGTGTTAGATAACTTTGAGTATGAGGGGGTGTAACCCAGCCTGTTTTGCCGTACACATCTATTGATAAAGGTTTAATCCACTTTGATTCAAAAGATCTCAAATCGTCTTCTGTAATTACATGATTAAGCGTTTCTGAAATTTTCTTTGCAACTGATCCTGTATAAAAATATTCGGGACCATCGATACTTAAACGTTTTAAAGTTTCACCAAGTAAGTTTCTTTTAATAATTTCTCCTATTTCTGGTGTTTTACCGTTAGGAAATAACTCCGTGCCTGACTCTTGTTTAATTAATTTATCTTTATGTAATGAAAGAGAATGATGTAGTTCTGATGAAACTTCAAAACCTTTATTACATATCTCAATCGCATATTTAAAAATGTTATCAATACTTAATTTTCCAAATTGCTTATGCATGTCAAACCAGCCTTTAACAGCTCCTGGAACAGTTACCGACATTGGATGATCTAAAGGAATACTTTCTTGAGAATACAATTGTGACATATCTACATTCGATCCTGCATATCCTGATGAATCTAAACAATAAGGAGTGTTATCACCACTAATCCAAATTAGTGAAAATAAATCACCACCTATTCCACAAGTTTCAGGTGCTACAACACCTTGGACAATATTGGTACCTATTGCTGCATCAACTGCGTTCCCACCTTTATTGAGAATATCTATTCCTGCATTTGTTGAAAGATAATGTGGTGAAACTACAATATTAGCCATTAGTTAAAGTATCTATAAAATGCTAAAACAATGAATGAACTCCAAATTATTTTCTCAAAACGTTTTGTAATCCAAATTTTGCCGTATGATCTGTGAAATCCAACAAATAAAAAAAATTTTCTAATAATTGTGTTTATTCCTTTTTTAACTCATTAATTAACTTATCTAATTCACCATCATTCATAGATATAGTGTGTTTAGGATTTGGATAGTTATTATTTTGAACATCAGTTTTAAAGCCATTGATTGCTTTACTTCTTTCTTTGTTTAGTTTATTTAAAATTTTATTACCATCACCCCATGATTTTGCATGTCTAGGCATTTTTATATTTTTTGTTTCACCTACAATGTCTTCAAAGAATAAAAATATAACATCACCACCAGCACCTGCTCCAAGAGAATTCAATACAAGATCGGTATGTTTACTAATTTCAATCAAAGCATCTTCTGCTACACATTCAACTTCAGCCCCAAATGCACCTGCATTCTCAAGATCCCTTAAATCTTTAAGTATTTCTAGTGCTTCATTTACTGTTTTACCAACAGTTCTTATTCCTCCAAATTTTGTAGCATTGGAAGGAACCATTCCTACATGTCCTTGTACATGCATGCCTTCATTAGCTAACATCTCAACTATTTCTGGACTACGTGGAGTTAACACTGAATCAGCACCTTTCATTGCTACTTCAATAGCACCTCTTAAAATATCATCTTTTGTTATGAATCTACCTGCAAATAAAGCTGCAGTAATAAATGTATTTGGCGCACCTCTTCTTACATCTTCATATGAATCACTTCCAGTGATTATCATATCAATATTCTGATCAGATAAGATTTCTGCTTCATCTCTATTTTGTGCAGTTACTTGTGTCATTTTTACACCATTTCCTTTATTTTCAATGATGTCTCCAACAGTTATATTTCTCTGAACTTGCTCATGACCGTAGGTGTAAATTCTTTTCATAGGTTCATTGTAGATTCATGGTATCTTGTGGTTCAAATTTTAAACTCAATTCATAGTAAACACATGTTTATGAAGACATTCTTTGAATCACGTAGAGGTTATAAGAAGAATATGTTAAATTAGCTAGTTAAAATTCTTATAGATAACATAATTGAGACAACAACAAGAATTGGTCTAATTAATTTATCACCAACCTTTATTGCAGACTTTGAACCTAGATATGCACCACATATTCCTCCTACTGCCATAATCAATCCGAGTTCCCACATTACGAAGCCTTGAACTGCAAATATAATAAATGCCGCAAAGTTAGAGGCAAAGTTTAATAATTTTGATGTTGCTGTTGATTCAAGAAGAGATTGATTTTTGAACACGAGAAATAACATTACAAAAAATGAACCTGTCCCTGGTCCAAAAAAACCATCATAAAAACCAATTAAAAAAATTAGTGGTGTTAATAAAACTATATAATTGCTTAAGTCTGTCTTAACTTGTCTATTGATGATAAAAAATAAGGCAACTGTTATTAATAGGATTGGGATCAAAGTTCTTAATATTTCATCCGAAAGTCTACTAACCATTAAAGTTCCAACTGATGATCCAATAAAAGACAATATAAAATATTTATTTCTATGTATATCTGTCAAATACCCGTTAGCGTAGTAATTTCTTGATGATGTAAATGTACTAAATGAGGATTGAAATTTATTTGTACCCAACACTGTTAAAGGATTTATGCCTACTAACAACATCGATGGAGTAGTTAAAAGACCACCTCCACCAGCAATAGAGTCAATAAATGAAGCTAGTATAGAAATTCCAAAAAGAAATAAATATACTGTTTCAATGTTACTTGTAATGTCCATAAAAAAATTTAGAAATTTTTACTTGTTTATTTGATAATAGAACTAGATTTCTAATAATGTTCGAATTAGTTGCAACAAGATTATTTCAAGGTTTTCTATCTGGTATAGGGCTTGCTACATTATTTTATTTATATCCAATAATGAAACATATTCTAAATGATAAATATAGAAAGACATTTGAAATTTCTGAATATGGAAAAGAGCTTTTTAAGATTGAAACAATTAAATATTTAAGAAAAGGTCTTATCTATGGTTTTATATACGGTGCACTTGTGGGAACTATAATTGGGCCTTTTGGTGCTGTTCTTGGCGTTTAGTGGCTTATAAGAAACCAAAAAATACAAATCTTTTTATTTTTCTAATCGCAATCTTATTAATTGTTATCAACATACCTGATGGCTCAAGATCTACTGATTTAGGTAATTATAATTTAAACGATTCTGGTTCAACAAAATTGAACTTAAATATTTATGATGTACAAAAAATAGAGATTCACATTATTGATATTTATGAATCTGGTGATAAATTTTGTAAGTTTGATGAGATATATATTTATGGCTCATTAAAAAGTTCCGGAAAATTTGTAAGAATTCGTGTAAGTGAAGTAACTGTAACAAAAGGTCTTAAAATATTAAACAAAGCAGAAAGTGAACATTATTCGAAACAATTTTACCAAGAACCTATAGAAATTATATCAACAACTTTTCGTTGTAATAATGAAAGTATTTTTATTCAATTTGAGGAAAATTTAAATATTGATTATTTTCAATTTGTTCAGAATCAAGATAATTCTTACAAAGCATTTAGAACCCTCAATATCAAAGCATCATCTTGATAAAAATAGTTATTATTTAGTTATGAAATATTTTTTATCAATAGACCAAGGTACGACAAGTACAAGGTCAATTTTGTTTAATAGTAATGGTACCGTTGCCAACTCACATCAAATAGATATTACTCAGTATTTTCCAGATAATAATTCAGTAGAACACGATCCTAAAGAAATAATAGATTCAGTAACTAGTTGTACTAAAAATGTTGTTAAAGATATTAATAATAATGAAATTGTGAGTATCGGAATTACAAACCAAAGAGAAACAACTCTTGCATGGAGCAAATCTACAGGTAAGCCATTTTACAACGCCATAGTATGGCAAGATACCAGAACACAAAATATTTGTGATGAATTGAACGCAGATAAAGACCTATCAGATCTATTTATGAAAACAGGATTACCAGTTTCAACATATTTTTCTTTATCTAAGATTTTATGGCTCATACGCAATGTTCCTGATATTAAAAAGTCTTTAGAAGAGGATGTTTGTTTTGGAACGATTGATAGTTGGCTGATTTATAATTTAACCGGAAATTTCTATACAGATGTAACGAACGCATCCAGAACTCTTTTATATGACTTATATGATATGGAATGGTGCAGTGATCTACTAGAAAAATTAGATATACCTATCAACTCTTTACCACAGGTAAAACCATCTTTCTCAAACTTTGGAGAGATGAAGGAGATAATACCTGGTGTTCCTGTTACTGCCATTTTAGGAGATCAACAAGCTGCATTATTTGGACAAAACTGTATTAACAAAGGTGATGTTAAAAATACATATGGTACCGGTTGTTTTGCACTAACAAACACAGGCAAAGAAACTGTTAAATCAAACAATGGATTATTAACAACTATTGCTTACCAAAAAGAAGGAGAAGATCCAATGTTTGCATTGGAAGGGTCAGTTCCAATTGCTGGTGCCGCAGTCCAATGGTTAAGAGATAATCTAAATATTATCGATAAAAGTGAAGATATTGAATCATTAGCGATGCTTGAGAAAGATAATGGTGATGTATATTTTGTACCAGCTTTCTCTGGATTATTTTCTCCTCATTGGGACGAAACAGCAAGAGGTTCTTTATTTGGGTTAACAAGATTTTCAAATAAGTCACACATGGCAAGAGCTGTTATTGAATCTGTTGCTTTCCAAACATACGAGTTGCTTGAATGTATGGAAAAAGATCTTGATACTGATTTTGAAAGTCTCAAAGTAGATGGGGGAATGGTTGCAAACAATCTATTAATGCAATTTCAATCAGACATATTGGATAAATCTATTCATTCACAGGAAATTAATGAAATAACTGCTCTTGGAGTTGGCGTGGCTAGTTATCTTTATGTCATGGATTTGCCACTTTCATCAATGGGAAATTATATTACGTCATCAAAGACTTGGAATCCGAATATGAGTAATGAGACAAGAAATAACTCTCTTAAATCTTGGTATAAAGCAATTGAAAAAGCTAAAAATTGGTTATAAAGTTTATCACGCTTGGTTATGTCGGGTTTTTCGTAGTTGCTGGAATAAACCATTTTATAAATCCAATTTTTTACGACAAAATTGTACCTGATTTTATTCCATTCCCACGTTTTGTTCATTTAGCAACAGGTGTAATCGAAATAATTCTTCCATTGTTCTTTTTTACAAGATTCAGAAAAGAGGCAGCTATTTTGATGATAGTTTTTCTTGTTGTTATTTATATCGGTAATTTAAATGTATGGATAAATGATCTACCTTATGGAAATCGCTATTTTTCAAATTATCAACATTTCTTAAGAATGCTTTTGCAGCTTTTCTATATTGGAATAGCCTATATTATCTATTTATATGAATGAACTAAAATTTCCAGACAAATTTCTCTTTGGTACAGCTGTGGCATCATATCAGGTCGAAGGGGGAATTTACAATAATGATTGGACTATTTGGGAAAATAAATCTAACACTGTTTGTGTAGAACCATGTAATGAAGCATGTAAACATTATGAAATGATAAACCAAGATATCGAGCTTCTTAAAGAACTTGGTATAAAAGCTTTTAGATTCTCAATAGAATGGAGCAGGATCGAGCCTACAGAAGGAAATTATGATATTGACGCAATTAATCATTATGTAGATAAAGCAAAAAAATTAATTGCAAACAACATTACTCCTATAATTACTTTTCATCATTTCACCACTCCTGAATGGCTATACAAGAAGGATTCTTGGCTCAACCCAAATGCTGATAATTATTTTGATAATTATGTTGAGAAATTAATGGAGTACTTACCAAATGAAATTGAATATTTTAATACAATAAATGAGCCAGGAATATTTGCCTTCTTTGGATATTTTTCAACTAATAAATTCCCTCCAGGTATAGCTAATGAAACAAAATTCATAAAAGCATCAGAAAATATTATGTCTGCTCACAAAAAGGCATTAAAGACAATAAAAAAATATAATCAAAATGCAAAAGTTGGGATGACTCATGCTTTACAAGAATGGGAAGATGATGATAATAATAAGTTAAAGAAATATTTGAAGCATCATCTTGAAGATAAATTTTTAGATGCTTCAATAGATGACGACTTTATAGGATTACAAACATATACAATCGTAAGATATCCAAAAAATATTTTTTTAAAGATTTTTAATTCTTTACTTTTAAATATTGGATTTATAAGAAAATTTATATTACCTCGTATTATTCAAATTTTTGCAGGAAGAAAGGGTGCAATAACGAGTGAAACCCGTACAACAAAGATGGGGTATGAATATAGACCAGAAGCAGTGCTATATAACTTAAAAAGATTAAATAATATTTTTCCTGATAAAGAAATTTTTATTACTGAAAATGGCATAGCAACAGACAATGACGATGAGAGAATCGAGTTTGTAACTACTGTATTACAGGATGTCCACCGATTTCAATCTGAACATAATAATGTAATTGGTTATCTGTATTGGTCATTGTTAGATAATTTCGAATGGGACCTTGGTTATCAAATGAACTTTGGTTTAGTAGAGGTTGATAAGGAAACATATGAACGAATACCTCATAAATCAGCATCTTGGTTTGGCAATATTTCATCTTCAAACGTTTTATCTATTAATTAATTATCTTTTAAACTATAAATCATGGTCTATATCATTGCAGGAGCTACAGGAGTCGTAGGTAGTGCTATTTCAAAAGAATTAGCCAAAGAGAACGAAGTACATTTAATTGGAAGAGATGAAGAAAAACTTTCTTCATTAAGTAAAGAAATCGGTGCTCAGTATTCACTTATTGACTTAACTAACACCATAGAACAGCGTGAATTTTCTAAAATAATTCCTGACGATAAAGAAATCAAAGGTCTTGTAAATTGCATAGGTTCAATTTTGATAAAACCTTTACACGGAACTAAGACTGAAGAGTTTGAAGAAGTTCTTAGAGTAAACCTTTTTTCAAGTTACTATCTCTTAAGCTCTTTTGCTAGGCGTATGAAGAATGGATCTGCTATTTTTTTCTCATCTGTTGCAGGCACTAAAGGACTTTCTAATCACGAAGCTATTGCAGCGGCTAAAGCTGGATTAGAAGGTATGGCAAGATCAGCTGCGGCTTCCTATGCAAAAGATAATCTTCGAGTAAATGTAATTGCACCAGGACTTATGGATACCAATATGAGTCAACGATTACTAGCAACAGAACAAGCTAGAGAATTATCAAAATCAATGTATCCAATACAAAAAATTGGAGATTTTAATGATATACTTCCTGTTGTAAAATGGTTGTTATCAGAAGACTCAAAATGGGTCACTGGTCAAACTATACATGTTGATGGGGGTCTATCAACGGTTAAACCGAGATAGGAGAATATGTCAGATATAAAATATTTAGAAACTCATGAGTGGTATCTCATGAAAGATGATGAAATTACAGTTGGTATATCCGATTTTGCTCAAAACGAGTTAGGGGATATTGTTTATGTAACATTGCCTGAAGTTGGTCAAGAGTTTGAAAAAGGTGCAGCAGTAGTTGAAGTTGAAGCAACTAAAACTGTTGCAGATGCATATGCACCGATGGATTGTACAATTACAGCTGTAAACTCACAACTCGAAACAGAGCCTGAAACCATCAATAATGATCCATGCGGTGATGGGTGGATGTTTAAAGCAAAAGTAAGTACTGTTGATGATTCAGGAATGTCTTATCAAGAGTATGAAACTTTTGTATCTTAATGGATAAAAAAACTACTCAATTACATAAATACCATCTATCTCAAGAGGCTAAATTTATTGATTTTGGTGATTGGTCAATGCCTTTTTCTTATGAAGGTACCTTAAAAGAACATGATATTGTTAGAACATCATCAGGTTTTTTTGACGTATCTCACATGGGTCGTTTAGAGATCCAATATTCTGAAATTAAAAAAATATCAAAATTAATTTGTTCTGAAATTATCGATATTCCGTCCAATAAGGCACTTTATTCTATCTTTACAAACGCAGATGGTAATGCTCTTGATGATGTTATTTTTTGGAAATTTGATGATAAGATCATACTGATTCCAAACGCATCTAATTTAGAAAAGATTAAATCTCACTTAGTTGCACATAATGTTGAATTTATTGATAGATCACCAGACACTGTTCTTATAGCGGTACAAGGACCAGATACTATTGAATTAATACAAGATAGATTTGAGATTCCAGATAAGTTTTCAACAAATTTTACAGAAAGCTTTCTTTATGCTCGAACAGGTTATACGGGAGAAGATGGAGTCGAAATTATGGCAAATAATGAGGACGCAGAATCATTATTAACTTTTTTAACAGAAAAAGGTGTAAAACCTTGTGGATTAGGATCTAGAGATACACTCAGGCTAGAGGCTTCACTTCCATTATATGGTTTTGAATTGACAGAAGATATAACACCTGTTGAAGCATCTCTAAATTGGACAATTACTAATAAAAATGAGTATTTAGGTTCAAATAGAATAAATGATCAATTGTCGGGTGAAAGCCATAAAGTTTTAAAGAAATTTACAATAAACTCAAGAAAGATAGCAAGAACAGAAACTGTTGGTATTGCTGGAGATACTAAGGGTTTAGTTACTTCTGGTAACTTTTCCCCAGTATTAAATAAGAGTATTGGCTTTATATTATTTGAAAATATGCCCTCTCACGATTTAATAGAGTTTGATATTCGTGGTAATTTAGTAGAAGGCAATATAGTTAATAAAAGGTTTTTAAGTTAATGTATGTACCACATTCTGAATTAGATTTAAAAAAGATGTTCGATGAATTAAAAATAAATTCATTAGATGACTTATTTACTCATATACCTGACGCATTACTGCTAGAAAATGGTCTTGATTTGCCTGAATCATTATCAGAACTTGAATCCATTGATTATTTTGATGACATTGCTGCTCGTAATAAATCAGATTTAGTTTGCTTTGCTGGTGGAGGTCATTACGACGTCTATCTTCCTCAAACTGTCAAATCTCTAACTATGAGACCTGAATTTATGACATCATATACTCCATATCAAGCAGAAATATCTCAAGGGATTCTTCAAGTTTTATTTGAATTTCAATCTTTAGTATGTGATTTAACAGATATGGAATTAGCTAATGCTTCTTTGTATGATGGTGCAACTTCTATAGCTGAAGCGATCTCAGTTGCAATTAACAAAACAAAACGTGATGGAGTTGTTATATCATCGGGTATAAATCCAAACAGTAAAGAAGTTATCAATACATTAATTGATAGAAATAAATTCAATTTAGATTATGTAGATCTAGATAACTTTTTATTTCCAACAAATTTTGAATTTGATGAATCTCAGGCTGCATTTGTAGTTTCATACCCACATTACGAAGGTTCATGTCAGGATTTAACTGAACTTGTTGAGCGTGCAAAAGAAAAAGGTCTTGTAACTATTTGTTATGTTGACCCATCAATGTTGGGAGTACTTACTACACCCGGACAAATGGGTTTTGACATTATTGTAGCGGAGGGACAATCACTAGGATCCCCGTTATCTTTTGGTGGTCCAACAGTTGGTTGGTTTGCTACTAAGAAAGAGTTTGCTCGATTAGTTCCAGGAAGATTAATAGGTGAATCTAGAGATAAAGATGGAAATAAATCTTATGTTATGACTTTAAGAGCTAGGGAACAAGACATCCGAAGAGAAAAAGCTTCATCTAATATATGTACCAATCAAACTCTTAATGCAATTGGCTCAGCAATTCATCTTTCGTGGCTTGGGCCAGAGGGTATCTTTGAAATGGGATACCATGCTATTCAAAAAGCTAACTATATGAGAAAACAGCTCATAAAAAATGGTTATGTAATTCCTAACGATGATTCAAGTTTGAGAGAGTTCCTGCTTGAAGTAAAGTCTGACGCAGCAGAAGTACTTCAAAAAATGGGTGATAAGGGTTTCCTTGCAGGAATTTTATATGATGAAAAGCACATACTTGTTGCTGTAACAGAAAAACGCAAAAAAATCGAGATCGATAATTATATAGAATCACTGATGGAGGTTGATAATGGTTAGTGGAGGAAACGCAAGTTCATTACCGTTAGTTGGTGGTAAGCCTGAACCTACTATAAAGGAATTATCAAGTCCTGGACGCCGTGCATCAAAATTTCCAAAGTTAGATGTACCTGAAGTAAAAATCAACCATGAGTCTCTTAAAAAAGAAAAAGCTAGACTTCCTGAAGTATCTGAGCATGATTTGGTTATGCATTATTCAAGGCTAGCTCATAGAAACTTTGCTGTAGATCTCGGTTTCTATCCACTTGGATCTTGCACAATGAAATATAATCCAAGGTTTGCAGATTCTATTGCCTCTGATTCGAGATTTGCAAATATGCATCCCTCAATGCCTGAAGAATTTACCCAGGGCTGTTTAAAGGTTTATTACGAAATTGGAAACTATCTGTGTGAAATTACTGGTATGGATGATGCTAGTTTTCAACCACCTGCTGGTGCTTCTGGTGAACTAACAGGGTTATTAATAATCAAAAAATATTTAGAAGTAAACAATATGAATCATAAATCAGAAATTATTGTTCCCGATTCTGCACATGGGACTAATCCAGCATCAGCAAGAATGGCTGGATTTACAGTAGTAGAAGTTGAAACGGATTCACGTGGAATGGTAAATATTGATAAATTAAAAGAGATTGTTAATGATAACACTGCCGGTTTAATGCTTACAAACCCTAATACTGGTGGACTATTTGAAGAAGAAATCCTTACAATTTCTCAAATAATTCATAATGCTGGAGGACTTTTATATTATGATGGTGCGAACCTTAATGCAATAGTTGGGTCTTCGAGACCCGGGGACATGGGCTTTGATATAGTTCACTCAAATTTACATAAGACATTTGCCACACCTCACGGAGGTGGTGGACCTGGTTCAGGACCCGTAGCAGTAAAAAGTTTTTTAAGAGAATATTTACCAGGACCAATAGCAGAGAATAAAGATCGTAAATATAACTGGTATCACCCAGAAAATAGTATCGGTAGAATGCACGGATATCATGGAAACTTTTTAGTTACTTTGAGAGCATTAGTCTATATGAAATTACTTGGTAAAGAAGGTTTAGATAAACTTGGTGCTTATGCGGTTTTAAATGCTCGATACTTAAGTTCAAAGGTTTCAAAAATTATTCCACTTGCATATGATGAACCATGTATGCATGAGTTTGTAGCTTCTGTAAGAGATCTAAAAAAATCACATAAGATTAAAGCTTATGATGTTGGAAAAGCTCTACTTGATAAAGGCTTTCATTCACCAACAATTTATTTTCCTTTGATAGTTGAAGAAGCTTTGATGTTCGAGCCAACAGAAACTCAATCAAAAGAAACATTAGACGATCTAGCAGAGAATCTAAAATTAATAGTTGATGATTTACAAAAAGAAGATGTTGTACTTGAAGATTTTCCTAAAAACCTCCCAGTGGGAAGACCAAATGAGCTTATTCCTGCAAAGTATCTGACTGTAAATTGGGGAGATTTTGAACTTCTTGAAATAACTGAATAGTATGTAGACATGTCTACAACAAAACTGGAAATAGATAGAAATATATCAACCTTAAGGACTAATTCAAAAGAATTTTATAATCTATCTAATATTCAATTAACTTCAATGCTTGAAGAGCTTATTTCTAATATCAATGAAGTAGCATATTATTGGGCGACAATATGTTCTGATAACAAAGGTACTACTAAAACTCCTGCAGAAGGCGAAGAATGGATGGCAGGACCTTTTGCATCGGTCTTAGCAACTCAATATTATATAGATACTCTTTTAAACAATGATGATCTACTTTTTAAAAATTACAATGAAAAAGAAAATAGTTATAAAGTATTTCCAAATAATCTAATTGAGAGGTTCATTTTTCCTTTTGTAGATGCAAAAGTGTATTTCAATAAGTCAATGAATTTTAATGACATAAATGAATATCGAGGCTTTTCAAGCAGGTATGGAGGTAAGCCCTCAATTACTTTAGTTTTGGGAGCAGGAAATTATTCTTCAATTCCATTTTTAGATACTATTTATCAACTTATTACAAAAAGATCAGTTGTTTTATTGAAATTAAATCCTGTAAATGAATACCTTAAACCAGTATTTGATAAAGTATTTCAAAATTTTATTTCTCGAGGATTCCTTATTATAACAACAGGTAATACAGAAGAATCGAAATATATGGTAAATCATCCGGGAGTTGGTCACATACACTTGACTGGATCTGATGAAACTTACGAGGATATTGTTTATGGAAGAAAATTAAGTGATAGTGAAAAAAAATTGAAATCACTACCTAAAGTAAACAATAAACCCATTACCTCTGAACTAGGTAATGTTACACCTTTTATTATTCATCCAGGAAAATGGTCTACTTCAGATATTAAATATCAAGCTAGAAAAATTGTTACTGCAAAACTGAATAACAACGGATTTAATTGCATATCAGCCCAAGTTATAGTTTTACCAGATGGATGGGGACAAACAGAAACTTTAATTAAGTACATAAAATTCTATATGAAAAAAACGAAGAATAGAGATGCTTATTATCCCGAAAGTTATGAAAGATTAAATAAACTCGAAAAAGATAAAAATTATGAACGCGTAAATGATGAACATTGCGCAACACCACATTTAACTAGAGAAATTAAAGCATATAATAAGTATGAGTTAGATGAAGTCTGGTCTTCTGCAATTTATTTTAAAAAATTAGAATATACTTCACCAGAAAATTATGCCCAAAAATCAATTAATTATTGTAATAATGAACTTTGGGGAAACTTAGGCATTTCTATCATTATGAAAAATAGTAATAAAAAGTTCAACAAGCATATTTTAGAAAAATACATATCTGATTTAAATTATGGAACAATAGCTATTAATGAATGGGCTGCTATGGGCTACATAATTCCTCAATTACCTTGGGGTGGTTTTCCAGGAAATAAAGACAATGATATTCAAAGTGGACAGTCTATTGTCCATAATTCTTTACTATTTGAGTCACCATTAAAAGGGGTGGTAAATACGAAGTTTAGAATATCTAAACTTATTGATCCTCCATGGTTTATTACAAATAAAAAAACTAGAAGGTTATTTAAAAATCTTACCTATTATCAAATCAATAATTCAAATACAAATTTATTAAAATTAATTTTTGCTGCACTAATATAATTATATGAAAAAGTTCAGTTATGCCATTCTTGCTATAACTATACTTTTTTGCAGTAACGATCCAGAAACCTCAGTAAATACGATTGAAAATGATATAACAACAACAACTCAAGAAACTGCAATCAATGACTCTTCGAAACAAATTTCACCAGATGAAACATCTGTTGATGAAGATATTATTGAAAAATATGTATATGACTCAGAAAAAATGTCACCATTTACTGGTCTTGAAATTTCCTCTGAACTTTGGCTTAAGCGACCTCGTCGTGTTCTAGCTTTTAAAATTGATAATAACTTAAATGCAAGACCTCAATCAGGTTTACAAGAAGCTGATACTGTCATGGAAATACTTGTTGAAGGAGGGATGACACGATTTTTAGCATTTTTTATGGATAACCAAAGTTCATATGTTGGACCAATTCGTTCAGCACGACCAACTGATCCAACGTTAGTAAGACCATATGGTGGAATACTTGTCGTATCTGGAGCAACTGCTGGCCTTATACCTGAAATTAGAGAACTAGGTGTACCGGTACTTGAAGAAAGACCATCTCCAACTATGTTTAGGATAGAAGATCGCAATAAACCGCATAATCTTTATGCAGATACTGAACTTGTAAGAGAGTATGTTGACGAAAAAGGTTTTTATTTCAATCAGTCAGTTCAGCCACTATATGAATTCGGCAATGATCAAACAGCTTGGCTCACCGGTGCAAACAGAATTACTATTAAGTACAGTGATTTTACTACTGTGATATGGAAAAAAGATCAAGATAAGTATTCAAGATTTATAGTTGATGGTTATGATTCTTCCAATGAAGCTGTTGCTCATAATTTTTTAACTAGAGATGGTTATTCTGAAATTTTACAAGTTCCTACAGTAGTTTTAATCCAAGGCGCTTTATATAACGACGAATCAACAACACTCCCAAGTGTTTTGACTGTTGGAATCGGTCCATTAACTATTTTTCATGATGGTAAATTTGTAGAGGGAACATGGAGACGTAATGATATTGCTGACCCTTTTGTTTTTTTTGATAAAGATCAAAACAAAATTGAAGTTCCACCTAGTAAACAATGGATACATATATTACCTTCAACTGCAGAAATTACGTGGAGTGATAAATAGTAATTAAAAAACTTGTATTTTTATTCATTTTTATTGTATCTTGCAGTTCAGGACAAGATATTGAAAGTGTTGATATATTAAGTGTTGAAACTACTTTATCTGATAATTCAACAACAACTTCAACAATTAAGTCAACTACTACAACTACATTAATAACAGATAATACATCAACTACAACGACTACAATCCCAATTTCAATCGACACTATTGAAGATGCTCAAAATGCCCTTAAAAATCTTAATTTATATCTTGGAGAAATTGATGGAATTATTGGTTCAATGACCAAAAAAGCAATAAGAGAATTTCAAAAACTTTCTGGATTAACAATTGATGGTTTACTTGGTCCACAAACAAAAGCTGCATTAGCTTTAGGAGAGGAATCATACATCGATATAGGCGAAGGTGATGTTAGTGATGTTAATGAAATTGTTTATTCTAAAGAAGTTGAAGATGCGCAAATTAAGTTAAAAGATTTGAATTTATATACAGGATTAATTGATGGTTTATATGGAGTTGGAACCAAAAATGCTGTAAAAGAATTTCAGAGATTAGCTAATTTATCAATAGATGGTGTCTTAGGACCGATGACATTATCAGCTTTGGAAAAAGGTGAAGACGCTTATGTTACAAATAAAAAAGATCAAGATATTGAATCTACAAATAATCAAACGCCAGCCTCAAATAGTAATTCTAATTTAGCAGTAGATCTTCGAAACTATAATCCAAATGCTACATGCATAGCTGGGTATGTAAATGATAATCAAATTTGGGTACCAGATCCTTGTTTCTACCCTGTATTTGTATTTAGGTATGGGCAGACTGTACAAGTTAATTCACAAGCAGAATTAGACGCATATTTAAACCAAAATTGGTCATTAGAACAAGAAAAAGTTTATGAAAATCTTGGTAGAGTGCCTACTCAGAATTATGTAGATGGTGTAAATTCTCCAGTTAACGGTTTGATTATGTCTGGAAGCGTAAATAATAGAATTGTAATTGGAGTTAAAAACGATAACAATGTAAGAGCGAGGCCTCAATCTGGTCCACAAAATGCTGATGCTGTTGTTGAAGTATTGGTTGAAGGTGGAATGACTAGATTTATAAATATATTTTATCAAAGCGATACATCTTATCATGGTCCTATTAGATCAGCTCGACCAACTGATCCAACAGTATTGAGACCATTAGATGGTGTTCTTGTCGCAAGTGGTGCTACTGGAGGTTTAATACCAGAAATTGAGAATATGGGTGTACCTGTTATAACTGATAGACGACCTGACTATTTTCGAATCGCTTCAAGAAAGGCACCTCACAATTTATATGCTGATACTTCATTACTGAAAGCAACAGCCATCAATAGAGGATATCAAAAGTCAATTAATCCTCAGCCACTGTTTCCATGGGGTGATCCAAATTTTTCTAATTGGATCAATAATAGTTATCTAACGCTTTCATTTTCAGGATATACTTCAACAACATGGACGTGGAACGGTAGTAATTATACGAGAACTTATTTTGATGCATATAAAAATCAAAATCGTGATAATCCACATAATTGGATTGATTCTAATGGAAACACAGGTCAAATTACCACCGATACCGTTATAGCACTTTTCTGTGAACCATATATTCATCCATTACAATTACCGTCAGTAAAAACTGTTGGTGATGGAAGAGCTTTGATTCTACATGAAGGAAAGCTATTAGATGCATGGTGGAAAAGAGGTTCTAATCAAGATCCATTTCATATTGTAGATAGCAACAACAATATATTGTATGTACCAAAGGGTAAAGTTTGGATTTCTTTAGTTCCAAATACAAAATCACCTTCTTTTGGTTAAATAACTTTACTTTTCATATTTTTTCATGGTAATCTAAGAGTGCGTTTCAATTAAGTGTGATACGCAGCCCTGTTGGGAAGCCTCCTTTTTTGGGGGCTTCCGTTTTTCTACAGCTTTTCTGCCAATATATCTAAAGTATCACCCCAAACAATATCAGGAATATAAGCAATTAAGTATTCACATTCAACTGATGAAAATTCTTCAAGGGTATCGAAAACTTTCTCCTTAAGTCCTACTAAAGGTTTGTTAGTATACATTTCTTTTGGTATTCCTGTTACATTTACAATCTTGTTTAACTTAAAATCTAAATCTTTTTGATTTTCAGCAATTAATACGTTTGAATGTAGTGTTTTTTTTATTTCTGAATAATTACGTTTTTGTTCTTCACAATGGTTTTTTAATATTTTTGATTTATGTACAAAACCATCTATATCGACATCCCAATTACCGTAATCTCCATATTTTGCTAATAATTTCAATGTAACTTTTTCACCACCACCACAAACCCAAAGAGGTGGATAAGGTTTTTGTAATGGTTTTGGTTGATTGATTGCATTGTGAATTTGATAGTGTTCTCCACTAAAAGATGCTTTATCTTGTGTTGTCATCGCTATGTATATTTGTAATGCTTCTTCTAACATTTTCAATCTATTACCAGCAGATGGAAATTCGTAACCGTAAGCTTTATATTCTTGATCGTACCACCCTGCACCAATTGCAAACTCCAATCTCCCTCCTGACATAGAGTCTATTGTTGATGCAACCTTTGTTAAATATGCAGGATTTCTATACGAATTGCATGTACACATCTGACCAATTCTTACATCTGTAGTAACTTGTGATAATGCAGCCATTAATGACCAACACTCATATGTTGGATCTTGAGTTGGTGATGGAACAGTATGAAAATGATCATAAACCCAAATTGATTCATAATTTAGTTTCTCTATTTTTGAAGTAGCTTCAAGTATTGTATCCCATTGGTCATTAGGTTTTATATTATGTAAATCCATTCTCCAGCCTTGCGGTATCATTGTTCCAATTTTCATTTTTTATTTATCCTTTTCAAAATTATTAATAAATCACTTAAGTCTTCATGATCTTTTCTATTTTTATATAAATAGATTAAATAAATTAATGAAGTTAGTAAAAAAATTAGTGATAAGAGATTTGTAATTAAAATTATTATCGCCTTTTCTCTACATGTACTCCAATTGACCCTTAATTCCTGGCTTAAATCTCCAACACTTGTGGTATTTATAACATCACGTATATTGCCACATACAATTTCATAATTTTTATACTCTTGGAATGATATAGTATTATATTCAATCGTTACACTTGAAAAAATATTTACTAAAACAGTTGCAATTAATAATAGATTTAACCAAATTGGTAATTTTATATTAAACATAATCAATATAAACTCTAACAAATGGAAAAAATTACGATTTATAAAGATCAATTATCAAGAATGCGATCAATGAATAGATATTATCATGATCAATTTCTTTTAGATGTACGTGTATTGTTTGTATTAAATACTATCTTTATTTTCTTATCTTTAAGTAACAAAAATGCTTTATTTCTTGTACCTCTTATATCATTATTTGGTTCTGTTATTTTAAGTTTTCATGCATATTTCCTGATTTTTTCAAGAAACTATACCGAATTTATTGAACAAAAAATTAACAATGAATACGATGAAAAAATACTTATAGCTCATGAACTAGAAAATGATTATTTTTTTCCAACAAAACAAAAAAAAATGGTTGTAGCTGTGTTAAATAAAAATTTTACCTGGTTTAGCTTTGTAACTTTGTTTATAACTATCTATGGTTTCTCTTCTTATTTATGGTCTATATATATGATTATTGATTCACAACTCAGTTTTGTATACCTATATTTTGTTATAGGAATTACAGTTATTACAATTGTAGTTGGTTACTGGTGGTTCATATCTGGTACAGGTGAGAAAAGACTAGAAAGAATTTTTAATAATTATGGATAGTAAGAATTTTTTTGAAGGCACATTTGATCCTTATATAGGACATGAAATCATAGAGATAAAAAAAAATTATGTTAAAAGCTCTTTGATAGTCAAAGATTTTCACAAGCAACCAATGGGAATGGTCCATGGAGGAGTCATTGATACGATGGCTGAGGCCGCAATTTCTTATGCTGCATATTATACGCAGGAAGGAACATGGGTCGGTGTGAACAATAATACTGATTTTATAAAAGCTGTTACTGATGGAACTATTATTTGCGAAGCAACACCAATTAAATTAGGAAAAAGATCACAGATTTGGGAAGCTAAACTTTACAATAATGACCAAGAATGTGCACGCTCAACGGTCAGACTAACTAATATAGACAGAACATGAAAAAGTTCTTAATTCTTAGCATGTTAATATTTACATTTTGTGCTGAAGATGAGCCAGATGATACAACAATCGAAATAACGGAGGAAATAGAAATGACATATGATAAAACTTATTCAGCACCGCCTGAAATGAATATAAACGAAAGTGCTAAATATAGTGCAGTAATTGAAACTACACTTGGCCAAATTGAAATCGAGCTTTTTACTGACATAGCTCCTAAAACTGTTAATAACTTTGTTAATTTATCAAATGATGGTTATTACGATAATGTTATTTTTCACAGAGTAATAAAAGGTTTTATGATTCAAGGCGGTGATCCTAGTGGCACAGGACATGGAGAAATGGGTAAATATCCTGGATATGAATTTGAAGATGAACTAAATGATCCAATGCAATATGAAAAAGGAATTGTTGCGATGGCAAATAGAGGACCTAATACAAATGGAAGTCAGTTTTTCATAATGCATGTCGATTATCCTTTACCATATGACTACACAATATTTGGCAAAGTAACGAATGGTATAGATGTTGTTGATGCTATTGCGAATGTACAAACTGGAGATATGGACAAACCTATTGATGATGTAGTTATAAATAGTGTAGATATTAAAGAGAATTAAGAAATTTCAAAGATTTAGTAGTCAGGTTACCACCTGCAACACCTTTAATAGAATTTGTAAGGTAACCTTTTGTAAAACATTCTTTAGTTAGGTTTTTTAGGTAAGACTCTTTATATTTGATTTTCTCACTTAATTTTCTTGATATGTTTTCACCATATTCTCTTTCTGTATTTATGTATAACAATGAGTACATAG
>CACMQN010000002.1 GCA_902615855.1 uncultured Candidatus Actinomarina sp.
ATTTCTGTCGCTTCAAGATATTCTAAGGGTGGAGAATTTGTTGGTAAAAAAGATATTAAATATTTTCTTAGCAAATATTCAGGTCGATTATTGTACTATTTATTTAGAGTTGGCACAAAAGACCCAACCAACATGTTTAAGGCCTACGATAAAAATTTCCTTCAAGAAATTAATATAGAAAGTACTGTTGGTTTTACCCTTGGTTTAGAATTAATCGTTAAAGCAAAGTTAAAACGAAAAAGCATTGGTGAGATTCCTACTGTCTGGATAGACAGAACTTTTGGGGAATCTAAATTTGTTTTGAGTAAGTTTATTCCTAAATATTTAGTTTGGGTAAAAAGATTAATATTGAAA
Organism: uncultured Candidatus Actinomarina sp.; assembly: GCA_902615855.1. Classification (GTDB taxonomy): domain Bacteria; phylum Actinomycetota; class Acidimicrobiia; order Actinomarinales; family Actinomarinaceae; genus Actinomarina. The sequence goes on from CACMQN010000002.1 coordinate 355, forward strand.
AGAATTTAATGGAAAAAGTCTTAGTTACAGGTTCTGAAGGTTTTATAGGGGGCTATATAGTAAAAGAGCTTCTACACAATGGATACAAAGTTATTGGTATAGATAATTTATCAAAATACGGGAAAGTAGTTCGCAATCATTCTGAAGATGAAAACTATCAATTTCACTCTGGAGATGTAAAGGATGAAGCATTACTGTTTAATTTACTCAAAGATTGTGATTATCTTATAGCAGGAGCAGCAATGATAGGTGGGATATCATACTTTCATGATTTTGCTTATGATCTTCTCTCTGAAAATGAAAAAATTATCTCAACTACTACCGATATTGCTATCAAGTGCCAGAAAAATTATAAACTTAAAAGGACAGTATTTTTGAGTTCTTCGATGGTTTTTGAATCAAGCAACATTTTTCCCACAAAAGAAGAAGATCTATTTAATATTCCACCTCCAGAGAGCTCCTATGGTTTTCAAAAACTTGCAGTAGAGTATTTTGCTAGGTCTGCCAATCTCCAGTATGGTTTAGAGTATTCAATAGCAAGACCATTTAACTGCGTAGGTATAGGGGAAGTAAAATCCTTAAATAGTACAGATTCTGTAAATGAAAAAAAACTAACATTAAGCCATGTTGTGCCGGATTTAATAATCAAGGCACTAGAAGGAAAAGACTCTATAGAAATACTTGGAAATGGAAATCAAATTCGTCACTATACATATGGTGAAGATTTGGCAAAAGGTATTGTTATATTATTAAAACATCCAAATGCAAAAAATGAAGATTTTAATTTATCAACAAATGAATCAACAAATGTTATTGATTTAGCAAAATTGATCTGGGAAAAAACAAGAGGTTCCGATGAATTTAAAGTTGAGAATGTTGATGCATTTGAATACGATGTACAAAAAAGAATTCCATCAACTGAAAAAGCCAGAGATTTACTTGGTTTCGAAGCAAAGACTACTTTAAGTGAAATGTTAGATATTGTAATACCTTGGATAAAAGAAGCTCAAAAATTAGGATATTACTAATTTAAATATTTTCAATATCTGTAATTTTAGTTTTCGTAACTTTTTCTTCAATCTTATGTGAAATGGATATGAGATATAATCCTAAAACAAGAAATATCAAAAAAACCATGAACCAAATCCCTTGAGGTCCATCGTAGGATAAATATCTAATATTGATTATTCTATAAATAGAGAAAAAAGATAAAATAATCAATATTTGAGAGATAATGTCCATCAAAGCGGATATTTGAAATTCAGATATTCTCAGTTTTAATAAAATTTTTGAATAGTAATTTTGTAATGTATACCATATTAGTTTAAACAACATTGTTACTGGATTTAAATTACTATTTTCATTGTTGTATCTGACTTCGTTTCTATATTGACCAATTTTAATATCACTATTAATAGATTTTTTAACCGAGTTAGTTACAACATAAAAAGGGTACCCGTATCTATTAAATAGCTTTGGAAGCTTGAAATCTGAAAGTAGGTTTTTTGAGAATACTAAAAGTCCGTTAAGTGGATCATTAATCGTCCAACATGCAGTTGAAAACTTAATTAATAAAGAAGCCAGTGAATTTCCAAAATATCTTATTGTTGGTATTTTTCCAACAATACCATCGTGCCAAAACCTATCGCATTTAATAAAATCGTAATGCTCTTTCTCTAGTAATTTATATAGAAATAGAACATCTTTTTTAGAGAATTGGTCATCTCCATCAATCTTGATCAAGTATTCATTATTACTTTTAAGAAAATAATTTATTCCTATTTCTAATGATTTTCCCGCTCCCATATTTTTTTCATTTGAAATTAAAGTAAGATTTTTATTTGATTCTTTTAAACCTTCAACTATTAATTTAGTATTATCGATACTGCAATCGTCTATAATTATTACTTCATTAAAAATATCAATATATTTTTTTATTACATTCTCGATAAACTTTTCTTCATTAAAGGCAAGAATTAAAAGGGCTGTCTTCACATTTTAATTATATTACTCTGATTCAAGTTAGCTGAAGGTATTGCTTATTATATAAATGTATTCAATTTGGAGTACTTTAGAATTTTTAAAAAAATTTGAATTCCATCTTTTAATTTTATTTTTTTTCCATCTTCATAGCTTCTTGCTTCGTATTTAATAGGAACTTCAATGATATCTATTTTTCTTTTTATGAATTTTGATAGAACTTCAACTTCTATCCCGAAGCCTTTTTCAGAAATATTTATTTCTTTTAAACTTTCAACTTTCACTAACCAGTAACAACTTGCGATGTCTGATACTTTGTAATTGTTTAAAATTGAAAATAATAAAGTAAAAATTTTGTTTCCAAAATACGTGTAAAAATACAAATTTTTCCTTTTTTTTGTACCAATTGTTCTTGATCCAAGAACTAAGTTTTCTTTTTCAGTTGAGACTGCTTCAAACATTTCAGAGATATCCTCTGGAAAATATTCTAAATCTGCATCATGAACAATCACATGTGTAGAAGTTACTTTTTCTAAACCAACCTTGACTGCACCGCCCTTACCAAGATTTTTATTTGTTTTTGTAATTAATATTTTATTATTTTGGTTAACTAGTCTTTCCCCTATTAAATAACTATCATCTTCTGAGCAGTCGTCAACAAGAATTATTTGTTTCACAATGTCTAATTTCAAAAGTCTTGTTATTGATGATTCTAAAAATTTTTCCTCATTATAAAATGGAACAATTACTGATAAAGAAATAATATCTTTCATAGCTTAATTATATTTCTTTTATGCGAAATTACCTGAGTTTGGTCTTGTTGTGTATCAATCTATAATTTAGTTTATGTTTGAAAAACTTTCAAAAATATTTTCAAGAAATGATTTGATTTATTTTTTTTACAGCATTTTATTCTATGAAATATTTTTTAAGCTTACAAGAAGGTATTATTATTTTTTTGAAAATACATTAGATTATTATTTTTCATTTTTTAGTGAGAATTATTTTTATAGTTCGTATAGTTTTCTTGTACTCTCAATTTTGATTTCATTATTTTCAATTCTAATTAGTAAAACTTTATCTATTAATCATTTCCTATCTAATTTACTTTCATTTATTTGTATTCTTTTCATACTCAAAATTTCTGACTTCCCAAGAACCAATTTTTTATATTTATTAGTTTTGTTTCCATTAGTTTATTTTTTAATCGAAAAATTAAAAGTTAATTATATTCTAAAACTTGTTCTTTTAATTTCTACGATTTTCTTATCATCAATTAACCACAGTTATTATTTTGAGGCAAGACAGACATCTTATCTATCAAACATTACAGCTCAAGATTACAATTTCACTGTAAATAATTTATATCAAGATAGAGATCAACTTTATGACAGTCAATATAAAATTACTGAACTTAGAACTATTACTTTTAATGAGGAACTTGTTTCAAAAGAGTTTATTCTTTGCTGTGAAAATATAAAATCATCATTTACTAAAGGAAAGCCTATTGGCTACATAGAGAAATTTGATGATAATCTCATGTATATATCTGGAACAGGTGATTTATTTGTTATGAGTATCAATTCTCTAAATACATACTCAGTGACTGACTTCAAAAGGGTTAATTCAAATTTTAGAGATCTTGTTAAAAATGAGTATGTATATGGAATAGATGAAAGATTTGGATGGGGTGGATGGGAAAGCGTTAAAAATATATTTTATGACAAAGGAAATTTATATATTTCTTATATTGATGAAACTGATAATGATTGTGCAACTTTAAGTATTCTTAAAGGAGAGGCTAACTTAATAGATATTAAATTTAGCAAATTCTTTTCATTAGACGAATGTATTCCCCGGACAAATGATAATTACACCGGTATTCAATCTGGTGGAGCCATTGCCAACTATGATGATGAAAACTTAATTTTTACAACAGGAGACTTTAGACAAAGATTGTTTCCACAAAATCAAAATAGCCAGTATGGTAAAACATTAAAAATTAACAAAAATAATGGAGAATATCAAATATTGTCAATGGGTCATAGAAACCCACAAGGTATAAAAAAAATACAAGATGATTTATTTATTTCCACAGAACATGGTCCAAGAATGGGAGATGAGATCAATCTTATAGATACTAGTGATATAAAAAATTACGGCTGGCCAATTGCTTCATATGGAGTTCACTATGATTCAAACTTTGGCATTAATTTTATCTTCGAAGAACTAACTAATGCTCCTCTACACAAATCCCATTCTGAATATGGTTTTGAAGAACCAATATATTATTTTGGATTTGATAAAACTATTGAACATGGAATCTCTGACATAGAAATAATATCAAATAATGAATCTACTCTTGATTTTATGTTTGGGTCTCTCCATTATGGAAGACTTTATATAGCATCCTATAACTTAGTAAATTCCTCAATGCAATCACTTAAATCTTTTAACATTCAAAATCGAATAAGAGATCTATTAAAAATTAGTAAGAATGATTACATAGCTTTACTTGAAAATCCTCCACGTTTAGCTGTGATTACTTTAAAAAATAATTAAAAATTTTATTAATTTTCTAAAAATATTTTATCAATTTTTTCAATTATTTTGCTGTGGTTGAGATCTCCAAATATTTTATTTTTAAGGATTTTGGTATTATCGTTTACTATTTTGCCATCTGAAAGTTTTTTAATTAAATTCTGAATATCTTTTTTGTCGTTTATTGTTGGTAGATCAATATTTCTTAAAATACTCGATCTTTGCATATATGGATCTGGATCAGGATTGTTTATTATATAAATTGGATTATCAAGTAATAAATAGTCAACGTATACAGTAGAAATATCAGTAATAAGTAAATCACTAATAGTCATAACGTCATAATCATTTTGTAAATTTAGTTCTTCGTTTAAAAATATGTTGTTACTCACCTTAATGTAATCATATATTTGGCTCGACAAAGTATCTTTATAGTGAGGCTTAATTATTAGGTAAATGTTTGTATTTATAAGCTGTTTATCCATAAATTCATAAAATTTTATATTAAACGCTGAGAATTCAGAATTAATGTAATCATTATTTCCTCTATGGGAAGTTGGAGCATATAAAATTATTTTTTTATCTGACATACTGTTCTCAGATTTAAGTTCATTTTTCTCCTTTATATTTTCTATAAGTATTTGGTTTCTAACAAAACCCAATACTTTTAAGTTCTTAGAACCACAAAAAAGCTCTTCACATAAAATCTTTTTATCATATGGTGAATGAAGCCAAACTTCATGAAAAAGTTCAAAATATTTTACAATTTTTTTATTATTTTTTGGGATCACACCATTTATTGCATGACCACATAAAATAGTTTTAATTCCTATTTTATTAACAAAATTATGTAGAAAAATTCCATGTGAAGTAACCAATACTTTCGAATTAAATCCTTTAAGTATATTAAAAATATTAAATGGTGTTAAAATATTTTTTCCGTAAATTTTTTTTAAGTTACGATACTCTCCATAATCTAATGTTATGTAATAAATATTGTTATTACTAAGTCTCTTATCTTTAAAAATTACTTCTAAATTTCCAACAAGTTTTTGACCAAACAATAATATATTATTATTTTCTGATCTAAATAAAATACTTAAAACTAGTCCTATGCAGTAGTTGATTCCTGTAACTATAAAAATAATATAGTGTGAAAATTTTTTCTTATTAAACTTCATAAACCATTATCTTTCTTAGTGAATGAAAATAATTAAAATTATCAAGATAATTCTTAATATACTATAGTCATGCTTTTAAAAAGTATACGAAATAGTTTTGAAAACGTTCTTTATGTATCGAGATTAAGTAACATAAAAAACAAAAAGGCAAAAATATTTTTGTCTCTAGTTCTATCGAATTTAAGTGTTTTATTTGATATTTTTATTATCCTTTACTTTTCATATTTACTTTCTTCAAAAAACAAAGCTGATTTAAATTTTATATACAAGTTTGTCTTGGAGTTTTTATTAGAAAATAATTTTTTGATGGTACTAATTGTTCTATTGAGATTTTCTTTTTTCTATTTGGAAAAAGTAATTCTACAGAAACTGACATTAGATATAAGGGAAAGCTTAAGAAGCTATCTTCTTAAAGAGATTTACGATAGAGGAAACTACTCAATTGCTGATTCAACTTTTTATGTTAATGAATTAACAATTCATATATCTTATTTTTACAATGCATTTGCAAAAGTCTTAAATCATACAATTCAATTAATTGTTTACGGAGCATTCCTAATCTACTCAAACTTTGAGTTTTCCTCATATCTATTAGCGATGGGTGTAATCATATACTTTCCAACAAGAATTTTATTAAAACAAGCTAGAAAATTTATACATATTTCTTATGAAAAATCAAAAAAGATTAGCCAAGATATACAAAAAGTAATTGATAATATGTTTTTAATTAAAATTTTGAAAACAAGTAATAAGGAATTATCACAATTCAAAGAAGTCTCTAACTCATATGCTTCGGCACAATTTAAAAATTTTAATTTTTCAACAATTAACTCCTTATTTCCTACATTTTTTGCAACAATGGTCTTTGTTATCGCTTTCTTAAATGAATCAATAGTTGAATTAATAACTCTTGAATTTATTGGAGTTACATTAAGACTTGTACAAACACTTGGTAACTTAAACACTTCTTTAAATGGATTAATCAATTCACAAGTCCATATTGAGAAATTAATTGAATTTGAGAATGATAAAGAAATTAAACTAAAACCCTTGATTTTAGATATAGATCTCAAAAAAAATTCAGCAATAGAATTTGAAAATGTAAAATTTAAATATTTTGGTTCTGAGGAATTTATGTTTGAAGATTTAAGTTTAAGTATCGAGAGAAACAAACATACAGTTATAACGGGACTAAACGGTACGGGCAAAAGCACACTAATTGGTTTAATGTCTGGTATTTACTTTGCCGCTGAAGGTAATATAAAGTCATTTTCTGACAACATTGGATATGTTGGACCTGTTCCTTTGATTATCGATTCATCAATTAAAGAGAATTTAATTTATGGCAACAACAAAGAAATACCAGATCAAAAATTATATGAATATATTGAGCTCTTTGATTTATTTAATGGGGAGAAGCCAGATCTTGATATGAAAATTAATAATAAAAGCTTATCATCTGGTCAAATGCAAAAAATATCTTTCATAAGAGTAATGTTGGCAGATGTAGACATTCTTTTCTTAGATGAGTCAACAGCTAATTTAGATACAAATACCAAAGAAAAGATTCATTCAGTTTTAAATAAACTTAATATAACAATTGTGAACTCTACACATAGTAAAGATGAGTTTAAGTATGACTCACATTTAAACATACTTAATGTTGAAGGAAAAAGATCATTTAATTTCATATAAATCCTCAAAATCAGATAAATAATCTGAAAAAATTTTATCTTTGCTGTAGTACTTTATTATGGTGTTTCTTGAGTTATTCAAAATATTCAATTTGTCATACTCATCATTCATACATCTTATTAAAACCTCATTAAGATTGTCATTGTATAACAATCCAGATTCATCACCTAAAACCTCACGATTATTTTCAATATCTTTTGCTATAACTAAACATCCATTTGCCATTGCTTCTAGAATTACTTTTGAATTGCCCTCAAAATTAGATGTGGATATAAAGTACTTGTATTTCTGATAAACATTCAAAAGCTCTTCGTTTTCAATATTGTTAAATATATTTAGTTCAATGTCTAAACTTTTTGAAAGTTTTTCAAGATCTGTTTTAAGTCTACCTTCACCGTAAATGTCTATTTTGAATCCTGTTTTTTTTGCAGACAGTATAAGCTCTTCAAAGTTTTTTTGCTTCTCTAATCTACCAACAGACAATAGTCGATCGCTATACCTTTCATGTTCTGCTTCTATCGGTACGTCCACCCAATTTGGCCTAACCAATATTTTTTTGCTTGTTAAGAATCTATTTTTTAAAAATTTTGCATCTGAATTACTTGTTACGATGTAAGAATCGGAAAAAGATATCGTAATTTGAGTTAATAAGAAATACACAATTTTTTTTAGTAAGTTTTTTCCTTCTTTAACACTAAATAAGTACATATCATATCCGGTACGTGTGTATAACTTAGCTCCAGAGATGATTTTAAAAATTATTGCAACCCATGAACCTAATAACTGGTTTTGTTTTATGATTAGTTTTTTTGAAGAAGTATCTATATGATTTTTTAATTTAAATGGAATCAAAAATGATTTCACAAAATTTAAAATTTTGTACTTACTTTTTTTAGATATTGTATAGATTGGAAATATTTTTATCTTTGAATTTTTCAATATTTCTAAGTCTGAAGAATCTCCATATGTAACAAATGAAATCTCAACTCCTCTAGTTGTTAAATAATCGTATAATTTTAACTCTCTTGTTATATGTCCACTGTTTAACCAAGTTTTTAGTGAGTAATCAAAAGTAAAAAATAAAACTATATGCATTATGCTTAATCATAGTTACTTAAATTAACTTTTTTAATATGAAAAAAGTACTAATAATACACAATTTATATCGCAACTTTGGGGGCGAAGATTCTGCAATCAATGGTGAAGTAGAACTCTTATCTAAAAAATATCATGTAGATAAAATCTTATTTGATAATAAAAATAGATTAAATTTTTTTGACTTCTTAAATTTTGTTTTTATTTCAAATATTCAATCAAATAGACTTTTAAAAGATAAAATAAATAACTTTAAGCCAGACTATATTTACATTCACAATTTATGGTTTAAAGGATCATTAGGATTATTGAAAGTAATAAAAAATTATGATATTCCTTTAGTATTAAAAATTCATAATTTTAGATATATTTGTGCGAATAGTTTCTTCTGTAAAGCTCATTTGGGTAAGAATAAATTTTGTCCTGCATGTGGTATGAAAAAAACTTTTATATTTAATAAATACTTTAAAGATTCTTACATTAAATCACTTTTTGTAATTCGATTTTCAAAGAAACTTTACATTACTTTAAAAAATATAAACTCAAACCTATTTTTATTAACTAAGCACCATAAAGATATCCTGATTGACAGAGGATTTGATAAACAAAAGCTTTTTGTATTACCAAATTTTGTTACTACTTCTACTGATAAAAATATAAAGAGATATAAACAATTTTTATATGCTGGAAGGATTTCTGAAGAAAAAGGAGTCGAAGAGTTAATTAAATCTTTTTTATCTCTAAATTTAGAAGATTATACATTGAAAATCATAGGCACAGGCCCGAAGCTCGAAATTTTACAAAAAAAATATAATAATAATAATAATTTAAGAATTGTTGGGTTTTTAGATAATAAAGAAGTTATAAAGGAAATTCAAAAGTCGATAGCAGTTGTGTCAGCAACTAAGCTATTTGAAGGCCAACCAACTATTTTATGTGAAGCATCTTTAAATAGTATCCCTGTCATATTTCCGGATACCGGAGGTATAAAAGAGTTTTTACCAAAAAATTATCAATTTCTATTTGAACAATATAACTATAATAATCTTCAAACAGTTATGAAAAAAATAATCAATTCTGATATAGAAAAAATAGGAAATGAAAATAAAGAATTTATAACTGGGTTACTTAACAAAGATAATTTATTAAATACTTTCACAAAAGCTATAAACAATAAATGAAACCTTTAATTTCTGTGATAATGTCTGTTTACAATGACTCTAAAAACATTGGCAATTCAATTGAAAGTATTTTAAACCAAGATTTCAAGGATTTTGAATTTCTAATCATGGATGATGGATCAACCGATGAAAGTTATGAAATTATTGATATATATTCTAAAGATACAAGAGTAAAAGTTTTTAAAAATAATGAAAATTTAGGCCTAACAAAGTCACTTAATATATTACTGGAGGCTTCTCAGGGAACTTTTATTGCTAGACAAGACTCAGATGATTTAAGCTTAACCACAAGGTTTACAAAGCAACTTCAATTTATGAATGATAAAAACCTAGATTTTTGTGGCTCTAGAGCAATTATAAAAGGCAGCACAAAAGTAACGCCTAATAGATCTTATTATTTACCTTTAAAACTGACTCTGAAAATAAAAAATCCATTTATTCACGGAAGTTTACTAATCAAAAAGTCAATAATGAAAGATATAAATAATTATGATGAGAGATTTTTTTACTCTCAGGATTACAAACTTGTAAAAGATATTTTTAATTCTGGATATTCAATGAAAATTATAAGAGAACCTTTATATGTGCTTAATTTAGAGAATAACATTTCAACAAATCATAAAGACAAACAAGAATATTATGCAGATTGTGTAAGGAAAAATATAATTCCTAATGAATAATTTAAAGATAAGTATAAATGTTCAAAACAAAGAAGGGCCTTGGGGTGGTGGAAATTTATTTATAACTAATCTAAAAAATTATCTTGAATCAAAGGGTAATAAGGTAATTTTTGATTTATTTGATGGAGACATTGATATCATTTTAATAATTGATCCAAGAATGTTATCTGAAAGTGTTATTTATTCAATTAAAGATATTCAATTTTATAAAAGAAGGATAAACAGTGAATGTAAGGTCATACATAGAATAAATGAATGTGACGAAAGAAAAGGAACTTCAGGAATCAACAAATACTATATTGAAGCAAACAAAATAGCTGACTACACGGTTTTTGTAAGTGAATGGTTAAAAAATACTTTTATTAAATCAGGATTTTCTTCTAAAAATAATGAAGTGATTATGTCTGGTTCAGATAGTGAAATATTTAATGATGATGGTAGATTATTTTGGGATGGAACTGAACCTTTAAAAATAGTTACTCATCATTGGGGAAATGATTTAAATAAAGGTTTTGATATCTATCAATACTTAGATGAGAATATTCAAAAAAAATTTAAAAATAAAATTGAATTTACATATATCGGAAATACAAATAATAATATTGAATTTAAGTCCACAAATGTAATTCAACCTAAATCAGGTATAGAGCTAGCGAATTTAATTAAGAAAAATCATATTTACTTAACGGCATCAATTAATGAGCCTTCAGGAAATCATCATATTGAAGGAGCTCAATGTGGCTTACCAATAATTTATAGAGAAAGTGGGGGAATACCTGAATTTGCTCATGGTTTTGGAGTCGGGTTTCAAGGAATAGAAGATTTTATAGAAGCTGTAGAAGAAATACAAAAAAATTATGATGATTATTTTCATAAGATGAAAAAGTATCCATTTAATTCAAGTTCTATGTCTAGAGATTATTTAGATTTGTTTTATAAAGTCTTATCATCAGATTTCCACACAGAATCATCAAGGAAAGAAACAAATATAATATCAATTTATTTTCAAAATTTTTCTTACTATATCAATAAATTTTTAAATATAATTAATTTATACAATTTTAAGGTTAAAATTAAAAAATATTTGTTAATCAAATCCCCGATATTTAAAAATGAGAAAAATGTTGTTTGAAAATAAAGTTGGAAAAATTATTTCTACACTATATTTTATAAATCTTTTTCTTTATTTACTTTTTGGTCGTCCATACAGTGGTTTATATATTTCTACCTTCCGGTTAGGAGAGTTAATAATCGGATTTTTTTTAATACTAAATTTATTGATCCTTTTCCTGCCAACTAGGTATTTAAAAACAAATATAAACTTTGATAACAAGATACTTTATCTTTATAAGTTAATAATATTATCTTTTTTTATTATTTTATTTATCAATGATGGAAGCCTCACAAATCTTTATTCATTTAAATCAAGTTCATACATATGGATGACAGGAGCATTAATTTTTTCTGGTTTTTTAGTAGAAAATATATTTAAGAAAAAAAATATTTTTGTTTTGGTAATGTTTTATCTCGTCTACCAATTTAGTACTATTCATTATCCTGTATCAATTATCAACTTTTTTGAAACATACTCTGATAAATTTGATTTTCAAAAAGGTTCTGACCTTCTAATTATTTATGTTGTTTCAATTCTATTCATACAAAGAAATCTAAAAAACAAGTTTACTTCATTTTCTATTTTTCTGGCTTCAAGTGCTATTTTGCTTCCCTTGTTTCTGTATAAAAGTAAAGGTGCATTTTTGCCAGCGATCTTATTTATACTTTATTACCTTTACTTGTCTAGAAATATTATTACTAAAGATTTAATTAAAACATTGGGAATTTCCTTAGTATCTCTGATTCTATTTATTGTTTCTACCTTTGAAGTTTATGGGAATTTAAACTTTAAAAAAATGGGTATGGATGGTTATAGCTCTACAGAAGAACTTACTCAATTGTTTACAATCAATGAACTTGATAAAGGGCTAACTGCTATAACTTCAGAAAAAAATACCGATAAATTTTTTCTTTCATTTTTTATTATGGATGGAAGACTTTATTCCAGAGAAATGATGGCAAATTGGAGATTAGAAATCTGGCAAGATATATTGAGAGATCTTAATAACGATAATAGATTCTTAAGAGGTTTTGGATATAATGAAATAATTCCTGCAATGGATTTAGTACACAGAAGAGGAACTGATGGAACTAATGAAAATCCTCACAACTTTATATTTTATATTTTAGCTCGTGGTGGCATCATACAACTACTTTTATTTGCAGCTTTTTATATCCAGTTATTACTTTTTTATTACAGAAAGTACAAGAATTTAAATATTTTGATTTATTTTATACCAATCCTTACAACATCTTTGTTTGACGCAAGCATGGAAAGTATTAGATTTCCATTAATTTTTTATTCTTTTTTAAGTTATTTTATGATGTATAGTGTCTTTGGAGAGAACTTATTAATGGCAGATAAAAATGAGTAGTAGCAAAATTGCTTTAATAACTGGTATTACTGGTCAAGACGGATACTATCTATCAAAACTTTTGCTTGAAAAAAATTACATTGTTCATGGGACTGTAAGAAGATCATCAAATATTAATACTGACAGGATCGATCCCTTGATAGCAGAATACTCTCCTAAAGGTATGTTGATTTTACATTACTCCGATTTGTTAGATTCTTCATCGTTGTCATCCCTAGTGAACTTAATTCAGCCAGATGAAGTCTATAACTTAGCTGCTCAATCTCATGTAAATGTTTCCTTCAAAAATCCAATTTTTACTACCCAAGTTGGAACTTTAGGTGCTTTATCATTAATGGAGGCAATAAGATACTCTGAAAAGAGAATAAAATTCTATCAAGCCTCATCATCTGAAATGTTTGGAGGAAAAGAAAGAATTATGTTAGATGAAAATTCTCCTCTTATTCCAAAGAGTCCTTATGCTGCATCAAAAATTTTTGCTCATCATATGTCTCAAATATACAGAGATTCATACGATTTATTTTTTACAAATGGAATACTATTTAATCATGAATCTCCATATAGAGGCGAAACGTTTGTTACTAGAAAAATTACAAAGGCAATTGGTAGAATTCAGCATGGAATTCAATCTAAATTAACGTTAGGTAATTTAGATGCAAGTAGGGACTGGGGTTTTGCAGGAGATTATGTTGAAGGTATGTATTTAATGATGCAACACGAAACACCCGAAGATTGGGTTCTGGCTACAGGAGAAACTCATACTGTAAAAGAATTTCTTGAAATTGCATTTAATTCTGTAAATTTGAACTGGGAGGACTATGTTGAATCATCAGAAAAATATTTTAGACCAAATGAGGTTGATTATCTCTTGGGAGATTCATCAAAAGCAAGGAAAAAATTAAATTGGGAACCAAAGATAAGTTTTCAAGAATTAGTTAAGTTAATGGTTGATCATGACATGAAAGAAGCGGAAAGAGAAAAAGTTCTAATTGATAATAATTTAATAAAACCTACATGGGAAAACCCAATTTAACTTAAGCTACTTAAAAACCACTCATAACTTTTGTTAAGACCCTCATTTAAAGTAGTTTTTGGTTCCCAACCTAAAGAACTTAAGTAACTACTGTCTAAAAGTTTTCTTGGATTACCGTCAGGTTTTGACTCATCAAAAACTAATTCACCTTCAAATTCGATTAATTCTTGAATTAATTGAGCTAGTTCTTTAATACTAATTTCTTCACTACTTCCTACGTTTATAACATTTTTATCGATATCTTTATCAATTAGAAACTCAATCGCAAGTGAAAGATCATCTACATATAAAAACTCTCTTAATGGTTTTCCGGTACCCCAAATCTCAAATTCTTTTTTCTTTAAAATTTTTGCATCATGCATTCGTCTAATCAACCCAGGAATAACATGAGAATCTAACTCAGAAAAATTATCATTCGGACCATAAAGATTTGTTGGCATTAGATTGTATATTCTATGATTAAATTGCTTTGACATCGCATCTGCAAGTTCTATTGCACTTAGTTTTGCAACAGCATACGGGGAATTAGTTGGTTCGAGCTTTCCTGAAAAAATTGAATCTTCGTTTATTGGATTTTCTGCATTTAGAGGATAAATGCAGCTACTACCTAAATTAATAATTTGTACATTTGGATAATCAATAAGCGATTCTAAAATATTCATATTTATTTTTAAATTTTCCAAGAGAAATTCAGACCTATAAGTGTTGTTTGCAAGAATCCCACCGACTTTTGCAGCTGCAATTATTACAACATCTGGTTTTGAATTTTCGATTTTTTGTTTAGTTTCTTGGTAATTAAACAAATTAGTATCGTTTCTTGTTGATGCTATAACTTTTGAAATCTTTGGAGACTTAGATAGTATTCTTACACATGATGAGCCTACTAATCCATTTGAACCAAAAACTAAAACATTATTTTTTGTCATTAATTGAAATAATACGATATATTGTAAATTATTTCCTTTGTTATTTTTTAAATTACTATTATTGAGTTAATGTGTGGATTTATAGGTTATATTTCAGAAGACCCTATTACTTTTGCTAATTTAAAAAAAGCTAACGACCATATCATTTGTCGAGGTCCAGACAAGAATATCTTTTTTAATAATGAAAATAAAAAATTTAAAAATAATATAAATAAATATTTTCATTTTGAATTTAATAGATTATCAATTATTGATCTTTCAGAGGAAGCTGACCAACCAATGCATTCAAAAGAATATGACAATATTCTTATGTTCAATGGGGAAATATATAATCATCAAGAATTAAGAAAAGAATTAGAGTCTGGTGGGGTCCGCTTTAATACAGACCATTCTGATACTGAAGTTATATTAAATGGAATTTCTAAACAGGGTTTAAGCTTTATTGAAAAATTAAATGGTCAGTTTGCAATATTTTTTCTTGATAATAAAGAAAATAAAGCATATTTGATTAGAGACAGATTAGGGCAAAAACCTCTATATTATTCATTGGATAACAACAATTTAATATTTTCATCAAATTTTTTATCGATTAGTACTGTATTAAAAAATAAAAACATAAACTTCAACTCCTTAAACGATTATTTAAATGTTGGAGTCATACCTGGTAAAAATACATTGATCAAAGAAATATCAGAGGTAATGCCTTCACAAATAATTGAGCTAGATTTGAATGAATTAAAAATTTTAAATATTCATAAATACTGGGAAATTGATAAACAAAATGGTTCATCTGACTTTAATAAAGAAGAATTTTTTTCATTGTTTAATGATTCAGTAGAGATTAGGCAAATTGCGGATGTTCCAATTGCTTATTTTTTATCAGGAGGAGTCGACTCAACTTCAATTCTTCAAAGTGCTTTTGAAACAAGTAATGAAAAAATAAATACTTTTTCGGTTACCCATGAAAACAATAAATATGATGAATCTACTTGGTCAAATATGGCATCCAATACTTTTAAAACAAACCACAATACAGAAACAATCACAAATGATATTGATATAGGCACGATTAATGACTCCTTAGATTCATTGGACCAACCTTATTTTGACCCATCAGTAGTTCCTTCTTATGTTTTATCAAACTTGATATCAAGACATTATAAAGTAGCAATTTCTGGAGATGGAGGTGATGAGTTACTTTGCGGATATGATCGTATAATAAAATCTCAAAACATCAAAAATAGAACCAAACTAGCAGATTTTTTATTTTATCTTTATCCATCTTTTTTAGGGACAGGAAATAAAATTCTTAGACATAGTAAAGATATATCAAAGTCATATTGGTCTTTTCATGAAGATAAAAAATTAATGAACTTATTAAATTTAGTACCTAACAATTCATTTAGGGATGAATATATTGACTACGATAAAAATCCAACACTTAAGGATTTAATGAAAACTGATTATAAATTCTTTTTGTCAGAAATGATGCTTTTCAAAGTTGATAGAACTTCAATGGCAAACTCACTTGAGGTCAGGTCTCCATTTTTGGATTACAGATTAATTGAATATGTATTAAATTCGAATCTAAGTTTTATTGATTTTGAATATCCAAAAAAAATTATGAAAGATTATCTAGCCCATTATTTTGATAACAGTTTTCTTAATAGAAAAAAACAAGGATTTGTATTTAATGTTGAAGATTGGGTTTATGATAACATTAGCTACTTAGACAGTGAGTTAGGTGATTCTATAATTACTTCTGAATTTAATAAAAATATACTTAAAAGCCTATCATTAAATAAAACAAGAATTAATGGAATTAGAATTTGGAAACTTTTTGTACTTTCAAAATTTATGAAAAGAATATAAATGATAAAAAATAAAATTCAAAAAATAATAAGACATATCAATATTTTTTTGAATAAAAAAAAATTCCCAAATCAAATAGTTGTTTATTTCCACGACACTCAACAAATTGAAATTGACGCAATTCAAGATATTATTCTTTTTTTTAAAAATATAGATTATGAATTTGTTACGATATCTGAAATATCTAAAAATCTTGGTACTGAAAAGAAATTGTTTACTTTTACTTTTGACGACGGTTTTAAAAGTTGGAAAAATCTAATTCCAATATTTGATAAATACAAGGTAGAAGCAACTTTTTTTTTAAATTCAGTTTTCTTGACAGATGAGGGTAATGATATGTTTATTAATAATATTGGTTTGGATGATAAGGATAAAATAATTAATGTAGATATTATTAATGATTTAATTAAAAATGATCATGAAATTGGGGCTCATACACATTCACATTTTAAATTATCAAATTTAAATTTTGAAGATTTTAAGGACGAGATACAAAAGAATTTGGATATTTTAAGACAATTTTCTGAGAATATAAATAGCTTTGCAATTCCATTTGGTATGAGAAGATATTTAAAAAATGAACAAATTGGATATCTAGAAAACAATTTTAAAACCATTTGTTACGGTGAAGCAGGTATGTTATTTGATCAAGATCATAAAAATATTCAGAGGTATCCATGGCAAATAGAACTAACTTTTTATCAGAATTTAATAAACTTAAGTACAGATACAAATTTATTTAATAAATTAACAAAAAGAAGTGGTCTTGGATAAATTTTTCTATGAATTTCTAGACGTGTTTAATTTAATTGTTGACTCAAGTAAATAAATTATCAGTTTGAAACCATCCCTAAATCTAGAAATTTGTGTTTCTCCATAAATCCGACTTCTGTAATGAACAGGGTATTCTAGAATTTTGTTTCCAAAGTAGGCTGAAGAAAATATTAAATCAAAATCTCCAAAAGGATCTGAACTATTTAAGATACTTTGCCATTCATAAATTTTTTTTACGAGACTTCTCTTGAATACTTTTGTTCCACAGAGTGAATCTGTAAGTTTTTCATTAATTATGTAAGATATTACAAATTGAAACAAAATATTACCTATATTATTAATCCTTCTCATTGCGCCATCTTCCATTTTGTAAATTAATCTCGTTCCATTAACAAAATCAGCTCTTCCCTCTTCTACTATGCTAAAAAATGTTGATAAGGTTTCAGGATCTACACTTAAATCTGAATCTAATATTGCAAGCAGTTCACCTTTAGAGTTTTCAATTGCTTCATAAACTGCCCCAGCTTTACCTCGGGATGATTGTTGAATTACATTAATATCTAAATTACTATAACTTTTTTTAATATCTTCTGCAGCTTCGTATGTATTATCTTCCGATTTACCACATACTAAAATAAATTCCACGTCTTTGCCTAAATCTGGCATCCTTGAGAATAGGATAGGTAGATTTTTTTCTTCATTTTTTGCAGGTACAATAACAGTTTTTGAATACGTTTGAAATTCATTTTTTGTTTTGGTAAATAACATATAATTGTTAATTCCTAAATTAAAAATATTTAATGTAATTTCTAAAAGTCTATTTAGAAAATTTCCGATTTGAAAAAATTTGAATGGAAAAATTTGTCTTGAGTAGCTTTTAATTAATTCAAAACCTGCACTCTTTGCAATAGAGTTTATTTTTTTTGGATGAATATATGATCTTGGTCTAGATTTATTTTTAAGATTTAATAATTCAAAAATGTAAAGAAAAAGATTCCACTTAGTGTTTATGGATGTAATTAATATTTTTCCATTTTGATTTATAGAATTATTTAATTGATCAAGAAACTTATAAATATCTGAAGTGAGTTCAAAAATGTCTGTTACTACTATTAAATCATACGTCTCATCATCAGATAAAAAATTGTTGATATCTTCATCAATTTCAACATACATTGTTTCAATTCTTGAAATTGAGGAGTATTCTAAATTTCTGTTGGAGGCTTGCTTGTTGTTTACTATATGTAGAATTTTTGCATCGTCATCAAAATATCTTTTTATTTCGTTATAATGCCTTGTGTTATAAGTTAATGAAGCAAGTTTAAACATTGATTTTTAAGTATAAGTATATATGGAATAATGTATAAAGAAACAAATTACTTGTAGACAAAAAAATGAATGAAAGAAAAGATAGGTCAAATACTGCAAACTTTTTCTGGGAAGGAAATCTCACAAATTATGAAGCAACGAGTATTAATTCTTTTGTAAATAATGGATTTAAAGTAAATCTTTGGAGCTATAGCCAAAATTCATTTTCAAAAATTAGTGATAAAGTACATATGAAAAATGCCTCTAATATTTTACCAGTCGACCTGCTTGATAAATTGAATCAGAACCATCAAAAAGCAAACTATTCATCATTTTCAAATCTTTTTCGGTACAAACTTTTGGATATATATGGTGGATGGTGGTTTGATACCGATTGTTTATGTCAAAAAAATGTTTATCATTTTGAGAATTTAATATCTAATCGTGATTATGTACTCGGTCTAGAAAAAAAAGATTATGTAGGAAGTGCCGTAATGTATTTTTCAAATACAGATCTTTTAAATGAGATTGAAGAGAATGCTTACAAGCTTATTAAAGAAAATAAGAACAAACTAAAATGGGGAGAAATTGGTCCAGATTTAATTACAGAGGTTGCTATAAAAAAAGGAATAATAGATAAAATTTTGCCACCAAATTATTTTTTTCCTGTTTCACCCAATAATATTCAAGAACTCTTTAATCCTGGAATCAAACAGGATGTAAAGAGCAAATTAAGTGATACATATGTATGTCATACCTGGAATGAAATGTTTAGAAAGTATGATATAAATAAAAGAGTTTTTCCTCCTAAAGGTTCTTTCATGTATAGCCAATTTGAAACTCACGGTATTTTGCAAAGTAATGAGAAAATATATACAAAAGCATTGATGTTAAGGTTTAATCCAGTAATCTCAATCTTTTATAAAATATTCTCAAGAATAAAAGTTACAATTAAAAACTATAAGAAATAATGATTAGAAAAAGAGCATTAATAAGATACTCGACTTATTTTTCAGGTGTATCAACTACAGCAGTCAGTATATTTTTAATTAATTATTATTTAGATTCAAATGAATTTGCTGTTTGGGGGGTGGCAAATTCGTTAATTTACATACTTTCTCAGTTGGGTCAGCTTACTTATGTACAACATGTTGAAAAATATTTTCCAAACTTAAATGACGAGGATAAAACTGAAAGTTTATACAAGTTTATTAAAACAACAGTTGTTTTTTTTCCATTTTGGTTTTTTATTTTAGTTTTATTGTATTTTCTAAACTATTTTTCTAAATTCAATATAACAAATATTGGATACTTATTTCTAATGATTACTATTTCAGTTGTTATTGAGGCATCTATAGAAATAGTTTCAAAGTATTTGTTAACAAAAGAACAAACTATAGGTCTTGATAAAAATGAATTTCTTTACTCTAAATTTTTAAGATTATTTATTTTTGTTTTACTTTTGATCAATGGATTTAGTATTTATCATCTACTCTTTACAAATATTGTATTAAGAAGCTTTTTACTGGTTAAAGTTATTAAAACTGATAATGATTCAGTCCTAAACATTCTAAAAAAAATCATAACTACTCAGATTTGGAATGACAATTTCACAAAGATAAGATACACATTTGTTGCCTTTGGCATAAAAACTCTTCTAATTGCCTTTTTAAACATATTGTTTTTGATTTATTCAAATTTTGCAACAAGTGAAGCAATAGCTGTAGCTTCTCTTGGAGTTTTAATTATTAATAATCTTAGACCTGCAGTTGGTTCATTAACAAGTTTACTTTCACCAATGATTTCAAAAAACGTTGAAAAATCAAATAAAGATTCAAAATTAATTACAAACTTTTTGTATGTAAATTCATATAGTGCCTCATTTTTTCTTGTAATTGCCGTTCTATTTGTTGAGACATACAATCAATTTTTTAATATTATCAATCTAGTTGGTTACGATCCTGATAGGGTTATATTGCTTTCAATTCTTGCATGTACAATTAGCTCCTTATATTATCCAAAACTTTGGCACGTAAAGTTTTCAAATTTAGAAACTAGATTATTGAAACTTCTTGGATTCATTTTTATAAGCATTTTGATATTATTTAGTTTCCTTGCAATAAGTTCTGACTTGTTTATCTTCTACATTTTATTTGAGGGTTTAGTCTATTTAGTGTGTTTTCTGCTTTATAAAACTGAATTTCCAGAATTTAAGAATAAATTATCTTACTCTTTATATATTGCATTAATTATTTTTATTTTATATTTAAATAATTTTGGTTTTCTTTACTATCAATTAATTGTTTATGTCATAGTTGGTTTGAGAGACTTTAAACAAGTTAAGAAAATTCTTTATTCTGAATCTTTAGATTAATATACTGAATCTTCATTTTGGCTTTTTAGCCAATGATCTGATTCCTGATAAAGCAAGTCAGAATATTTATGTTTAAACTGAACATTGTTTGAATAATCAATTCCAAATATTCTAGCTTGGTGTTTTTGATTATTTATTGTAAATTCGAATTTGATATTAGAATCCTTATTTATTTTTGACCACTCAAGTGATTTATTTTCAGCAAGCTTGTAAATTTCCTCAATTGATCTTGCATATACTTTGGGTCCTGTTAACTTTTCGATATCATTTTTGTATAGTCCGGAATCAATATTTGCAATTATATACTCAACAGTTTTTGACAAAATAGGATGTTCTTTTTTATAAAAAAGTGCCCACTGAACGTAATTGCCTTTATTTTTTTCTGCACTTATTAAACCTTCATCATCATCTTCAATAAAACTTGTTATTGGGTTATTAAATTTTGAGTCAATATCAAGATAAACACCACCATATTTGAATAAAATTAAATACCTCCACATATCTGCTCTAGCAACGGGGTGTTTAAGTTTTTCAAATGCATTGAAAATTTCAGAATCATAGTTAGATTTAACAAAGTCGAAAAGCTGGTCATCTGTATAAATATGAAATTTGAAATCGGGATTTAACTTCCTATTTTTATTTAATATTTTTTCAATTTTCTGGGGAAAATTCTGAGTTTTCCACGTTTGAAAAACATTTTTTTGTATCACATGACAAATTTTAGGGACATTATGTATTTTAACTTCATTTATTTAATTATTATTAGGTAGATGCTTATTTCTAATAATAATTACGCAAGAAATTCAGACTTCGTATTTGCTGAAACAGTCGATCATATAACCTATGAAACTTTGGAAAGTGAAAACCTCTTTATAACTGATAAAAGTAAAGATGGAGTGGCTTACAAATCTAAAATATTAAAAGTTGCTGATGGAGACAGTATATTCTCACGTACTGATTACTTAGATGAACTTTTTTTTCATATTAAAAAAACAAATAAAAAAAATTTAAAATTAATTACTCACCAAACTGATATCGAAATTAATGATACTTTTGTGGAAAAACTGCCAAATAATTTTACTTACTGGTTTGGAATAAATAAAAATACAGACTCTGATAAGGTAGTTTCTCTTCCGATAGGGATCGCAGGAGACTTTTCATATAAAAATCTCCAAGTTGATGATTTTTCAGATTCGAATATTCAAAATTTTGATTTAAAATCAAAAAAATTGATGATATATTTGAATTTTCAAAAAAATACAAATAACTATGAAAGAGAAAAAGCTTTACAAGCTTTAAAGCATTCAGATAAAGTCTATATCTCTGAACCAAATTTAGAAAAAATGAAATACAAGCACGATTTAGAGAGATTTGTTTTTGTCTTATGCCCATGGGGCAATGGATTTGATACACATAGGATATGGGAAACATTGTATTCTGGATCTATCCCAGTAATAAAAAAACATAAAACTTTTGAATATCTCGAAGGCTTGCCCGCTTTATTCATTGATAATTATGAGGATTTACTTGATATTGAGTTAAATAAATTTGTTAATGATTTTGATATCGCAAATTTTAATCTTAAAAAATTAAATATTGAATATTGGGTTAATCAATTCAAAAATACAGATCTGGAACCAAAAAGAGAAATAATACATATAAATTATTATTTATCGACCTTTTTTTATTTTAAGTTAAAAATAAATGATAAATTTAGTAGTTATAAAAAAAAGGCTAATTACTACTTTAAAAAAATAAAGACTAGGGTAACAAATTAAAGTAAGAGTTTGCCAATATGCAAACATCAATAAAGATAAGCGAAAATAAAATATTGTTAAATTTTATAGTATTACTTTGAAATAATATTTTATCTAGTTTTAAAAAAACCATTAAAAATAAAGGTATTGCGATAGGAAGTGTATATCTTAAACCTGTCGAAATGTAGCTCATGAAAGCACTTGATACAATTATGAAACCTACTGTTAAAATCGTTATGATGTCAAAATAATTTGGCTTTAACAAATTAAATGTTTTATTTTTAAATGCAATATAAATAATCATCAACAGTATTGCTAATGTGACAAAAGATATATGACTACCAAGTTTTTCTAAACTGAAATAATCCTCTCCAATTGCTTTAAATCCATAGATAAATCTATTTACTGCATCAGAAAGTGTATGTTCAGAAACATATTTACTAAAAGAAGGTAGCTCACTTTCATCCATCGTTGGCCAACCAATTCTATCGTTGTTTGCTCTTACGCCATCAACGATTTCCTCCCACGAATCAGCCCATATATAAAATTCAGAATTTACATTATAAAAAATATGTTTGTTAAAGTTCATATAATTTTCATATAAATATGGTGAAACAAGAATAAAAAAAGTTAAAAATACTACTAAGAATTTTTTGATAAGTGATCTTTTTTTATTAAAAAGACCAAAAATCAAAGTAAATAATGAAATTGCAAAAAATACAGTCAATCCTGTATATTTTAAGAGGTATGTAGCTGTTCCAGCAAAGCCAAGCTTTATTGAATTTAGTATTGAGGGGTTTTCATAAAATTGTTCAAAATATATGAGTAAAAGGCAAAATCCAAGGAAAAAAATACTTTCCACTAAAAGTTGATGAACTAATGCAAATATAGGAATTACTAAAATAAAAAAACTTAAATTAATTAATAAAAATTTATTTTGAAATTTTCTATTAATTTTTAAGAAAAATAAAAAAGATAAGATACAAGTTAAGATTAGGTTTGCAGTTTTTAGATTGTAATAGTTTTGAAGTTCAGTCAACTCTGAGTTATAAAATATTGATAAATAGTAATTGAAAAAAGGCATCCTATTTCTATCACCTAAATACCAATAGTTTTCACTCGTAAGAATTGTTCTAACATGATTTAAATATGCATTCTCATCATATTTATTTATTGGACTGATATCGTTCATTATTAAATAGGTAAATGTGAAAAAAGCAATTACTTCTACAAAAAGAATGGAAATAGTGTATTTTTCAGTAAAATTTTGAATTTTTATAAGCATTTTAAATTTATATCATTATATATCGTGGTTTAGTTTTATAATCCTTTTATGAATTTTTTATATTGTTTTGATAACAATTTCAACTTACAAGCCTTGAATTCTATAAATTCTATAATCAATAAATCTAAAAGTAAAAATTTAAATTTTTATATTATTCACGATTCACCTAGTAATTTTTCA
This sequence comes from uncultured Candidatus Actinomarina sp., assembly GCA_902615855.1. Classification (GTDB taxonomy): domain Bacteria; phylum Actinomycetota; class Acidimicrobiia; order Actinomarinales; family Actinomarinaceae; genus Actinomarina. Next base: position 24,706 of record CACMQN010000002.1, read on the forward strand.
GATTTAATTGAAAAGTATTTATCTGAATATATAAATATAATCACAATCTTCAAATTTGATTTTGATTCAATCGATTTTCCAAAAATAACTGATGCACACGTAAGCAAGGCTACATACTTTAGGCTTTTTTTTCAAAAATATTTACCCGAAGATATTGAATTTATTACTTATGTAGACTCAGATATCATCTGTATGAGAGATCCAGAGAGAGACGTAATCGAAGCGATTAAAAATATTAAAGATAATAATTTATTTTTGGGAGCTGTCAATGATGGTATGGGGACTTATGACAATCAAATAAGGTTAGACATGAAAAGTGACAAATATTTCAATGCAGGCGTAATGGTCATCAATCTTAAAGAGTGGAGAGCGAATATACAAATAAGTAAAATTCTATTGCTTATGGAAGAATTGAGAGAAAAAATTTTATGGTGGGATCAAGATATTCTTAATGTATTGATTGATGGTGATTATTTAGAGTTAACAAATGATTTTAACAAAAAAACTAGTGACTTTGATATTACGCCTGAAAAATCAGTAATTTTTGTTCATTACTCCGGTAAAGGAAAACCTTGGAGCCCTATGTTTTACAAAGAAGGTGTAAATATGGTGTATCAAAATGAATTTTTAAAGACAGGGTTTTCAAAGTTTCATATTGCACCAAAAGGCTTTAAAGAAAATGTATTATTTTTTAGAAATTTAATTTCTGGAAAATATGTTAAATTTAATATTTCTGATTTAATTAAAAGCTACATTAAGAACAAAATAAAATGAAAATTAGAACTTATTCAGGCAGCAAGGAATTAAGAAAAAAACCAGAGAATCTTATTCAAGAGGATATTGATCTCTTTAAACATGAATTTGAAAAAGAAATTCAATATTCTTATATTGTAGAAATTAAAAATTCATACCTATCTGGTAAGAATTTAATTAATCTAAAAAATTTTAGGTTTTATATTAAACATACCTATATGAACACACCTCCTATAAAAAATGTAATCAAATTCATCATTAAATTTTTCAAGCTCAGGTCTAAATCAATTGAAACAATTGAAAATGGTGTTTGGGTGATAAATAACAAATCGGAAAACTATTTTCATTGGATGACTGAATCATTATCTAGAGTATTAAGTTTTAAAAAGTTAAATTCAGAATTTCCAATTTTGATTTCAGAAGATTTCAAAAATTTAGATTTTGTAACAAAAACTTTAGACTTTCTTGAAATGAAATACAAAATCTATGAAACTGATAGAGTCTTTAAAGTAAAAAAACTTTTATTAACAAGTCACACTGCTCCAGCGGGAAATTATAATTCAAATATTCTATTTGAACTTCATAAAAATCTTAATGATGGATCAAAATCAAATTTAGGAAAAAGATTGTGGGTAAGTAGAAAATATACAGATAGAAGACACTTAATTAATGAAGATGAAATAATGCCAATTTTAGAAAAATATAATATACAAGTTATTTATCCAGAAAAAATGGAATATATTGAACAGGTCGAGTTATTTAGAAATGCTACTTTCCTTGGTGGAGTACATGGTGCAGCATTAACCAATATGCTTTACATGGAAATGAATAATAAAGTGCTAGAGCTAAGAGCTGTAAATGATGCGCATAATAATTGTCATTATTCCCTAGCTGTTGGATTGAATAATAAGTTTTACTATTTAATATGTGAAAATGATAAAGACTCAAATTTTATTGTTGATCCTATCCAATTAGAAAATACATTAAATGAAATATTTAAAAATTAGTTCGTAATGAAAAGTTGATTGATAACTAAACTTAAATCTCATGTCAGAAGAAACCTTATATATTAAAAATTACAAAGAGTATAAAAATCAAGAAATTATTTTATATCCTCACTTAGGACTTGGCGATATGATTATTTGTAATGGTCTTGTAAATAAATTAAGTGATTTCTTTTTAAAAATTAATTTAATTGTTGATGCTAAGTTTACTAACCAAGCTAAATACTTGTATAAGAATAAACCAACAATTGAAATAATATCTGATGCTCCAGTAGAAGTGAATAATTTAGATGATTATGTTGTTAGCTATGCATTAAAGAAAAACTTAAAGATATTAAGGGTAAGTCAAATGAATACGGGGAAACCTTTTTATCACGAATTCTATAAAAGTGTAGGACTGCCTTACAAAATATCTTATAAAGAGTTTAAAATGCCCGAGAACAAGGATTTACAAGATGAATTAAAAACACATTTAATTAGTGTTTATAACGCGGACCCAAAAAATTATAGTGTAGTTCATAGAGATAGTTCGAATAAGTCATATGAATTGAAGATTAAAAGTAAAAACATGATTTTTGTTGAAGAGAAATCTGATTTATTTAAAAATATATTTTTATATAAAAAGATTATTGAGGAGGCAAGTGAAATACATTGTATAAATAGTAGTTTTTTACATCTAGTCGATAGGGTTGATACCAAAGCAAAACTATATTATCACGACGTTAGGGGGGGTATAATTAAGTTGAAAAAGAAATGGAAAATTATATATTATGAAAATAAAGATTGAAGTTTCTATTGGAGAATTGTTAGACAAGATATCTATTCTTTTAATCAAAAAAGAAAAAATTAATGACTCTAAAAAACTTGCAGAGGTAAATAAAGAACTAAAATTTTTAGAATCACATAGCAAAGAGATACGCTCACAAGATAAAGCAAGCCATGATAAATTTTTGGGAAAACTTATATCAATTAATTCAAAGTTATGGGAAATAGAGGATAAAATAAGGATCCATGAGAAAAATTCAGATTTTGATGAAGAATTTATTAAATTAGCAAGAGAAGTTTATTTTACAAACGACGAAAGATTTTCCTGTAAAAATGAAATAAATTCATTTTTTGGTTCTGAAATAAATGAAGTAAAGGAGTATGTAAAATATAAAGGTAATTCAAAAGATTAAATTAGCTGCTCCATTTTTAAAAAGAAATCATCCTGATTGTAATGTTTGTTAACAGTTGAAATAGATTTTTTGCTGATATGATCAAGTAAATTTTTATCACTTAAAAGTTTGTTGATTGTATTTGTCCAATTTTCAGTACTATTGTTTTCGATAAACACAATATTTTCCATATGACTGAATTTATCAATGTCCCAAAATCCTCTTGTTCGTGTAATTGCTACTGGAATTCCTAATGACATTGACTGCAAAGCTACACTCTGTCCAGATGGTTGATAAGTTTCTTTTATTGGTAAAAATGTTAAAAGTGCATTTTCATAGTACTCTTTTAATTTTTGATCACTTATTGCAGACTTATGCCAATTACCGTAAATAACTTCAACATTTTCATTTTTAATTTTATTTGATATTTCTTGACTGGTAATTATTTTGATTTCTATATTTTTTAAATTATTACAAATGTCTACAACTTGTTCAAAATCTCTATTGCCGTCGTTTCCAACAAAAAGTAAGTATTCATTTTGTTTAGGATCGTATACTTTTTCCGAGTTCCAAAAATCTAAATTAATTCCAAATGGGATAAATCTAAACTTGTCCTTAAATTTAGGAAACATTTCAATTGCCAATTGATACTCTCCTTTTCCTAAAAAAATAAAAAAATTAATTTTTTTAATTATGAAATTTAAAAAAAATTTTTGCAAATATGCAACAATCTTTCTATCTCTTTTCTTAGAAAATAGACCCATTACAATAACTAAAAAATTATTATTTAAGGTTCTTAATTTAGAGTACAAAATCATTGGCATCGCCGAAATTGCAAGTCTGTCATTTGTAGAGATTATTAAATCTGATTGTTTTATTTTAGATAAGTTATTTTTTGAGAACATTAAATGAATATAGAATGGAAGATTAGTAAGTTTTCTTAATACTTTGTCAATAAACTCTAAGAATAATTGATGTTTTTTTAGTTCAAATCCGTTTGGTAGCATCTCAATAGAATCTATGTTTTTAAATTTGGCTTTCATGTGGAAATATCCGTAGAAAAACTCAGAAGAATCTAAATTATTTTGAAGAATCTTCTCTTTCCTGCCACTCCCAAATATGTACAAAATATTACTATAAGAGCTCACGTCAGCATTTTAGTATTAATAGATTATAAAATTCTAAAACAGTGCTTAAAATGAACCTATGAAATTGAGTATTTTTACTTTAAGAGAAAACCAGATAAAAGATATGTTACTCGAAAAGAATCTATGTAATGCTACAAAGACTTTGTCGATGAAGTTATTGTTTTAATGGAGAAGTATTTAATGATTGAATTTAAAAATGTTATCACTTAAAAATAAATACATAAAAATTATTGTTTTAATCTTTATTGTTTTGTTATTCACAAAAATAGATTTCAGATTCAAAACTGATATAACCTGTTGCAGTGATGATTACGATTACTTTATACACGCTGAGACCATTGCACAAGATTTTGATTTTGATTATACCAATCAACTTGAGGGATTTGAAGAAGAAAGATTTAATAAAGTAAAAACTGCTCCAAAAGGTTTTATTGGAAGTGGCCTTTTGGCATCGCCTTTTATTTTTATAGGAAACCAATTAGATTCTATTTTTGGGGAAATAAGCAATAATCATGTTAATTTCAAAATACTATTTTATTCTTTTTCTTCGTACTTCTATTTTCTTTTATCGATATTTCTGATATATAAAAGCACTCTTCATCTTGATTTTAAAATAACAACTTTTAAAACTCTTCTTTATATTTCTGGATCAGGTGTAATTTATTATTTTTTTGAAAGATATAGTATGACACATGCCTATGAAGTTTTTGCAAGCTCACTAATTATTTATTTTTCTGCTGCTTTTTATTCAACTAATCGAAATATGTATGCTTTTATGATACCTCTTTCAGTCTTTATAGGTTTTGAAATTAAATGGATTCATTTTTATTTCTTTGCATTACCCTTTCTTATCAAATGTATCAAAAAAAGTGAATTCAAATTATATAAAAATACTTTCTTTAAAGCATCTTCTGCACTATTTTTGTTTGCTCATTTCCTTTCTACAAAACTGATATATGGGGTTTACACAATAAATTGGCATTATGTTTACTACAACTATGAAAACAACGATGTTCAAAACTATTTCAATAATGGTTTTACTTCTCCCAAGTTTTATATAACGAATATCAAGAATGTATTCATTCATTTTTATACTCAAGAATTTGGGCTATTTTATTTTCAACCAATAACTTTTGTTATTATTTTTGGATCCTTAATTTATTTAATGTATTCGATTTTGACTAAAAGAAATGTGTTAATTGCTTCTTTGTTCTTTTTACTTAGCTGGCAGGAGTTCGCAATTTCTTTAATTTGGACATCACCGGCTTCTTCCTATGGTTTTAGATATTTAATGAATCTTGCTCCACTAGGTTTAGTTTTCTTTTGTTATATTCTTAAAAATTATAAATTTAAATATCTAGATTACTACTTACTTACTTTTTCTTTATTTTCAATATTGTCTGTTCTATTCTTTGAAACAACTGAATATACGCAATTGAGCTTAGATGCTACATTAAATTCGTTTGGTGATTATTCAAAATATACTCAAAGATATTATCTTTCTGGAATATTTGAATCTTTACTTATTCTTGATTCATATTTAAAAATTTTTACTACCAGTTTTCTTGGAATGTTTGTATTCAAAGCTTTAGTTGATATTTTATCTTTAGAGGGTTTGAATTCAACCCTAAATTCACTCGGCTTACCTATATCAAATGAAAAATTTCAAATTTTACTTATTAGACTAGATGAGACTGAGTTAATATTTTTTGGAATATCCTTCATGCTTTGTACTTTATTTGCATATCTAATTTTTAGATTTTTGAATATTCAGGATAATATAAAAAATTAAAATGTTTATCCAAGAAAAAAATCTAAATATAAGAGAAACCATTATTACATGAACAGCAACTAATCCATGATATAAGTTTGAAATAATTAATAAACTTTCATTTATTCCAAAATTACCAGGTGTAAATTTAATTATATTTGCTAATCCTGAGATACAAACAAAAGAAATTATTTGAAGATTATTTATTTGGATGTTTAATAAATTAAATAAATATACGTGGCTAACAATATTTACCGAAATTAAGAGAATTGTAAGACAAAACAACCTAATTATTTTTGGGCCAGAAAGGTTTAATGAATTTAATGAGAAGGAATTCAAAACTTTAAAATACTTAAATTTATAATCTTTTGATGAAGCATACAATATTACAATGCCACTTAAGAATACAAGCAACCATAAATAAATAAAATTTATAAATATTGAATCTACGTAAATATAATTTATAAACGTTGTAATTAGAATAATTAAAATAAAAATCAAATTTGTAAATAAAGAATAATATATGTTGATATTCAAATTTTGAGTATAAGTTAGTCCATAAGTTTTTTTCAAATAATGAAATTTATATCCAGTACCTAAACTAAAAGGAGTTGATAGATTACCCGCCGTAGAATTAATTATCAATTTCAGAGTTTCATTAAATGACATATCTATATTCTTTGTTGAATATATGTATTGGTTTAGTTTTGTTTTTATCAAATAAATAATTAAGAAAAAAATACTTAATAAGAATAAATTTAAAAAATTGAAATTAAATAAATCAATTAATTCATCTTGATTATTAAAAATAAATATTGAGAAAACAATTATAAAAAAAATAAACAATAAATTACTTAAATTTTTTTTAAAAATTTTGAATATTTTTATCAACCTTAAACTCCAAAGTAAATTTATGTTTCCCTTAAGAATTATAAGGTTATTTAAAGTATTTGAATTTGCTATTATTATTTTATTTGATAATGTTCGAAGATAATGATTAAGAAGCTTTACAGAAAAACACAACAGCTTTTCGTCTCAAAAAGTATAAAAAAAAATTTTATCGAAATATCTGAAAAAAATAAAACTATTTTAAGTGATAAAATTAAATACACTTATATTCCTACTATCTCAGATAATATTTCACCTAAGAAACTAGAAGAAGAAATTAATGAGCACTTAGAAGATAGAATTTTTGTAGACAGAGTAAGAGTTGTTCCATGGTTGTCTAAAAACATTATTCTAAACAATCTTTCAATATTAGAAATAGGTTGTGGAACAGGTTCCTCTTCAATTACTTTGGCAGAACAAGGTGCAAATGTTACTGGTATAGATATTCACAAGGAATCACTTGAAATAGGTAAATTAAGAGCAGATCTTTATGGTCTTAATATAAAATTTTTAGAAATGTCGTCTGTTAACACTGATGAGTTAAAACAAGATTTTGATGCAGTTATTTTATATGCAACTCTTGAGCATCTTACAGTTGAGGAAAGATTAGTTACTTTACGAAATTGTAAAAATATTTTAAAAAAAGGTGGATATTTAATAACCATTGAAGCTCCAAACAGGCTTTGGTATTTTGATTCTCATACTTCAGAATTACCCTTTTTCCAATGGCTTCCAGACAATCTTGCATATAGATATTCGAAATATAGTCCTAAACAATCTTTCCGTAAAAATTATCTAGACACCGAATATGATAATTTAACTGCTTTTCTTAGAAGGGGAAGGGGTGTAAGTTATCATGAATTTGAATTAGTTTTCAATGATCTTAGTGAATTAAATATTGTTTCTAGGTTGAAACGGTTAGTTTTTACCAAAGGGTATATTAATACATTTTTCGTTAAACCAATTTATAAATTTTTTCTAAAAAAACAGATTAAGGTTCCAAAAGCATTTTATGATGAGTATCTAGATTTTATAATAAAACTTTGATTTTATTTGTAATTACTAATTATTGCTTCTTGGACAAAATCTGAAACATCAAATACCATGCTATTTATTTTTCCAAAAGCAAGATAGTTTTTAACTTCCAACAATTGAAAATTGTCTAAACTATTACAATTTATAAAATATATAAATGTGTTTACAGTTTCACTAAGCTTTACATTTTCATTTTTACATTTACTTTCAAGGTTTGAGACAGAAAATGTACTGTATCTATTAAGAACCTGATTAATTGATAAGTCCTCAATATTTGTAAGCTCCATTTTTTCATAATTAGGCCCATGATCTGATTGAATGAATATGATATCATTTTCTAAATCAAGTAATTTAATCAAATTACTAATTTTTAAATAAGCACAATCTAGAGATTCTCTGTATGAATCAATATTTGTAATTGGTAGATCATAAATTGGTTCACTTAGTAGTGCGCAATCTTTTCCTAAGAGGTAAGGACCGTGTGTATCCATAAAATGTAAAAAAACTGCTTTTGGTTTCACTTCACTATCAATATGTTGGAATATTTCATCTAATTCTGGATCACTACACCTTTCATTACAACTAATTGAAAATACTTCATCTATATTTAAAAATCCTTTTTCAACTAATATTTTTAGAGGTGTTCGCATGATTAAATCGTAATATACAGAGTCTTTTTCGCTATAATCATTTAAATCTGTTGTTATACAATTATCATTTTTAACTAAATTACAATTGAAAGCCAGCCCAAATTTATATAATGAGTAATTGTTACTTCTTAAAATATTTTCAAACAAAGAATTTCCCTCACGATAGTTTTTTGACAAATTACGTCTTTCTGAAAATGCAACATCTCCATCTTTAAAAATGTAGTTCATATTAAATAAAGTTGACATTGTATAAGTTGTTCTTCCGTATGAAGAGGTTGCAAGTCTATAATTATTTAACTCATTGTTGTTAAATAAAGTTTTAAAATTAGATGTATCATAATCGTAAAATTTTTCCATTGTGGATAAGCTCGGTAGACCATCATATATAACAAAATATATGTCAGGTTTTTTTTCAAAAACAATATTGTTGTACTCATTTATTTCAAAATTATCAGCTGAATTTTCAGATGATGAATTTAAGTTAGCTGAATTAAACCCAATAATTATCAAGAAAACAAAGTATGTTAGTGTTGAAAATTCAAATAATCTATTAAAGAAATCTACCCTTGATACAACCAGCATGAGCAGTAATAAAACCACAAACAAAAAAAAGCTATAATTTGGTATAAATTTTATAAAATCAAATGCTTCAAAATAAATAAAAATTGTTATATTTGAATAATTGAAAGAAAGATAAAATAAAATTAACATAAAATATTCTGAATTATTTATATGTACAAATCTTTTAAACAGGAACCTACAAATGTTAAATAATATTAGATACAAGAAGGCAAAAACTAATAGCTTGTAAGTCTCATTTCTTCTTACTTGAAATAAATTAATTAAAAATAATTGAATAAAGGGAAACATAAGAAATAGATTTTGTAAGAGCAGTTTCTTTGTTTTCATAAATGAATTCTAGCGAATTAATTTATGATGAATATATAATTCGACAGTGAAAGTTATTAATTTATCAATAATGAATATAAAAAAAATTGAAAAAGTTATAAATTCTTTTAATTATATTTCAGAATGCTAGATAACAAGAATAACAAAAAATTTTTTAAAAATTTAAAAAGATTTAGACCAAGAATTAGTTTCATTATAAATAAATTCATTCCAACAAAAAACTACTCCTTAACTCATTTCACAGGAGATCATGAGAACATGGTTTCATTTTCTACGCATGTTCAACAACTTACACTTGGCGCATTGTATTCAAATTTTAATAATTTTAATTTTTACTCTATTGAGCATCCGTACATTGACGATTTTCAGATAATCAACAACAAATTCAATTCTTATTTCTCTTTCTTAAAAAAAAGATATCGTTTCTTTTACTTCGATAGGCCTGAAACAAATTACTTTAAACGAAAAAATTATTTTTCTAATGATGAAAATGATTTTCCAATAAAAGATGAAGAAAAACAAAATTATATCGATAATTTTCATAGTTTTAATAAAGAATATTTATTTGAAAAGTTATTAATTAAAAGGGACATAAAAATCGATGATGACACTTTAGTCCTTCACATAAGGACCGGAGATATATTTTATGGTGACTGGCATAGCCTGTACAACCAGAATCCACTAAGTTATTATTTAAAGATCTCAGAAAATTTTAAAAAAGTACTTGTTATTTCCGGAAAAGAAAATAACAACCCTGTTCTTAAGTTACTTAGAAATTATAAAAAATTTTCTTTTCAAAGTTCAAACTTTATTGATGATTTCAACGTGTTACTAAATGCTAAAAATTTAGCAACTTCCGGTGTAAGTGGGTTTCCCCTATCTGCAGCCTTAATGTCTCAAAAACTTCAAAACTTTTATCATTCTGATCTTTATTTAAAAGAGCATTTAAATCCTGAAATGTTGAATAAGGAAATGCTTAATGTTCATTCATATAAAATACTTGACTATATACCTTTAAAAAACTTTGTAAAAAATGATGTAAATCTATCAAAACTTACAAGCGACGATAAATCGAAAATAATTAAAGTTAATTAGAAATTAGTTCTCAAATTTTTGATCAGATTTTTCAAAAGTCTCTTTGGATACTTTATCTTTTTAAAATGTAAATATGTATTAGTAATATTGAAATAATTTTTTATTTTATTAAGCATATTGAAATTAATATTTTTGATATTGGTTTTCACATAAAATGCATCCCCAAAATAATTAAAACAGTCAATATTTGTATAAATTCTTACAAAATTGTATTTGTTTAAATATTCATCAATCTCAGAAACCAACGCATTATTTTTATACAGATATTTTGTATTTATTTCAGTAAAAATAAAATTTACATTTTCTAATTCCCTTCCAAATCCTTTAAGTACTTCGAGTTCTAAACCCTGAACATCCAAAGTTAAAAAATTAAGAGTTTCTATCTCTAACGAATCAAATCTTTTTATTTCTACTTCCTCAGAATCTTCAAAGCTTATGTCTGGTTGGGTTACTAAATGAAGTTTTGGAGTAAGTATCGAAGAACTTAGTCCATCATTACCTTTTGATTTATTTAGTCTACTTATCTCATTTTTTGATCCTAGAGCAAAGTTGTAGCAGTTTATATTGTTTAAATTGTCCACTTTTTTAATTAAATCTGCAAAAATTTCTTTTTGTGGTTCAAATAGAACAACTTTTTTATTGTATTCTATGTATTTTCTAACTTCTTGACCTCTATGAGCACCAACATGAATTATTCCATTTATTTCTTTAATAAACTGATCTATAAAATTTGGCAACATGTCCAAATTCTAACATTTGAAATATCAAACTTTTATATAATATTAGAATTCATAATATGATTTATTGTTTTGATATTGATGGTACATTATGCTCTAAAGACAATCCTGATTACAATTTTGCAGAACCCTATACTGACAGAATTGCTTTAGTCAATAATCTATACGATGAGGGAAATAAAATCATTTTATTTACTGCAAGAGGTGCAGCTACTGGTATTGACTGGAAAGAATTAACTAAAAAACAGATAAAAATTTGGGGTTTAAAGTATCATGAGTTGAGATTTGGTAAGCCACATGCAGATGTTTTTATAGACGATAGAGCAAAAGATTTATTTAACTGGTTTAATGATTAATATATTTTTTCAGTAACGAATCGTTTTTCATTTTATCTCTTACAAAATCAAGATCTTCCTGAACATCTACTGATCTAGAATCATTTTTAATTTTAAATTCATAAATTGAAAAGTTGTTCTCAGAACAACGTTGTAACTCATGTTTCTCAAGTCTCTCAAGGTGAGTTTCTTCTGTCTGGATGTATCTATTTATAGATTTTAAGTCGAATACTACTAGTCCTTTTGTAATTGTTAACTTTTCTGATCCAAACGGAATATCCTGTCTGCTAAAGTAAATAATTTTCCCATCTTCATTTGTTGCAACTTTAACTGTATTTTTATTTTCAAAATTGTTTGTTTGAATAGTCGATACAACAATTTCAAAATCATTTTTTAAGTAAAAATTTAATATATTATTTATATCATCTGGATCAATTAGAGGCTCGTCACCTTGAATATCAACAATAACATCGCTTTCTTCAAGCCCTAGTATTTGAGCTCCTTCATGACATCTTTCTGTCCCATTTTTATGTTCAGATCTTGTAATTAAAGTAGGAATTTTGTAGGAGTTTGCAATCTTTTTTATCTTCTCACTGTCCGTTAGTAGGTAAATTTCTTCAAGCAGTGACATCTTAGCTCTAAAGTAAACATGGGCAAACATTGGCATACCCTCTATTAATTCGAGTGACTTTTCTGGTAGCCTATTGCTATTTAATCTACTTGGTACTAGCCCTACTTTTTTAACCATATTATCATTATAAAAAATCATGAATTTTAACTTATTAGAGTGCACTTTAAGAGATGGTGGCTACCAAGTCAATTGGGACTTCGATGAAACATTTGTAAATGATTATCTAAATCTTTGTTCTAACCTAGGCCTTAAGAATATTGAATTTGGTTTTCGTTTTTTTGATAATTCTGTCTGGAGGGGAGAATTTGCTTTTACAACAGAAGAGGTTATTAGAAAATATGATATAAATCAAGATGTAAATCTTGGAGTTATGTTGTTTTCAGGACAAGTTGTCTCTGATAAAAAATTTGACTTAAGTAAATTAGATTACCTATTTCCATTAGACAATAACAAATCACGAATTGATTTTGTAAGAATAGCCACTTATTTAGATGGTATAGATGATTCATATTTGATAGCAGAAGAACTTTTAAAAAAAGGTTTTGAGGTCTCTATAAACCTTATGCAAATTCAAAATGCAGACAAAAAAATATTAAAGGAATTTGGTGAAACTTCAAAAGATTTAGGACTTAAGAGTATTTATTTTGCGGATAGTGTTGGGTGTCTATTTCCAAATGATGTCAAAGATATTGTTAATCAGATGAAATCTTCCTTCAATGGAGATGTAGGTATCCATGCTCATAACAACTTAGGACTAGCATTCATTAACTCTGTTTCAGCAATAGAGGCTGGTGCTACATGGGTTGATGGAACTCTAACTGGAATAGGAAGAGGTCCAGGAAATACATTAACTGAAGATATGTTTTTAAACTATTTTCAAAATGAGAATACAAATTATCAAGATTTAATTCAATTTAATTCAAAACATTTGGATAAATTAAAATATGAAAAAAAATGGGGTAGTAATCCATATTATTTCTTATCAGGTAAAAATAGAATTCACCCATCATATATTCAAGAAATGCTTCACGATGATAGTTTTGATACGTCTGATATTGTAAATTTTATTAATTCAACTAATTTTCTCGACAAGGAATCTTTTGATTTAAACAATGTAAATTTTACCGAAAAAATATACAGTAAGACTCCAAACAAAAATGAAATTAATTTGGATTCATTTGAAAATTCATCGTTATTAATTCTAGGTTCTGGAAAAAATTTAAAAAAGTATGAACACGACATTACTTTATTTGTTAATAAATTTTCACCCAAGGTTTTACAACTTAATAGCAATAATTTTATTGACCAGAAATTAATTGATTTTAATATTTTTCTTAATCCAAATAAATTAGCTTCCGAACTTAATAGCAATGACATAAAAATTACAAAGATTATTGCTCCTACCTCAATTTTGATAGAAAATGAAAAAATATTTTATGAAATAGTCGATGTTAAAGTAGGTGATAAATTTTATAAAGAAAAATTCTATATTGAACTTCCAAATAGTTTAGTTCTTGGCTTTGCGTTAATGCTTTCTACGTATTCAAATTTTAACAATGTATACTTGGCAGGATTTGACGGATACCTTTCAAGTGATCAAAAAAATAGTGAAGTCAATTTATTATTTGATCAATTTTTGAAATCTTATAAAAATAAAAAATTAATATCTCTAACTCCAACACAGTACAATTTAGAACAAAAAAGTATAACTGGATTAATCCGACAAGATTCAATAAATTAAATATTTATCAATCTTGTTTAATGTACCAGTCGTCGACTAATGAAAAGTTTTCTAAAACTCTTTTATAGTTTTGATTGATCAAATAAGATTTAATAGCTTCTCTATTTTCTGTAAAATTATGTTCAACTGTAATTATTTTTATGTTCGTTTCATTAAAGTTTATTGATTCTAAAATGTCTAGCTCTGTTCCCTCAGTATCAATTGATAAATAATCTATATCTTTCGGTAAATTAAACTTTTTTGCAAAATCAGTAAAAGATATTGTCTTTAACTTATAAGTTTTATTATTTTTTAATCTATAAGTTTCATGAATATCTCTTGATTTGTTATTAATATTTAGACTTGAGAACTCAGGTTTAGTAGTTTCCAAAAAATTCACCTCCAACCCGGTTTTAGAATATAAGCAGTCATAAGAAACTGTACAATTTCTATTTTTATCTATCTCTTGTTTCCATATTTTTGCTGGTTCAACTACAATTCCACTCCATTTAAATTCTGTTTCGAGTAGGTAAGTATTAGATAAATCTATCCCGTTTGCTGCTCCAATCTCAATAAAAAAACCATTCTCAAGATAATCGAGTTCATTTAAGACAAATAAATCTTGAAAAATTTGTGATTTAGACTTATTTACTAAACTAAAAAGTTTATCTTTATTCTTAATTCGAGGATTATTAAAAATAAATTCATATCTGTTGTATTTATGTTCAAAGTTTTTTTTGGAATTATCTAAATCTACAAAAAAATCGTTTTTAACAATTTTCAAATTGAAAATTTTTAGTATTTTATGAATAATACCTTTTACTTTTTTCATAGATTATTTAAGGATAATAATAATAATTGAGAGGGAAATGAGACAAATATGTTTGAAAATTGTGAACATATATTAAAAATAGGATAGTAATAAGTGTATTAAAAACTTTTTTGTTCATTTCCTCTAACTTACTGAAATAAATAGATGCTAAAAATACAGCTAAATGAAACAATTGAATTATATATGTTGATTTAATCGTATCGCCAGTCCAATCTGGATAGGCAATTGCAAATACTAGATATCCAAAAAAACTAAATAATATTGCTTTATTTAGATATTGAATTATAAATTTTTGTTTATTTGCTCTGTATGCAAAAAAACAAAAAGTAATAATAAGCAATGTAGTGAAGATTGAAATTATATTAACTCTTGCAAAGTAATCTCCAATTAATAATTGATTTCTACCAATATCTAGGAATCTTGAAGTAAATGTAAAGTATCCCCAATAATCTCCCCATAAATCTGAATAAAGTATAGAAACAAATTGATTATTTAAATGTGGTCTTATAGGTTTAGTGAATAAATAAACAATTTGTTCATAATTTGGAACATAGAAATTGAAATTCTGATTTGAAAATGAAAAACCATAAAAATCGTGATTGAAAGCAGTAAAACTACCATATCTACGATAGAGATCTATATAAAACCAGCTTGATAGAGCCGCTCCAATTGTCGCACATAGCGACCATAATTTAAGGTATTTTAAATTGAATTCTTTAAAAAAATATAAGTAAATTAATGGTAAAAATAATAAAAATCCCCACTGTCTACTGAGTGCTATTGCCCCAATTACTAAACCTGTATAAAAGATGTATTTGAAATTAAATTCGAACCCACTCTTCTCATGTTTATATATTAAATATAAAAATATGCTCATAAAAAATAAAATGTATGGTTCTCCACGAATCATTGATATTGTTCTATAATTTACTGCTAGTAAAGAGATCAAAATCAAATAACTAACATTAATTAATTTTTTTGAATTATTGATTGATTTAAGAGTTACAAGATTTATGAATATAGTAGCTATATACATAAATGATTGAAATACTTGAGTCACTTTTCCATAGTATTGCTGGCAATCTGATAAAAAATCACTTGATTCAATAACATTTCTGCAAATCACTTGGGCGATTGAAGGAACCAAATACCCAACGGGAGGATTAAAAAATTCTCTAGTTTCATTCATGGGTGGTAGCCTAAAATCTCTTGGTAAGTATCTAGATAAATAGTTAATATATGCGTAATGTGCTTCTGCATCATAACCTAAAATTGGATTGAAATAAAGAATATTGTAAATAAGGATAAATACTGTAGATAAGCTAATTCCAATAACTATTAAATTTGTATATGTTAATTTATCTAATTTCACTTGTATTTAAAGATAGCAAGTATATATTTAAATCCGTCAATAAATTTAATCTTCTTACCCTCTTTATAGCTCCTACCTTCGTATGAAATAGGGAGCTCTTTAAATTTTTTTGTTTTAGAGATAACTTTTGCAATCAATTCAACTTCAATAGAAAAATCATTTTTTTCAAAAGTAATATTTTTGATTACATCTTTTTTAAAAACTTTTAAGCAAACTGCAATATCTGTTATTTTATTTTTATAAATAAATGCAAATAAAAGGCTTAGAAGTTTATTTGCATAAAATGTTCTTACATAAATATTTTTTCTTACTTTATCTCCAATAAATCTAGATCCGCATACAAAATCAAGATCTTCATTAAAAATACAATTTATAAGTTCAGTAAGGTCACTTGCAGAATATTCTAAGTCTGCATCATATATGCCGATTACATCACCTGTTGCTATTTCAATGCCTTTTCTCACAGCAAAACCTTTTCCATTATTTTTTGCATTATTTATCAGTTCAACATTATTAAATTTCGTAGAAAGCCATTGTCCAATCTCTTTTGATTTATCAGTAGAGCCATCATTTATCAAAAGAATTTCTTTTTTAAAATCTTCATTTATCAGCCTTGTAACTGATTCTTCAAGTGTTGATTGTTCATTAAAAAATGGAATGATTATTGATGCTTTCTGTGCTAAATTACTCATAAATTTGATTCTTTATTTTAATTAAATATTTCATCTCAATTATTGGTTGTATCATTACAAACTACAATAATTTTTTTCGTAATTTTAAGTCCACGAAGCCAGCCTCAATAGTATTCTTTGTTATAAGCTTTATATCTTCTTGATTCAAATCAAATGCATCAACTACATTAGATACTTCCTCAGACATTGATACATCACTCATTAATCTATTGTCAGTATTTATTGTTACATTGAAACCTAATTTGTACAATTCACCGAATGAATGATTTGGTATTGAATCAAATGCACCACATTGAATATTTGAGGTTGGACAAATTTCGAGAGGAATTTTATTTTGAAACACATATTTTGCTGCTTTATTTTTAAAAGATAAATTATTATTTTTAATTTCAACATCATTAATGATTTGTGATCCGTGACCAATTCTTTTTGCTTTCGATTGTAATATAACCTCATTAATTCCTTCAGGAACCTCCCAATCTGCATGAAGAGTCATAGCAATGTCATTTTCAAGTGCTTTTTTGCATGCATTTTTATGATTTAATACTGAGAACCCAATCTCGGGTCCTGCTAAATCAAAGCCAATTACATCATCATGCTTAATACATAATTCAACGACACTCTCAGAATTATTTTCCTGTCTCATGCCACACAAAATTACTCCACTTACAATTCCATATTTGTCCATTCCATCTTTTACACCATTTACAACTGCATTGACTACATCTGATGGACTTAAATCTTTTTGACAATGAACTAATGGTGCAAACCTTAATTCAGCGTATACAACACCATCATTGTATAAATCTTCCAACGCTTCCATTGTTACCCTATACAAAGAATCTTTGTCTTGCATGACACCAATTGTATGAGCCCATGCTTCAAGATTTAGTGCCAAAGTCTGATTGGGCTTAGGTTGAATCCAAGCTTTGAGTTCAACCTCATCTTTAGATGGCAAATCTTCGTATCCCTGTTGTTTTGCAAGTTCAATCAAAGTAGAAACTCTAAGCCCTCCATCTAGATGGTCATGTAATACGGCTTTTGGAATCTCTTTTACCCAACTTTTCATAATTTAATACTATAAAAATTAATCATTAAGTTGAATGTCTAAATCTTCTAAAATTTTAATCGTCTTTAATGTTAGCTCTTTTGTATTAAGGTTATTTATGTCTTTTGAGTCATTTATTCTATTTTCAAAATCCTTAACAACTTCGACTAACGGTTCTTTTAATTCTAAATATGGGCTTACAACATCTCCAATTGAAAAGTTAAAGATAGAACCAAAGTAATTATTTTTTTCAGAAAAGTCATTAACTTTCTTATTGAATATTTTTATGGGCTCATTGTTATTAATATCATCGTAAATAATCATTTTTTCAGATCCAACAATTTTTATTTTTCTTGATTTTTCAGGATGAAGCCAGCTGGCGAAAATTGATACAAATATTGAAGGAAAATTAATTGAGACATTAACAATATCATGAAGATCAGAATCTCCTTTTATATATCCAGATATAGAAGATTGTATTATCTCATCTTTAATGAAAGCATTCATTATAGCTATATCATGTGTGGCAAGATCCCACAAAGAACTCACATCTGACCTAATCGGACCAAGATTGGTTCTTTCAAAACTGATATGTAGTAATTCTCCGATTCCTTTATTTTCAATTAATTCTTTTATGTAATTTATTGAGGAATTATACAAAAATGTATGATCTGTCAATAAAACTTTATTTTTTTCACTAGCTAAGTCATACAATTCTTTAGCTTCCTTTAAATTAGTTGTTAGCGGTTTTTCAACCAAGACATTAATACTATGTTTTAGTAGAAATTTAACTATATCATAATGTGTTTTTGTTGGCGTAGACACTACAGCTGCATCAATATCTTCAGTATATTTTTCTAAGTCCTCGAGATTACTAAAAGAAATATATTCAGGTATTTCTGTTTGAGTATCAAGAATATATTTTAACTCAAACTGATTAGATTCTTTTTCCAGAATCCTAATAAAGTTCTTCCCCCAGTATCCTGCCCCTACCAATAAAGTATTCATAATTATTCCTCAAGTTAAATTATAGATTTACTGACTAACTTTAACTAATGTGTCTATAACTTTTGTAACTTCAGTTTTTTTCATTTTTGGAAATATTGGTAGTGATACAATATTTTTTGAAAAGCTGTCAGCATTATTAAATTTAAAAGAACTTTGCTTATGATTTTTATACGCTAGCTGTTTATGTATTGGAACAGGGTAATGAATTGAGAGCTCTACTCCAAACTTTAAGGCTTCTTTTATTACTTTATTTCTATTTTTAACTCTTAAAACATATAAGTGCCAAACATGCTTATTTTTATGAAAGGTTTTAGGAGTAATTACTCTTGAGCAATTTTTAAATGCTTCATTGTAAGTCTTTGCTATTTCTAACCTCTCTTGATTCCAAGCGTCTAATTCAAGAAGCTTTTTTGAAAGTACGTAGCCTTGAAATGGCTGAAGTCTTGAATTAAATCCTTGGTATTTGTGATAATATTTTTTTTCACTTCCATATACTCTTAAAGCACTTAATTTTTCTGAGAGCTTTTTGTTGTTTGTAGTTACACCACCACCATCTCCCCAAGCACCAAGGTTTTTACCAGGGTAAAAACTGTAAGCTGCTGCTATCGAATAATCACCTACATTTTTAAAATTTAAGTCATGAGCACCATGCGATTGAGCAGCGTCTTCTATTAAATAGATATCATTTTTTTTGGTAATTTTAGATAGAGTATTCAAGTCTGCCATCTGTCCATATAAATTGACTGCAATTATTGCTTTTGTCCTTTTTGTAATTTTTCTTTTTACATCTTCAGTATCTATTAAATAAAACTCATCATTGTCAACGAATACTGGTGTTGCACCACATCTACTTACCGCTATTGAAGTAGCAATAAATGAGTTGGTTGGTAATATGACCTCGTCTCCATGTCCTATCTCAAGACCTCTAAGTATAAGCTCTATTGCATCAGTTCCATTTGCACAAGAAATTGAATACTTTTGTTTAGTATATGAAGCAAAGTCTTTTTCAAAATTTTTAATATAGTCATTCAAAACAAACTGACTTTTATTAACTATTTTTTTGAAAACCCTAAATGAGTCATCAATAGTATTTTTATGAATCCTACTCAAATCATTAAATGGTACGTATGTCATCTAAAAATTCTAATAAAATAAATTAAATAATTTAAAAAAATATTTATCAAATATTTCCTATTTATACCCAAGGTATATAATCACGAATAATGAACTTTTCAATTTTTACACACATGACAAATCCAGAAAAAAGAATGGATCCCTGGAAAGAGGGTCTTGATTGTTATTCTTTTTTTTCGGAGGATGTTTTCTCAGTAGGTGATGGTTGGGAGGAAGAATTTACATGGAGTAAAATTGGTAAAGTCTTCCATGAAGGTTTTGAAAAGGCAGAAGGTGATTGGGTTTTAAATATTTCTCTAGATATGTTTTTACACGAAAAAGACAAAGATAAGCTATTGAATTATCTCGAAATGTATAAAGATGAACCTGCATTGGCATTACCGAAATTAAAGTTCTACGATCCTTATCGGTACCAAATAAGCAATTTTGAAACTGTTCTATTAAATAAAAAAAAATACAAAGATATAAAGTTAAACGGAGGTAAAGATCTTTGCATACCAACTTTAAATGGAAATATTTTAGAGATGCCAAATGTAAAGTTTCTAGACATACCTTTGTTTAATTATGATACGACTTTTAGAACAAAAAAAATCATCGCTAACGACAGAGCAAGGTTTGCAAGAGCTTGGTTTAGAGAATTTAGTACTTATGGGGATAGAGGTGGAGGAACGCCAGAAGAAGCTTTCGAAGCATGGTTTATCGAAGTCACCAAAAGGTATAAAAATCATACTTCAAAATTTGATATTGATAGTCATCCAACATTTATAAAAGATAAATTGAAGTCTCTAAAAAAAGGTCAGTTTGGATTTGATTTGTTCGGATTAATTAATAATAATTTTTTTCTACAAAATCCAAAATATTACTTACGACAAACCAGAATTAAACAAAAATACAATCTATTTAACTTGATATAATTTGAAAATGTTCGATTATTACATTTTTGGTCGTGGTGAGTTGTGTATTTTTACCATCGATTACTTAATAAAAAATGAAATGTCAGTAACATTCATTCCAGATCGTCCAGAACCAGAGTGGCAAGAATCAGTAGTAGATTTCTGTAGGGATAATAATGTAAAAATTGTAGAGTTTAATGAAATTAATAAAAATATTGTAAATAACTCTATCGGCATATCTGTCTATTTCAGAAAAATTTTTAAGAAAGACTTAATTAAACAATTTAATTACTTTGTAAATTTACACAATGCTCCTTTGCCTAAATATAGAGGGGTCAATCCAATTAACTGGGCACTAAAAAACAAAGAACCTATACACGGTGTGACATTACATCACATCGATGAGGGAATTGATACAGGTGATATTATTGATCAAGAAATATTTGATATAAATGAAAATTTAGAAGTTATTGATGTTTACCGGTTATGCATAGACGCTGGAAAAAAAGTTATTGAGAGGTCATTGTTAAATATTGAATCAATAAATCCTTCAATTCAGGATGAAAGCAAATCGTCATATTATTCAATGGATGATTTTGAAAAATTAGGAAATAGAAAGTATTTTACAAGAGATTAATTTCTGTAAAACCTTTGTGGATCCCCAAGGAATTGAACCTGTGACTTTTTCTTTGTAAAGAATCATTAAATTTTTATTTGTCTTTTGATTGATTTAATTTGTAAGGATTGGGTGAGGGTGGACACCCCGGAGGACATTTAGGCTGAACTGTTCTTGTTTGACCAGGAATAATTACAGATGTTCCAGCATCAACAAATGCAACAGACCATCCCCAGTTTTCTGGATCTTCAATAACTAGTTGCGTATTTGAATTAACACCAAAACCTTCATAATACTGATACATATATCCCATACCTTTTCGTTTATTGATAAAGCTTGACTCTCGTTTGTTTCCATTATTCTCTGTAAAAATAAACTTTAAATTAACAGGAGACCCATTGGTTACAACTATGAAGTCAATTTTTGAGTTATCAGAGAAAGGTAAATCAAGTGTTGTATTGCCATGTCCATGTTGGTTAAATATATAATTATCTGTTTGAAACCCAAGGTCTGTGGATATTATTTCTTGTTTTGGATCCAGGCTAGCGTCTCTTTCGTCACCATATAAGACTACATCCAGGTACTCTCCTCCAAATGGATGTTCTTCTGGTCCGATATACCAACCCATCGAACTAGGGAGTCCTCTTCCCCTTGCCCAGTCGTTACCATAACTTGTACTCTCCCAACCTTCTTTTGGATTTCTGTATAAATTCGAAAACTGTTCAACGACTTCTTCAGTAAAAATTGCTGGTGCCATTTCTTGTTCTTTACTTGTACCTCTTTTCTCCATAAGGGCAAAAGCAATATGGCTTGAGCCCTGCATGGTTCCAACCATCTCTTCCAGTGTTGGAACATACATATATCCCAAGATGTCACCTTTTTTAACAACTTGACCATTTTCTACAAGAAGATAATCTCTGAAGAAGTTTTCATCCTCTTTAATAACATATCCTTCCATCTGATACAGAAAGCTCACAACATTACCATTGTTTTGTGCAAATTGTAATTTCAATAAGTAAGCAGAATGCCACCAGGGAGGGTCTGAGTCTGAATGGTCCACAACGTTATAATAAGACCCATTTCCTTGTGCTAGCTCAATAATTCCATCTGCTACTGCGTAGAGTGCCGGAAAATCCGAGGGTTTTGTTGCCTCTCTCCATCTTGGATCTGTATTTGAAAAATAAACTTGAGCATCATTATGTGGCCTTGGTGAGCGTTTACCTACATAAGGATGTCCAGCAATAATGTCTTCGAAATCAACAAAAAATCTATCACTTTTATTTGTTATAAACTCTTTTATGTCTGGGAGTGTTTGTATTGTCAATCCGCTGTTTTGACTCTGGTTACCAGATTCTTGACTTGCTTTGGATTCTTGAGAACTTTTTTCACTTACTCCATTTTGTGACAATTCCTGATCTTGTTGTGGTTGTGTAGACATAGATTCCGGTGAGCCTCCACAAAAAGAAATTAATAGGAAAAGAATTATAACTTTCTTCATATAATTTTATTTTATTGAAAATAAAGGTGAATTGCAGGGATCAAGTAAGTAATTTACCTAACAATTAATTATTTTTAAAATAAACGAAGTAAGTTAAACGCAATCCAAGATACGCAAATATAGCAGCAAGAATTACTTGAGTCGGAGTGTAGTCAGAGCGAGTAAAGCTAAATACTTGCCAAGCTAAACCTAAAAGAACCAAAAAACCACCTAAGTTTTTTTTGTATTTCACAATTTCATAATAATTTATAAAAAAAGTTTTTTTATAAAATGTGGGTCTGGGCTATGTATATTAACTATTTTTACAATATTCGCTACTGTTGCCATCATTCCCAGATGGTGGTAAATTTTTAACTATTTCTTCGTCATTAGGATTTAGCCAATCAAACCAACAAACTGCGTGTTTGCCAATTTTGTATTCAAACGATTTTACTAATTCTGAAGTTTTGCTTGCCTCATTTTCTTTTCTGTAGTCATATACACCAAAATCTACGAACACATTATTTAAAAATCCAACTTCGGTAGCTATCTCTTCACCTTTTAAAAACTCTATATTTTCTAAATTTGTTGTTCTTGTATCTCCTTCTTTTGGATCGGGAAGTTTATCTGCAATTTCTTGTAATTTTGGAGATAATACTCGTAAGTGGTCAAGCCTATAGTTCACATTGCAAGCTGTATTAAATTCAAACATATACTGAACTTCTCCAAAACTAAGATATCTACTACCAAGCACTAAAGAACTATCAATTGGAATCTTTACTGAAATCTTATTGTTGTTATCACCTAACCCATCAAATCTAAATCCACCGTGTGGTTTAAAGTAATTACCTCTAATTTGTCCTGGATATAAAATTGAAGTAACCAAATTTAGATCAACAGGAGTGTCAAACAATAACTTTTCGGGGCAGTCAATATTTATTGATTGTGTAGTAGTTGTAGTCGGCGCAATAGTAGTTGTAGTCGGCGCAATAGTAGTTGTAGTTGTTGTGTTAATTTCACTTGAAGATTCTTCACTGCCGCCACAAGCTATTACTAGAGCCAGTAATAAAAATATAATTTTTCTCATATATTGATAATTATTACAAATTTATCTTTCAAATGTAGATTGGATTTACATATAAATGTGTGTGTCCTTACAGTTATCATTTTTTAGGGAATTGGGAATTTTAATTCCAATAATCCATCAGAAGCTTCATAAATATTATATCCTCCATCATCATTTGTAATATTTTCAATATACCAAGACACTTTTTGATCAAGTGTAGACCAAGCTTCTTCAGATGCTTTTTTATCAGTTACAAAAACTACTAATGTCGATACACTTCTTGTGTTTTTAAATTCTACTTTTCCATATAATTGTTCTAAATCTTCGACAGTATACGTAATTTTTTTATTTGCATTGAAACATATCGAAAACACATCTTCTTTACCTAAAGTTTTTTCACAATATTCATCAACTACTATAGGGTTACCTATAAAAGCATATAGATCACCCAGCTCACTACTAGGAAGCAACCCCATAATATATTTTTCAATGTTACCCATTTTGGTATCTGCACCATTTCCGTCTGCATAAAAATAATCTACTTGGTAATTATTACCTCCAAGTTCTTTAAGTGATTCATTGTTAAAACCTCCTAAAATTCCACCTGTTGAAAAACCAAAGTGTCCACTACCTGATCCTGGTTGATCAAAATAAACTTGATTATACGGAAGAATATCAGCTCCACTCCAAAGATGTAATAACTCATGCATTAGTGGAGCATTAACATATGTAAAATCGCCCCAGTCATAAGTGGTAGTAGTTGAATTAAAAAACGCATTTAAGGATGGGAATATTAGATTTCCTCTTAATTTTCCATTTGAACCAAAACATGATGCAGATGAGTAAATAGGATAACCTAGCCCCTGTTCATTGTTGCTAATATCCTGTGCCATGCCACTATATGATCGAATATTGTCTAATCTGTTACCAACAAAAATTACCACTTCATATTCATCATTAATTTCTTTATATAAAGCATTCATTAATTTAGCCATATAGTTTCTGTTGTAGAATCCGATTGGATTACTTGTCCAGTCGGGGTCAGAAAAATCGGTAAAAAACGAATCATAACCATCTTTGATAAAAAGTTCTATGTATTTTCCTGAAGGACTTTTTGAAAATATAAAATCGTCATTACTGTTTTCATAATCATTATTTAAGTAAAAAGAAAGATCAGAGTTTCCTAAGTATATTTCTTTTAAGTTTTCTAAATTATCTAATAAGTCATAATCGTTACAGCTCCCTTCACTCTTTTGCGAATCAATGTATTTTAAATTTGATAATTTGTGGAGCATACTTGTATTTTTAAATCCAGCTGGAGTAATAAGGTATTCCAATTTATCTAAAGGATATAAATGCTCAGCTCTTAATTGACTACAATAGTTGCAATTTAAATATCTTAACTCTGTTAGGTTTGACAAAAACCTATAATCTCTTCCCCAAAATTTAAAACCTTGTCCTGCATCAAGATATTGCAAGCAAGTTAAATACTCCAATCCTTCATAACTTTGGATATTTTCATCAATAGTTAATTTCTGTATGTTAAAAATATCATCACGCATTATTTCATCAAAAGACTTTAAAAATATTTTTTCAAAGTTAATTTTTGTATCAACAGAAAAATTAGAATTTGGATTGAATGTTGAATTATTGATACAACTTTTATCCAGCTCAATTAGTTCAAAACTTTGACTCCATTCAAAACTAGGAAAACTATCTTTATCAAAAATAAATTTTGAATTAATATTTTCGAATTTATTTTTATCATCTGAGGTAGTAGCATCAGAAATATTTGTAGTCGTTGTAGATGAAGTAGTGGACGATTCTTGAGTTGTAATAGTTGAATCTACACCAGTTGTAATAGTAGATGATACCAATGAATCATTATTTGAAACTTCACTTCCTCCACAAAATGAAAAAAACATAATTACAACAGCTATTTTTTTCATAGTGTCATTTTATTGAAAATGTTCGGTTTTTGTTCGGTTGAGCTACATATATATGTAAAGATTTCTAAAAAATCCTTGTGGGCGCTACAGGATTTGAACCTGTGACTTCTTCCTTGTAAGGAAAGAACCATTAAATACTAAAGAGTATCAGAGAATATCAAATTATAGAGTCAAAGAACTCAAGCTCTATCAAAAAGATATCAGAGGTTATCAGAAAGTATCTAAAGTTTTTGAACATTTTGGTGTCTTTTAGGTGTCTTTTTATATTTCAACCTTATTCATAATGAATTCAATGCTGTATTCATAAAAATCAATTGAGTCAATAGCTGAAAGGGCATTTTTAAGACCTGCGTCAGCTTGATGGGCAACAATGCATCCTTTAACTGATTCATTTTCATCTGCTAAATTATTTTTTATATATCCCATATATCTTGAAGTCTGACCAACAACAACATCACTAGCAAGGTCTCTTTTCAATTCAATTACAAGATATTCGCTACCATCCTTACTTTTTGCCAATATATCTAAAGGACCAGTATTTGTTTGATATTGTCTTTCGTAAAAGTCATATTTTTCTGCAAATATAGTGCTACTCCAATTTCTAACAATATAATCTTCGAGATGTTTTTCAAGAGCAAATGAAGACATTGGTAAATTTGAAATAGTCGAAGGCTCATTTATTTCAGATGAATCAACTTGTTTCAAAGGTGTTCCTGTAAATATATCTCCAATATCATCTACTAAAAGTTCAAATTCTATAGTTTTCCTGTCATCACCCGGTATTGATACACCATCTTTATAACTTATTACATTGCCGACTCCTAGATAAATAAATTCTGGTTTACTGTCCCATCTAGCAAAAAAATGTGGAGTAATTTCTTTGTCTATTATTTTTTTTATTTGCTTTTGTTCTGAATGTGCATTTGGTTTTCCATACCAAGTTATTATTTTTTTCTCATCATCGTATTTATTTGGAAAATCAAGACCTAATCTACCAGGAAATCCTATATTCATAAAAACTATTAAATTATCTTCCAATGGTGGTTTTAAACTTGTGTAGCCAGTATCCCAATTGCCTCCAGATGGTCTTCCAACGCCTGGATAACATATTTCTCCGATACTTCTTCTGGTGTACTTGGATCCTCTTTTAAAATCTAATTCCATAACTATAAGTATCTTAGCAAATGAATATTTTGGTCATCGGTGTCTTTTAGGTGTCTTTTAAAATTTTTTGTGCCTGAGATCTCACAGCTTTTCTTTCATCATTCTTTAACTGTCTTGCGATACTTATAACCTTTGACTTCAATATTTCGTCTGAATTGGATAATTTTTCTAGAAGTTTTAAACCTTGAGCAAGTATCATCCAGTCTTTACTATTTTCCACCCAACTCATTGCATTTTTACTAATAACTTTGTATTCTTTATCGTCAAAATATGAAATGAAATCATAATAAATTGTAATAAGCCCAAGTTTGACTACATTATGTTCAGACTTAGAAAACTCATCTATGAATCTTTTTTTATTTTCAACAAAAATATGATTATCACCTTTTATTATTCTTTTTGTTGCATTCATAGCTCTCATTGCAACTAAAGAATTGATAGAAAAAAAACATAAGAATAATTTATCAATTTCTTTTATATTGCTTTGAATATGTTCTACTACTTTTAATGTCTCTCCAAGTGAGTTTTGTTTTCCTTTGCTTAACTCAAATTCAAAATCTAATTCCATAACTAAATGTATATTACCAAATGAAACTCTACAGAAGTGGTGTCTATTAGGTGTCTTTTGAGTACATATATGTAAAGATTTCTGAAAAACCCTTGTGGGCGCTACAGGATTTGAACCTGTGACTTCTTCCTTGTAAGGGAAGCGCTCTGCCGGACTGAGCTAAGCGCCCTACTTTATCCATTCATAATATAAAATATTTAGATTTAAGTTAAGTAAAATTTTATTTTGAAAATATTAAGTTAGTAAATTTTTGGAACCCTTTAGGTATAGATAATTCTAGAGATTTTTCGTAAGCATAATTTATGTTTGGAGCCGCATTTTTATAATTACTCATATCAAAAATGGATTCACTGGATAAAATGTCAGTAGCAAACCCTACATCTGTAGAAATTATTGGAGTTTTTGTAATTCCACATTCTACAACTGCTTGTGGTCCCCCCTCAATTCTTGATGAAACTATATATAAGTCAAGAATATTGTACAATTCATTAAGCTCCTCAAAAGTAACCATCTCAAGGTAAACATAATCGATATTCAATTTTTCTAACTCGCTAATTACGTATTGTCTTCTCTTACCTGTTAGAACTACTTTAAGATTTTTTATATCATCTTTTTTTGATTTAACTATTTCAATAAATCTATCGGGACCTTTAATAAGTTTTGGACTTTTTAAATCGCTTCCCTCAGTATCCCTTTGAAATGATCCAATAAGATATGATTTCTCGTCTATATTGTATTTTTTTCTTAAATTGGATTTATCTGGAATATTAAACCAAATTGACTCATTTACCCAAAATGGAATGTATGTTATTGGTTTAGTTGTTAAGTTTCTTAAGTCTTTCTCAATATATGGTGAGATGACATGGTATTCATCAACATAACTATCACGTTTATAAAAATCTTTTAAACTATCTCTTTCAAAATCCTTTTCTTCAAAATGATAAACAGAACAGACTACTTTATTTTTTTTTAAATATCTCTTTGGAATTTTTTTCCATAACCATGGTGAGATTATCCAAATAATATCTGATTCATTTATTTTTTCAGTTGATACTTCAGAATTATGTTCATACCATTCTTTTCTCATCCTATCAATAATCCAAGATTCATTAATTTTAGATAAATAAACTTTCATTACTCATAAGAATAATATGACTAAAGCTTTAAAATTCTAATTATGTCACCATCAAAAGTCTTAATTACAGGGATATCTGGACAAGATGGAATTTATCTTTCTTCACATCTTTTAAAAAATTATGAAGATATTGAAATCTATGGTGTTACAAGGTCAAAAGAGGATGTGTTCTTTAATAATTTAAAAAAGGTAAATGATAAATTTGAACCTAAAAATATAAAGCTAATTAATCTTAATTTGTACAACAAAGATGAGTTAAAAAGTTTTTTTTCAGAAACAATTATCGACAAGATAGCGCATTTATCTGGACCAAGTTCAGTTTATAGATCGTTCTCGGATCCAGAAAGCTATAAAAGATTAATTATTGATCAGTTTGATAATCTAACAAACGCATGTATTGAAAATAATTTCCAACCAACTTTCTTTCAGGCAGGTTCTTCTGAAATGTTTTCAAGCAAGGCAGCACTTCCACTGAGTGAGACATCAGAGATGAAACCAAGATCGCCATATGCTGAAGCAAAATACACTCTTCACAATAGAGTGATTGAATTAAGAAATGATATGAATTGGAACATTAAGTCAGGCATAATGTTTAATCATGAATCTGAATTTAGAGCAAATGAATTTTTAATTATGAAAATAATAAACACAGTAATTGACATAAAAGAATCTAATGCGACTGAATTGATTATTGGAAGTTTAGATCATTCTCGAGACTGGTCTTATGCAATGGATATTGCGGAGGCCATAGGTTTGATTCTTTTTGATGATAATCCTGTAGATTATGTGATTGGTTCTGGTGAGGGAAATACAATAAGAAACTTGATTGAAATAGTCTCAAATTATTTTGATATTGATTATAAAAGTTTTACTAAAGTTGACGAAAACCTCTTAAGAGAAGGAGACCCTTCTAATATAGTGTCAAATCCAATCCTTATTAGGCAAAACTTGGGATGGGAGACAAGAACGTCTTTTGAATCTATGGTAAAAAAAATTATTAACTATAGACTTAAATCAATTTAACTACACCCCAACGAATTTCCACAGTTTAAACATTTATAGCAGGATCCATTTCTTATTGTTATGTGTCCACAGTCTGGACATGCAGGTGCATCTCCCATCATGTCACCAAGAACTTCTTGTACAGTTGTGACTGAGTTAGTAGCTGTATCAGTTTTTTCATGTTTTTCTGATTCTTTAACTTTTGTCAAAAACTGCACTTCCTGTACATCACCTTCCGATTCTGTTGAACCCATGTTGTTTGATGGTTTGGCTTCCTCAACTTCAACAGTATTTTCATTTGTTTGAGTATATGTGGTATGAATTTCCGATTCTTGAACAGGTGCTGTTGTTTCACCACCACCGTTATCCATATCTTCATGTGGGGGATTTTGAACAATATCTGTTCGATTTAAGTACTCAAGCCCTAGAGCTCTAAAAACATAATCAATAATCGAGTTACTCATCTTTATGTTTTCATGACCTTCAACCATTCCACGTGGTTCAAATGTTTGGAAGGTAAATGTATCAACAAACTCTTCTAAAGGAACACCATACTGAAGACCTTTGGAGACCGCTATAGCGAAACAACCCAGAACACCTTTTAAGGTAGCTCCTTCTTTTGCAATATCGATAAATACCTCACCAAGTGTTCCGTCTGGGTACTCTCCGGTTCTTAGATAAACCTTATGCCCAGCAATTCTTGCCTCTTGAGTCCAGCCTTCTCTTCTTTCAGGTAACAAGAATCTTGGTCTTGTTGTACCTGAGTATGCTTTTGTTGGACTTGTACCAGGTGCATAATTTCCTAACATTAGCATTGATTCATTTTCAATTATTTCAGATACCTGTGGATCTGTTTCTTCCGATTCTCCATCATCCGATGATGCTGACAATGGTTGAGATGCTTTTGAACCATCTCTATATATTGCAATTGCTTTAATTCCAAGACCTGCAGATTCAAAATAACAATTTTCTATATCTTCTATAGTTGCTTCATTGGGCATGTTTACAGTTTTTGAAATAGCACCAGAAATAAATGGTTGTGCTGCAGCCATCATTCTGACGTGGCCCATGTAGTGAATAAACCTTTCACCATCTTTTCCACATTTGTTTGCGCAATCAAAAACATCCAGATCTTTATCTCTTAGATGTGGTGCTCCTTCAATTGTTTGTGTACCACATATATGTTTGTTTGCTTCTGCAACTTCAGTCTTTGTAAAGCCAAGATTTTCTAAAAGATTGAAATCGAAAGAAGTATATTCTTCCTCAGAAATATTAAGCCTCTGCATAGTTTCTTCACCTACAACAAAGACATTAAAAGCATGCTGAATTTCAAATGCTCCAGGTAATGAATTTTCAATATTTTCTATATCCTGGTCATTAAGACCCTTCGCTTTAAGTGTTTCTTTATTAATAAATGGTGATCCATCAAGAGACATTGAGCCGATTACGTACTGTATAATCTCCTCAGTTTGTACATTGTCATAGCCAAGTGCACTCAGAGCTGGTCCGATTGATTGGTTTGCAATTTTCATGTAACCACCACCAGCTAGCTTTTTAAATTTCATTAAGGCAAAATCTGGTTCAACACCAGTAGTGTCACAATCCATCAATAGACCAATTGTTCCTGTTGGAGCTAATACAGTTGCTTGAGCATTTCTATATCCATACTTTTCACCAAGTTCAAGAGCGCCGTCCCAAGAAGCTTGAGCACCTTTTAACAAGTCTTCTGGACAAAGATCCTGGTCAATAGGTAATAAGTCATGACTTATTCCTACATAATCACCCGAGTCATAGGCTGCTTTTCTATGATTACTCATAACTCTCAGCATATTGTCTTTGTTTTCAGAAAATTTTGGAAATGGTCCAACAATGCTTGCCATCTCTGCAGATGCTTTATAGGCCTCGCCAGTCAACATTGCAGTTAAAGCCCCAGCTATAGCTCTACCTAGATCAGAATCGTAGGCTATACCTTTTCTCATAAGTAGTGATCCTAGATTTGCATATCCCAATCCTAATGTTCTATAGTCGTACGATCCTTGAGCAATTTCTTTTGAAGGAAATTGAGCCATTTCTACAGATATTTCAAGAACGATTGTCCAAATTCTAAGTGCATGCTTATAGGAATCTATGTCAAAAGCTTGAGTTTCATCGTTATAGAACTTAACTAAGTTGAGACTTGCAAGATTACAAGCAGTGTTGTCTAAAAATAAATATTCAGAGCATGGATTGGATGCTCTAATTTGTCCGCCTGCTGGTGATGTATGCCACTCATTGATTGTAGTGTTGAATTGTACACCAGGATCTGCACATCTCCATGCAGCATCTGCAATTTTACTCCATAACTCTCTTGCTCTGACAGTTTTCATTGTAGATCCATCGGTTCTTGCAGTAAGCTCCCAATCACCATCTGACTCTAAAGCTTTAATAAATTCATTTGGCACTCTTACTGAGTTGTTAGAATTTTGTCCAGAAACTGTTGCGTATGCTTCTCCGTTATAGTCTGATGGGTAACCTGCATTAATTAAAGCCCTAGCTTTATCTTCTTCTATGGCTTTCCACTCAATAAAGTCCTCAATATCTGGGTGGTCAAGATCAAGAATAACCATTTTTGCAGCTCTTCTTGTTGTACCGCCAGATTTAATAGCACCCGCGGCTCTGTCTCCAATTTTTAAGAAAGACATAACACCAGAAGAGACACCACCTCCTGAAAGGTTCTCTCCTTCTCCCCTTAGATTTG
Source organism: uncultured Candidatus Actinomarina sp. (assembly GCA_902615855.1). Taxonomy (GTDB): domain Bacteria; phylum Actinomycetota; class Acidimicrobiia; order Actinomarinales; family Actinomarinaceae; genus Actinomarina. The sequence continues at coordinate 57,232 of CACMQN010000002.1, forward strand.
AAAAGTTAGTACCAGTACCTGATCCAAATTTAAATAACCTTGCCTCTTTTACCCAAAGGTCCATGATTCCACCTTCGTTTACAAGATCATCATCTATTGACTGTATAAAGCATGCATGAGGTTGTGGTCTTGAATATGAATCCTCTCCGGCTGTTAGTTCTCCGGTATTTGGGTCTACATACCAAAAACCTTGTGCTTTCCCTGTTAAATTATATTTAAAGTTTAAACCAGTGTTAAACCATTGAGGACTGTTTGGAGCAGCCATCTGTGTAGCAAGCATGTACTTTAATTCATCTTCGAAGGCTTGAGCATCTTTTTTTGAAGCAAAGTAACCTGTTTTTTCTCCCCAGTGTCTCCATGTTTCTGCAAGCCTATTAAAAACTTGTTTAGAAGAAGTCTCTGGTCCTAAAACTATTTCCCCATTATTATCTTTGATTTCTTTTCCGTGATCATCAACTTGTGGAACTCCTGCTTTTCTGAAATATTTTGAAACCATAATATCTGTAGCAACTTGTGACCAGGTTGATGGTATTTCAACATCGTTCATTTCAAATACAACTGATCCGTCTGGGTTTGTAATCTTAGAACTTCTTTTTTCCCAAACAATATTTTTATAGGGATCACCAGGTGAGGTATATTTCCTATTTATCTTAAGCCCTGAATTTTTTGCCACAATATCTCCTTTTATAACTAAATGTAGTATATGCCACTGTTTTTAACACCAAATGTAGTGTTTTTTAATTATATACAAATCGCTTTAATTTTCAAGCTTATCTAGGTAAAATTTTCGCGAGGATTATGTTACAAACTCAAATTAGATACGTTCAAAATGTTTTAACTTTAAGTATTTTTATATCAATCTTTTTAAATAATCTTCCTTTAATAACAGCAGCATTAGTAGGCATAATTCTGGCTTGGCATCTCGAAACTTTAATTTGTGAATTAAGAACAGATAATAAAGAAATAGCTTTAGTACTCTCCTTTCTTTTCATATCATTTATCCCAGTTTTAATTTCTAACTTTGATATGAATACTAAGAACATAACGTTATTTATATTTTCTTTAATTCTCTCGGTATTGATGCTTATTACAAAAGATATTGAGCTACACAAAATTGGTAATTTAGTTATGATAACTATTTTTTCTTGTATATTAATTAATTTTTTTGTTTCTGATGAATTTCGAGATAATTACGAATATGTGACATTTTTATTTTTAATACTTTTTTTCTTAAAAACAATAGCTACGTTGTTAAATGTCCAATTTAGTAATTTTCAATACTTTTTGAACTTTTTTGGATCATTTTTTGTAATAGTTGTCATCAGCATTTTTTCAGGCTTTGATATTCAATTTGTTTTTATTACAGCTGTGATAGTTTCTATATTTACTGTTTTTTTTAATTTATTGTTTTTAAGAAATAGGCAAGAATACGAATATTTTTCTGAATTAACATCCCAAATTTTTATATTTGATTATTTGGTAGGATTTTTACTAGCTTTCTATTTTGTAGATGCTGTAAAAATTGTTAATGGGTTATTCTAGAATTTGTGTATAAAAACCTTGTAGCGAATTCACCATTTATTGATATTGAATTTATTGAGTCAGCTAAAAATTTAAAGAATTCTGAAAGTGAAAACGTATTTGATTATTATAAATTAAAATCAAATACTTTGTCATTCAGTGTTGATAGAGATTTTATTGATTATAGAATTACACCATATTTCTCTAAAGACCAGATTGATGAATTGAAAATAGAAGAATTTAATTTAGATTCACTAAGTTATTTTCAGATCAAAGAATTTTTAAATCAGCACTCATTTTCTTCGGTTGAAATAAGGAAAAGTGATATTACCGTTTACATTCAACTACCCGAAAGTTATGATTCCTACTTAAATAATCTTAGTAAGAAAAATAGACATGAATTAAAAAGAAAAAAACGGATATTCGAGGATAATTTTGACCATTTTTCTTATGAGCAGTCAAAAAATGAAACTATTTTTAATGAATTTATCAAACTTCATAAACAATCAGTTGGTGCAAAAGGCAAATATATGAATAAATATGTTGAAAAATTTTATAAGTCTCTTTCTAGACAAAAAAAATGGGTAATTCACTACATCAAACATGAAGATTCTATGATTGCTGGTGCTTTTGTCTATGAGTCAGATAAGGTTGAGTATCTCTATAACTCTTGCAGAGACCATAATTTAGATGAATTCAATACTGGTACTTACTTAAATGATCAACTAATACAAAATAGTATCAAAAAAAGTAAAAGTTATTTTGATTTTCTTAAAGGCGAGGAAAAGTATAAATTTAACTTCGGTGGAGAAGTACACCAATTATATGATTTAAAAATTAAAGTATGAATATTCTTCATTTATCATTCCACACCTCTCCCTTCAGTGAAGTTGGAATAAACGATGGGGGAGGTATGAGTGTATACATTCAACAAATAACAAAAAATTTATCTAAAAATCACAATGTAACTGTTGTAACAGGTGAAAAAGCAGAAGGTTTCAAACATAAAAACCTCGAATTTATTTCATTGAATATATTTGAACCTGAAATCAACGTTGAAGATAAAGAAGTGTATCTACAAGAATTTAAAAATAAGCTCGAAGAATACGTAGACTTAAAAAGCTTTAACGTAATTCATGCACACTACTGGTTGTCGGGTCTTGTTGCGAAAGAGATTTCAAATGAATTAGATATTCCTTTTATTTTTACATCTCATAGTTTGGGAGTTTTTTTAGATGGTTACAACAAAGAAAGAGTTGATTGCGAAAAAATAGTAATGACATCATCAAATATAGTTACTGCTTCTTCAGTTTTTGAAGCTATGTTGATTACTGATACCTACAAAATTGACGAAAGTAAAATTAGAAAAATTATTCCAGGAGTTGATAGAGAAATTTTTTCTCCTGATTTGTCTGTCAAAAAAGAAAATATTTTTTTATCAATTGGGAGAATACAAGAACAAAAAGGACAACTTCAAACATTAGAATTTTTGAATAATTTTAAAAAAATTGAAAATGATTTTAAATGTATTTTTATTGGGGGTCCCAGTGGTAAGTATGGAGATGAATATTTACATAAGCTAAAACAAACTGTTGAAGATTTTAATTTGGGAATACATGTTGAGTTCTTAGATAACCTTGAACAAACAAAAATTATTGAACTACTTAATAAAGCAAAATTATTGATTCATACCTCGCGATTTGAGACCTTTGGACTTGTTGCGATTGAGGCTAACACTATGGGGGTACCTGTATTAACTATAAATAATGGATCATTGATGGAAATTATTGAAAACAATAAGAATGGTTATTTGACTGAAAATTTAATTGATAGAGATGTCAATAATTTTGTTAAGAATTTACTTAATGAAAATAAAAAATTTGAAGAAATTTCTTCATCATGTATTGAAAAGTCAAAAAAGTATGATTGGGTAAAAACCTCTACAAAAATTGAAAAAGAGTACGAATTATTACTTTTCGAGTAAAGTTAGAAAATTACTAACGGTTTTAATATATAATTCTGGATCAGCATTCCAAGCTTGTACATGTCCAACATTTTCATATCTCATATATGTAAGATTTTTATCTCTTTTTGATGCAATGAAGTCTGACAAAGATACGGGTATCCATTCATCGTCATCGCCATGAAAAAGTAACATTGGAACAGTAGATTCAATCACAGCCTCTCTGTAGTCCATGCTATCAAAGTCAATTCCAAATCTTACTTCAGCTAGCCATGTGAAATAATCAAAAAGGCTCTCAGGAAGCCAAGGAAATCTTGCTTGTCCATTTACTTCAACACTTTCAATAAAATTGAATGTTGGAGCTTCTAAAATTACTCCATCAACTAAAGATTTATCACTTGAGTTTTGAAGCCAAGATGCGACTGGGCCCCCACCTCCACTTACACCCCATAACACAACGCTTTTTGCTCCATTTTGCCTTGCATATTTAATTGCTCCATCAACATCTTCCCACTCAGAAGCTCCATATTGATACATTCCTGATGGATCTTGCTTCATGCCGGCATCATTTCTATACGCAATAATCATTGACTTCCATCCAATTTCGGCAATTTCTTGAGCTCTAAGTAATGCAAAAACTTCTCTTTGGTAATTCCCTCTAAAACCATGTATAAATATTACCCAACCATCTTCGCCCGTATTTGTTAAGAAAGCTGGATATTCACTAAATGTTGATTTGTAAGTCACTTCTTCATAATCTAGTTTTGAAACTGACATTGGTGTATATATTCCTTCAGTTGCTTGTCCAGACCATCCAGATGCTCCAACTGGTACATAGTTTCCTTCAGAATTTTTTACTAAAGAGAGGCTATAAGATACTCTTTCACCCACTACCAAGTTTCCCTCCTGATAATCTATTTTTCTTTCAACAATTCCATCTTTTTCATCAATAATGTCACTAACGACCATGAAGCCATTTTGTCCTAAAACACCATATATTCCATTTTCTAGAAGTGGACCCCAAAGCTCATCCTTGACGTCTAATAAAACAGTATTTTCATTTATTTGTTCTACCACAATATTATCTTCAGCAGAACCTGCATCAAGATTTTCTTGATTGTTAAAATTAAATGCAATTTCGTAAATTAATCCGGAAAAATACCAACCTGAACCAATAAGAATAACTATTAATAAAATCCCTACTCCAATAAATATTTTTTTTATCAATTCAATCTCTCTTTAAAAAATGGAACTATTTTATTCAAAAACTCATCTGGATACACAAACATAACTTCTGTGTGAGAGAGTTCAGGGTATCTGTTAATTAACATTTCAACATTGTATTGGTTTCCTGCATTAATCAAATCATCAGTATGGTGTGACAGTACTCTATCACTTTTTACTCCATTAAAAATAATCATTGGATTTTTTCCTTTAGACACTCCATCCTCAGGGCTCACTTCAGTGATATCTATTCCTTCAAAAAGCAACGCATAATGATTTACTGGTTCATATAGAAATGGAGGAAAGCCTTGGTAAATTAATTCTTCTCTAACAAGTGTTGCAAAATCGAATGGAGTATCAACAATTGAAAGAGCACTTATATCATCGCTTGCATATTGAGCCATCAAAGCAACCATTGCTCCAAAGGATGAACCATGTAAGCCAATTTTCTCAGACGGTATATTTTTTTCATTTATTAGCCAATTTATTGCAGCCTTTACGTCATAGATTTCTTTTTGACCTGCAGAGTGAACGCCATCTTCACAGGTACTTTCACCATGATCTCTGAAGTCGAATGTTAAATAGTTGAATCCTTCACTAACAAGCATGCCTCCTACGAGTAAAACATCAGGTGAATGCTTACCACTTGTAACACCATGCAAACCTATTACTGTTGGAGCATTTTTATCTGTTTCAATCCACCAACCACTTAAAACAACATCATCATTTGTATTTATTAAAACAGTCTCATAATCTTGAACAAAATATTTTGATGGATCCCAATCTGCTTTTTCTCCAAGTGAGAAGTTATCAGGCCTATTATCTTTTTCAGATTCTACAATTGAACAGGGGACGGCTACTGATTCTCCATAAACGTAAAAACCAATACCAAAATAGGCAACAATTACAAATACAAATAGACCTATTATTAATTTTTTCAATGTCATCCTTTTATTTAGTTAAGAATTTTACTGCTTATATACTTAGTTTAATGAAAAGTATTATATCATTCGCTTCAGACTTCGGGATTTCTGATGGATCAGTTGGTGTAGTAAAAGGTGTAATAAATAGAATTGATCCAGAATTAAAAATTAATGATATTTCTCATGACATTCCAGCACAAAACATAAAATATGGAAGTTTGCTTTTAATGAGAGCAATTCAATATATTCCTCAGGGTGTTCTTTTAGCAGTCGTTGATCCAGGCGTGGGGACGGAAAGAAAACCTGTTGCTATTGAAACTGATTGGGGAGTGATGGTAGGACCTGATAATGGATTATTAAATCTTGCATGCGCAACTGTCGGGGGAGCAAAAAGAGCCTATCTCCTTGAAAATGAAAATTGGATTATTCCAAGTGATGGAAACACCTTTCACGCTAGAGACATATTTTCTCCTTTTGCTGCTGGTATTGCTTCAGGTCAACTAGATATTAAAGATTGTGGTGAGGAAGTTGATCTTATGAATCTTCAACAATATTTAATTCCCTTAACAGAAAAAAAAGATGACGAAGTAAAGGGTGAAGTCTTATGGGTCGATCATTACGGTAATTGTCAGACTAACATTTCACCAGATGAATTGACTGAACTCGGAAAAAGTATCGGAGATGTTTTGAGCATTAAGGTTCAAAATCAAGAAATTAAAATGACCTGGTCTGAAACATATCAAAGCGACGGTGTAAATCAAGTTGGATTAATCACTGACTCATGGGGTATGATTTCAATTTTTGCTAAAAATAAAAATGCTTCAGAAATAATAGGCATTGTTGACGGTGAAAAAATAGATATTAAGAAATAATATTTAAGACAATCGCACCTGAAACAAAAATAATGACAGCTAATAAAACTATAAATATTAATGTCCAAGGTCTCATTTGACTATATTAGAGATATGCCCACTATACGTATTGTTGTTACAGAAAATTGTGAGATATGTGACAAAGGTTTAAAAAGTCTTGGTTATTTAAATAACCTTTTTACTATTCAAAAAGTTGATGTTGAAGATGGTTATGAAGAATTTTTATTGAGAGTACCTGTGGTTTTATATGGTAAAAAAGTTTTAGATGAGGGAATCTTGAGTCAATTTAATATTGTGAAAAATTTTCTAAAATACAATACACTTAAAATCTTATTGCATATGGATATATAAAAAACTATATATCTATTGGCTTTGATTTATCAATGTTTTCTACTTTATCTTCTAAAAATGAAATAATTTCATCTGCAACATCAATATTTGTTGCAGTTTCGATTCCTTCTAATCCGGGAGAGGAATTTACTTCGAGCACCAAAGGACCTCTATTTGATTGAATTAGATCAACTCCTGCAACATCTAGTTTAAGAATCTTTGATGCTTTAACTGCACTCTCTTCCTCTTCAGGAGATATGTCATAATTTTCAACTCTTCCTCCTAAGTGTACATTGGATCTAAATTCTCCAGGTTTTGCGATTCGTTTCATTGAGGCGACAACTTTATCTCCTACAACGATTGCTCTTATATCTTCACCTTTAGATTCACTGATAAATTCCTGAACAAGAATATTTGCATCGATTTTTTTCATAGTCTCAATCACGCTTATTGCAGCATCCATTGTTTCGGTAAGGACAACACCTCTTCCCTGAGTTCCCTCAAGTAATTTAATAACAAAGGGTGGTTCACCTACACTTTTTAAAACAGCCTCAACGTCTCTTGAAAAATGAACATAACCGGTTATCGGCATCTCTACACCTGTATTTCCAATTAGCTGTAAAGCTCTTAATTTATCTCTAGATCTACTAATTCCAGCCGATGAGTTGGCTGAAACAGAACCCATTAATTCAAACTGTCTTACAACGGCCGCACCATAAAATGTCCACGTTGCAGCAATTCTTGGTATTACAGAATCATAATTTAGTTCACGACCAGCAGAGAATATTCTTGGTTTTGCTTTTGCAATATTCATGTAACATCTTAAATAACTTACAACTTCAGTATCATGACCTCTCTTAATTGCCGTATCGTAAAGGCGTTTTGTTGAATATAGCCTTATGTCTTGTGATAAGATCCCTATCTTCATTTTTTATTTCCTTTGGGTTTTGTCATAAAGCTAATTGAGGGATTTACAATCCATCTTCTTCCCAAAGCTTTTCTACCAATTAACATTGTGTAATCCATGGGGCCTCTGTCAGTGAGAGTCAACTCAATATTTTTGGTAATTCCATCCATTAAGATATCGGTTTTTATATACGGTCTTTTTTCAACATCTCCGTTAGAACTTCTTATTCTCTTAAATCCTGCGAGGGGAGCGGAAGTTTTTCTAACGGTGTTGTTTCTTTTTTTAACTGTAAATTTTACATACTTTATATCTTTTCTCGTAACAAACTTAATATCAGCAGCATCTATTGTTGCTACATTTGCTCCAGTATCAATTTTTGCAATTACACTTTTTATTTTTAAATCAGGTAAAGCAACTTGTTCTTTCCAGCCAACAACTTTTTTCTCTCGTTTCTTTTTCGCCATAATTTATAAAACAACGTAAAAGAGAACAATGCTAAAAGCGATTAAAAATATATGAATATATATTGCAGGTAACATAAAAAAATAATAGTTTGAATCTTATAACAATCAACCTGAAAATTTAAGTTTGAACCAATTATTTCTTCCAATTAAGGTAAAAGGTGTAGGAAGAAATATGAAAAAATATATACTTTTGACACTTATTTTTATGGTTTTCTCTATTTGTGGTGGTGAAGACTCCTCACAAATGACTACCGATGAAAATCAAATAACTCAAAATTTACAAAATGAAGATATAAATAATTCTGAAAATGTTACATCAAAAGAACAAGAACCTACCCAGCCACAGCATCAAGAGTCCTCTCAAAAACAGGAACCTAACCAACCACAGCAACCAGGAGAGCCACCTGATGGACAACCACAGCAGCAAGAACCTCCTCAAAGCCAGCAGCCTAATGAAGACACTGATAAAAAAATAGAAAAAGCAATTGGAATAATCAATGCAGCTGATGAAGCAATTTTAGAGTGTATAAGCAATGCATTTGGAGGGGACATATATAAAAAAGTTGTTGAGGATTTAAATCCTGATGATTTTGAAGCAGGTGTAGTCATTGAGTGTCGAGAAAATCCGGAAACTAATCAAAAAAATGATAATAAAAAAAGTAATGAAAATAATGTAGATGAAGGTCAGAGTAGAAACTCTTGGTACGATTTGAACATATATTCATATTCACCACAATATAATGCTGCTTCATTGAACAGTTATTCATCATTTGGCTTAAACGAAAAAGCAGATATTTTACTATCTGGTTTCGGTTTAAATGATTCTGGTGGAAAGCTCAAAATAAACCATCCCGTCTCAGTATCTTCAAATGGCGAAAAACTTGCAGTTACAGATAGATTTAATAATAGAATCCTTATTTGGAATTCAATTCCCAATCAAACAACAGCTCCAGTTATCGTGATTGGTCAAAAAAACTTTAATACACACAATTCTGGAAACGGACTAGATGAACTTGATTTTCCAGGACAGGTTATTATCACTCCAGATGCTAAATTATTGGTTGCTGATTCAGATAACGATAGAGTTCTTGTTTGGACAAATTTTCCACAAACATCTGGTCAAGCTGCAGATTATGCAATACCAATAACAAATTATGTAAGCATGAATAATTCTTGGCCTTGGGGAGTCTGGTCAGATGGTAACAAAACTATCGTAACTGCAACTGTTTCTGGAACAATATTAATTTGGAACAGTTTCCCTGGTTCAAACACACCACCAGATGTTGTATTAACATCGAATCAGATAGGCACACCAAGATCAATATTATCTAACGGAGATTACATAATGATTGGAGATGAAAATGCTAATGGCGAATGTGTAGGAGTTAATGGAAACAGGTCAACACATGTCTTTACCTCATGGCCAACTGAATCACGAGATCCAGATGCTTGTGTGGACAATTGGATTTCAGGAATTATTCATGAAAATAAAATATATTCAATACCTGCTGGAGGTGAGTCGCTCTACTTTTGGGACAATCTTTATACATCAACATCAGAATTAAAATCAAATGTTAAATTAGCTGAACCAGGTCAAGGTTCAAGATGGATGGGAGGTGATGATGGAGGGGCGGCAGTTGCAGGAAATAAGCTTTTTATTGCCGAATATAATGGAAATAGAATTTCTGTTTTTGATTCTTTACCTTCATCTCCATCAACTAAGCCAAATTGGTCATTACTAACTGACAATACTGAAAGTCTTACTTTGTTAGAAGAAGATTTCATTATCCAAAATCCTGTAATTGAATCTGATGAAAATATATTTGTTGTAAGCTCGGACTTCGATAGGTCATTGTCTGTATGGAAAAAAATACCAGGATCTACTGGTGCAAAACCAGACATTGTCTTCAGAAGGTTTGAGGAAGGTCCTTGGGATAATACTTTCAATAATAAATCTTTATTCCTAGCCGCAGGAAAAAAAGTCTTTGGTTGGTTTGATTTTGAAAATAATCTAAATTCAGGTAATTATTCATTTGATATGAATACATCATCAATTGGATCGATTAATTTTTCATCTTTGAGAGGTGTTGCATATAATGGAGAATTTTTTGCCCTAGGGGAAACTGATAATAAAAATATTTATATTTGGAAAGGAATACCAGGATTGAATGATGAACCAGATTATATTATCCAAAATCCTGTTGGCGTTGGAAGAATAGATATGAATGAAGAATGGCTTGTTGTTTCTGCTTATCCAGGTGCAGGTAGTCCAGTTCATGTAATTAAACTAGCTAATTTAGATTCCGGGATTATGTTGTCAGTACCTGGTAACGACGATTTTCCTCAGGGAGTAAGTATTAATGAGAAAGGATTTTTTATTGCCTTGCAAGGAAGTAATAAAGTTGTGGGCTGGTCAAGCGTTCAGGATGCTCTAAATGGATCATCCCCAACAATGTCATTTGGTGGAACAACCAATAAAACAAACTCTGGAACAAAAATGGCCTCAACTGTTCACTGGGATGGATTTCATCTTTGGGTTGGAGAATTTAAATTTTCAAATAGATTGTTGGGATTTGCTCCTTCAAAATAAGATGAAATATTAAAACTATTCCCAATTTATTTAATTGAATTAACCAGTTGACTCCACAGCCTCTGTAGTGACTTCTTCATCTGTTTCTAGAAGTCCACAGTCTTCGAGTACTTCGTCAGTGTTTCCGCCACCAAATACAACTCTCTCAAAAACCACAACCGCGTAAATCTCATCTTCAGTAAGTTTTCCTGCAAATCCAGGCATTCCACCTATTGATACTTTATTCTCTGCTCCATACGCCGGTCCAACTTCGGCCTGCCAACCTGCAGAGCCTAATTCAATCCACAATGCATGATCACTACAAGTTGGAAAAGTTGTATAAAGTTCTCCACCAGTAAAGGCAGGACCTACTCCTCCACCACCATTTACTCCATGACAACCAGCACATGCAGCAGCTCCAGAATAAACTTGTTGTCCAAGGGCAATATAATTTATTGAGCTTGCAGATCCAACACCTTTTCCTTCAAATGCTGATCCATCACAGTTCACAGTTAATTGAGTTTTTCGATCAACATCTAAAATTCCACTCTCCCCACATTCTTGTGTGGATGATGTATTGACTATCCCAATAACAATAAAAAGGGGAATAAGTACAAAGCTAAAATTTAGCCATCTCGGCAAAGATGTTTCAGCATTTACCTTTATATCCAACGTCTTATTTGCGAAGGATACTTTTTGTATAATTTTTTTAATATTTGCTTGAGAAGATACTACAGATGAACTTTCCTTTTCATCTTTTACAATTTCTGCAGACTCTTCTTTGGATTCTTCTATATCAGCTTTGTCTTCAACAGGTGGCGCCGGTTCTTCAGCAGGAGGTGCTTCTTCAGCAGGTTTTTCTGCAGAAGCTACACTCTCACCTCCAGCCCATGATTGTAAAACTTCATCAACTGTTCTTCCAGAAGCTTCAGCTCTAGCTTCAGCAGATCGTTGCACCAACGACTCTGGTGCATTTAATAATTCAGCAACTTTACTTAAGAGTTCACTCATTTGTACTTCCTAAAGATAATAAATAAGTTATTAAATAATCTAAATCTTGATTACTTAGGAAATTTACTGATGGATGAGGTATATCTTCCTTTACAGAAGATGGATCAATTAAATACTCTTTTAGCCAATCTGCATCGTTTGTTGGTTCTCTTGTTCCAAGAGTTGATAAATCGGGAGCTAACCTCAAAAGGCCTGTATTTTGAATGAGGTTTTTATTGGCAAATCTATTTTTTAATATTTTTCCATTTTGTGAATCAGGTATGAGAATTCTTACATTCTGTGTATGACAGGACTGACAATTTAATTGGTTATAGACAATTGCTCCATTTAATATTTCTTCACTTACCCGAACAGAATTATTTAATGATTGTAAGACCACCTCTTCACTTTGTTGTTTTGGTATTGAGAAAGCAAATAGGTATGTAAATATAACTACTCCAATCACACCAGCAATAAAACCTAGAGAGCTTTCTTTCTTTATTTCAATGTTTTCTTCTTCAATTAAAACCTCTGTAGACATTTCAGAAATAGTTTCTTCAACTACAATTGATAAATCTTCTGTTGATTCCTCTTCTTCCTCATCTGATGTAGTTACAGGTTCATCCGTAGGTGGTGCCGGTTCTTCAGCAGGAGGTGCTTCTTCAGCAGGTTTTTCTGCAGAAGCTACACTCTCACCTCCAGCCCATGATTGTAAAACTTCATCAACTGTTCTTCCAGAAGCTTCAGCTCTAGCTTCAGCAGATCGTTGCACCAACGACTCTGGTGCATTTAATAATTCAGCAACTTTACTTAAGAGTGCACTCATACTGGAAGCTCCTCTTCAGTAAGTTCAATTGTTTCTGCTTCTGTAATTTCTCCATTTACTATCGCCTTGACGACTGAAATGAAAAACAACAGAAATGGCAGAAGTAATGTCAAAGATAAAAACATATTTAGCGTTAAAGGAGTACTGATTAGTGACCACAATAAACCGAACCCTTCACCATAGATTGTTGGGTTTCCTGCATTGGCACCAGCATTCCATGAGTAACCAGAAATAATTCCGATTAAAGCATTAGAAAATAATGTTAAAGACACCACAAGTTTTAATAGAAAACTAGTTAAAGATTCAAGCCTTGAAAATTTAACTTCTCTTCCAAAGATTTTAGGAATCAAATAATAAACAAATGAGATAGTAATTAATATTGCACTGAAAACATACCCATATCTAATTGCTATCTCAAAATTTGTAAGACTCAATATAGGAATGATATTTGAGAGCGAGGACACTATTTGAAAGATATTTGTTATAACAAATATTCCAAACGAGAAACTTATAAGACTATAAATAACTTTATTCTCGTCAATTCTCGTTGAAACCGTTCTGAAGAAATTTACAGCTATAGCAAGCACTGGGAGAGACAAACTTATAGACAAGTAAAGAGATATATTTTCTATCCAATTTGGCAATACAGAACCAAAGTAAAATTTAAAATTTGACCAAGGAATGAGAAACAAGAATCCCCAAAATCCAATAGATCCCAATGTTTTACTGTACAACGTAGCATTTATACCTTTTGTAATCATGAAATGAAGTAATGATAGAAATACGAACGAATATCCAACATATATATGTGTTGAAACATACATTGAATTAATGAAAAAATTGTCGCTAAATACGACAAAATCAGCTCTATAAATTAGAAGTGATATCAAATAAAAAATACTTGCACCAAAAAGATACTGACTACTAACAAAGAGAGAAGCTTCTTTTTTGGCCAATATATTTAGAATAACGAGTCCAACAAAGGCAAAAAATATTAAGATTTTAAAAATTAATGTATAACTAGTGTTCCCAAAGAACAAAAAACTATCAGGAAATAATATTCCTAATAATAGATCGAGTGACTCCAATCCGATAACTCCCAATGCAGTTAGAAAAAAAATTGGGAATATTATTAATTTTCTTCCAAGTGTTTTTGGTAATAAGTAAACAGTCAAAAACACAATTAAAAATGAAAGCATCAGATTGTAAGTTATATGGTTATTTAGTTTTTCTAAATATCCACTATTGAGAAAACTATTTTGAGGGAGTATGGCTGCAAAAATGAAATAAGCTTCTTTTGTTAATGCAACAGTTCCTAAAAGAAGGAAAAAAAGTGGAGTTAAAACAATAAAAAATTTTGAAAACGCTTGTTCATTTTTTGGAAAAATTTTTATTCTCATTAATTTAAAAAGTAAGTACTCAATTTGACTTTACTATTAAACCATAGAAATTACTCCAATAAAATTAGTAATTTTTTGAAAAAGTTGGGTTATAAAATTTATAATATCTGGGTAATCCTTGATAGAATAGATATTGAAGGTTTTGAGTAAATAACGTGTTGAGGGAAACTTGTTAAATTTTATATTTATTAACCGATACAAAATCGGAGTTGCTTTAATTTTTGCTGGAGTAGGTGGCATAACAATTGGAGTAATTATTGCACATTTCGCTGGATTTCCAGAAGGCGAAGTAATCGATTATTTTAATTGGATGCCTAGGGGCTGGCTAATGCAAACCATTGGACAACTCATTGCTTTTGGTGCAGGTCAATTTCTATTGATTGGAATGGCAATGCTTGCATGGCAAGATTCTGAATTAACTTGGGCTAGAGCAACATATCTGGCATTTCTCAGTTGGATACAATTTGCACTTATATTTGGTGTATTACCTTCTGAGTGGTTAAACCTTTCTCAAGGACCTCTTGAATGGACAAACCAAAGAGAGTTTATCAACTTTCCTCCAATTTTATTTTTAGGTAACGAAATAGGAATGAGCCTCGGAGCTCTGAAAGACATTATTCAACTTGGTATATCAGGTGGAGCATTAGTGACAGCTTTTGTAGTAGGATATCTAATTCAAGATATCAACGAAGCAAAAGAAAGAGGAAAAACTAGAGTTTCTGATTACGGAAAACAAGTCGTGAAGGTAGGTGCTGATGGCTAAATCAGAAGTACTTATTGAAATGCCTGAATTTGAAAAAAAATACAATTTAGCCATGGTCGAAGCCGAAAAGGTTTCTTCAAGGGTAAGGCCAAAACAGTTTTTGCATATTGATGAGGCAGAGTGCATTTTATGTGAAGGATGTGTAGATATCTGTCCATGGAAATGTATACATTACTTATCAACAGAAGCAATAGAAGACTCTATAAACGTTGAAGCTCCTAACATGGAAGATAATGAAACGGGATTCTTTGTTGTTGATGAAGAAGCTTGTACAAGATGTGCATTATGTGTTGATAGGTGCCCAACAGGGGTTATATCGCTTGGTAAGTTTGCTGGATCATTAGCAGATGCGGCAATAAAGAATGGTGTTTATGAATCTCCATGGGATGAAGACTCAGGAGAGAGAAGTGACCGTCATGGCTATATATATGGAAGACTTTAATGAAAAACGAAAAAATTAAATTTAGAGATCGATTAAAAGATATTAGTTCAGGTCTCGGAGAGTCTTTAAAAGAAAGTACGCTTTGGGGAAGTATTTTTAGACCAGGATCTCCATTTAGAAAAGGTTATTCAGATAGTCCAAGAAATAGATCATATGTTGTAATGAATAACGTCTTGTATCATCTCCATCCAGTAAAAGTAAAAAGACATGGTGTCAGATTGTCATATACGCTTTGCTTGGGAGGATTAAGCTTCTTTACATTTATTGTTTTGACTATAACTGGTATTTGGTTGATGTTTTATTTTAGACCTACAGAAATGGCATATGTTGATATTCAATCATTACAGACAAGTATTGCGTTTGGATCTCTAGTTAGAAATATGCACAGGTGGGCTGCGCACATTATGGTGTTAGTAGTGTTTCTTCACATGTCCCGAGTTTTTTATCATGGGGCGTACAAAGCACCTAGAGAGTTTAACTGGGTGATTGGAGTTATATTACTACTTTTAACACTCCTTCTTTCATTTACTGGTTATCTACTTCCATGGGATCAGTTAGCTATTTGGGCTGTGACAGTGGGTGGAAATATGGCAGGTTATACTCCCGTTTTTGGTGCTCAAGTTAAGTTTGCGTTATTTGCAGGACTAGAGGCTACTGAAGCAACACTTCTTCGATTTTATGTTTTACATGTTCTATTTTTTCCTTTCATCATTGTAATTTTTATGGCAATTCATTTTTGGCGAGTAAGAAAGGATGGAGGAATCTCAGGTCCTCTATAGACATACTATGGTTGATATTCCAGAACATTTATTATTAAAAACTGCTGAAGCAAGAGCCAAGGCCTTAGGTATTTCAGTTGAACAAGCACTGGCAGAAATGAGAGGTGAAGCTGAGCCTACCAAAATTGAGAAAGAACCAGATGTTATTGAAGTTACTCAAATTGAAGTAGAAGTCAAAGAAACACCGGCACCAGCAGCTGAAGTCAAAGAAACACCGGCACCAGCAGCTGTAGTAAAAGAAGCACCGGCTCCTGCACCTGAAAAATCAAACGGACAAGTACCTACTGAAGTAGATTTTGCACCTGAGACAAAAGTAACACAAAGGTTGCTTACGGTCGTCAAAGCAAAGCCAATACAGAAACCAACTTCTGAACCAGTTGATAAAGTAAACACATGGCCTCATTTAATGTTGCCAGAGTTTATTTCATTAATGGCAATGACAGCATTTTTGATTTTTATAAGTGCAATTTTGCAAGCTCCTTTATTAGAAGAAGCAAATCCAAACATTACACCAAACCCTGCAAAAGCACCATGGTACTTTTTAGGACTACAAGAATTACTTTCCTATTGGGATCCACAGATCGCAGGTGTGATGATACCTCTTCTAATTGGTGTTGCAGCATTTATGGCAATTCCATATATTGATCGAAATAAAGAAAATAAACCTTCAAAAAGAAAATATGCAATAATGTTGTGGACCTTTTTTCTGGCAGGTGCTGGAACTTTAAGTCTTATCGGTATTTTATTTAGAGGCCCAGGTTGGAACTGGACGTATCCATGGATTGATGGTGTATGGTTCGATGACTTACTTGACTGGGTCCATTTCGAATGACTCTTGTTGAGCTTTCATTTATTGCAATTGCATTTATTGGCGTATTTGGTGTGATTGGAATTGCAGCTGTAGTAACTGGAAGAACCCCAAAAGCTGTAACAAAAAGATTAAATTGGAAAAAGAATTTAGATAAAAAAGCTTTAAAAGTTGATAAATCTCAAACAAATTTTTTAGCTCCAGATGAACCAGATTTTGAAGAAGAAAACGTATCTGAAGATAATGAACAAGATGAAGAAGAAATTCAAACCGATGGATCCATTGCAATAAAAGAAGAAATAATTTATGAAGAAATTTCAGAAGAAGAAGCTGGAATGACTCGTAGACAATTTTTGGGTAAAGCCCTTGGAATCACGTTTGGAGCATTTGCTGGTATCCAATTAATTTCTTGGCTTGGATTCTTTTATCCAAAAGTTTCCGGAGGTTTTGGATCTAAAATAGATGCTGGAAGAGTTGATGACCTTAAAGACCAAATTTTCCAATCAGACGGTTCAGTTATACCTGCATTCATTCCAGAAGCAAGAGCTTATGTTTTACCATTTGATGACAATGGTAACTCTCAGTTTTCTGATAGTGGAACTATTGCAGACGGTTTAGTTGCTGTTTATCAACGATGCGTTCATTTAGGTTGTCGTGTTCCATGGTGCAACACCTCTCAAGGATTTGAATGTCCATGTCATGGTTCAAAATACAACATGGTTGGTGAGTATTACGCAGGTCCTGCTCCAAGGAACTTAGATAGGTTTATTGTAAGTGTTTCAGGAGGAAAATTAATTATCGACACAGGATCAGTTATAGAATCACCTCGAGCTGATGGTATGTCTGTGAAATATCCACAAGGTCTTTCATGTATTACAATCGCTGAGACTGAGGAATAAATATGAACAGCTCGTTTTTCATAACATTAATCGCCTTAGCAGTAGTTGGTGCAATTGCTTATTTTTCTGCAGTTGGTTTCCGTGGTGCAGGAAAAATCAAAAAAGTACCTAGAAATTTACAAAAATATCTTCCAGATGATGAATTAGAAACTACTCATCTTGATAAAACATTATCAATAGCAGTTGTGCTAGCTTCGTTACTTACAATTATGATTCCACTTTATTATCTCGGCGAACCAGCTAGACAAGAAAGTTTTGTAGAAGAGTTTGATGACGTTTCAGTTGAAAGAGGGCACCATCTTTACGAAGAGTTTGGGTGCGGAAACTGCCATGGAGTAGATGGAAGTGGTGGAGCTGCTTCATATGTTGAAAAAAGAAGTGGTGTAAGTGTTACATGGTCAGCCCCTGCAATAAACAATGTGTTTTATAGATATGATGATGAAGAAGTTAGGTATTGGCTAATATACGGTAGAGCAAACTCACCTATGCCAGCTTGGGGTCTAAAAGGCGGAGGCCCAATGAACGATGGACAGCTTGACGACTTGATAGAGTACTTGCATTATTTTCAAATTCCACAAAATGAAGAACTTCAACAAATTGAACAAAATATAAACTCATCTTTGCTACGAATTGAAAATTCTGATTTACAGGTTGAAAGTGAAATTGAAAAACAAAATGACCTTATCAATGACATTAAGGCAGCTCCAGAAAGATTACCCGTAGCAATTGAAGCCGTTGAAATTGTATCTGCGATACTAGCAAGGCAGAATGGAATCGATACTGATGAAGACGGGCTTTTTGATTCAGTAGAAACAGATATATCAGCTTATAGTGAAAGTGTTGCAGATGTTTTGGGTACTGCAATTTTAAATCTAAATCCAGATGAAGAAGAATCAACTCCAGGAAGAAAAGACGCATCAGTTGTTAGGGGATACCTTTCTGATCTTGAAACGAGTGTTATTAATTTAGGAATCCTTACTGATGGCTATGACAAATTTATGGATGAAGCTGAAAAAGGTTTAGCATTTCTTGAAAATGCCTATGAACAAAAATTATGGCTTATTGATTTCCAAAACATTGCTGATTCAACCTTTGATGGAGACTATGATAAAGCAACAAGAGCAGTAGGAATATTTAATGCATATTGTGCGAGGTGTCACACTGCTGGTTATTCTGCAGGAGCTGCATATACAAAAATCATTGGTTCTGGAGGCTTGGGGCCTGCATTAAAAGGTGGACGAGTAAATATTCAATTTAAAGAGAGAGCCGACTTTGTTGATTTTATTATTAACGGTTCTGTCAATGGTAAAGGCTATGGAGTCAATGGAGTCGGTGGAGGAAAAATGCCAGGATTTGGTGCGGTACTTCCACAGTCAGATATAGAATTGGTTATAGATTATTTGAGAGGAATGACACCTGATGCGTGAAATAATGAGAACCCTTTTGTCATCTAATTTGACATTTACTGGAATTTTCCTTTTTGTTTTTTTTGTTCTCTCATTTTTTGGATCAACTTTTATTTTGAACGCAACAAATTTAGGTAGAAGACTTGGCTTCCTTGTTGTTGGAGCCGCAACTTTTGGATGGCTAGTTATTAATTCTTTTCTGTTTATACTTTATGCTCCAAGGGGTCCAGCGCCATCCTCAATAGATGGTCTAAATGCTCTAGAAATCAGAATTATTCCAATAACTTATTTTGCTGGATCTTTAATACTTTTTATTATGTTCATGCTTGCTTTAAATAGATACGAACAAGAAGAAAAAAACACAGAAGAAACAAATAGTTAATCTCGATTAGCGTATATCCCTTTAATGAATAGAATTAAAACATGGAATTTATAATATCAATTGTAAGAAGCGTAATATTATTCGGCCTTCTGATCTTTATTGTATTTAGAATATTCAGAATTCTAAGACCATTCGAGAAAGGATTAGTTGAAAGATTTGGTAAGTACAACCGTGAGGCTACAGCAGGACTCAATATTGTAATACCAGGGATTGAAAAATTAATCATTGTAGATATGAGGGAACAAGTTATTGACGTTCCACCACAAGAAGTTATTACAAAAGACAACGTCACAATTACTGTTGACGCTGTGATTTACTACGAACCTACAGATCCAAAAAAACTTGTTTATAACGTTGGAGATTTTATTACCGCGGCTACAAAATTAGCACAAACAAATTTAAGAAATGTAGTTGGTGACCTTGAATTAGATGCTGCCTTAACCTCTAGAGAGACTATCAATACATCTTTAAAATTGATACTAGACGAAGCAACAGATAAGTGGGGTACTAGAGTTGTGCGTGTCGAAATTCAAAGAATTGATCCACCTCAAGATGTTCAAGATGCAATGAATAAAGTTATGAAAGCTGAGAGAGACAGAAGAGCAGCTGTTACAGAAGCTGAAGGTGAAAAAAGAGCTGCAATTTTGACAGCTGAGGGCGAAAGAGAATCTCAAATTCTAAGCGCTCAAGGAGAGGCCGAGGCATTGAAACAAGTTGCGGACGCAGAAAAATATGAAAGAGTAGTTAATGCAGAAGGTGAAGCTGAAGCCATCAGACAAGTATTCAATGCAATTCACGAAGGTGACCCAACTAACGACTTAATTGCTATTAAATATCTCGAATCTTTAGAAAAAGTGGCAAATGGAAAAGCAACAAAAATATTTTTACCAGCTGATTTATCAGCAACTTTGGGAAGTATTGGTGCAATCTCAGAATTATTTAAAGATGATGATGAAAGTTCAAAAGGAAAAAAAAGCACTAAAAAAGAAAAGTAACATCACTTCTCTTTAATGATTTCTGGTATTCCTTGTCTTAATACAACATTTAAATCTTTGTATTCCATAGCTATTTGATGACTAAGAATCACAAGCATTTCTAAAATATCATCTTGTTTTCCTGTATTTGATCCAAAAGTTTTTGGTGATTTCATAAATTCTTTTTTTACATTTTCAAAAATTTCAAGGGATTGGGTTTTATTAAAATTGTTATTAGATGATACACCAATTATTGATTCAAAACTTTTTCTT
This sequence comes from uncultured Candidatus Actinomarina sp., assembly GCA_902615855.1. Taxonomy (GTDB): domain Bacteria; phylum Actinomycetota; class Acidimicrobiia; order Actinomarinales; family Actinomarinaceae; genus Actinomarina. The sequence continues at coordinate 77,947 of CACMQN010000002.1, forward strand.
TGTCTACGTGGTAAGTTAAATTTCATAATTAAAGTTATTTTACTATTTAAAGAATTCGTTTTTGTAGTGAAACTTCATAATCCTCACTATATTTTTTTGTATTGATTTCTTTAAATTGATATTTTGAATGAAACATAAATGATGGCTCATTCTTTACGGGAAGTAAATTTATTTCTGCAGTTAAATACTCAATGTCCGTTGTAAGACAATAATCAATTAGGATTTCATATAAAGTTGACGCTATTCCATTGTTTCTATATTTTTCATCCACTGCAATTCGATCTACATACATAAAATTTTTTAATTGATTTCTGAACTCATTAAAATTTTTATGTTTTATTGAATACATAAATGATTTAGTTTTATATGAATCCTTGAAACAAATTAAAAACCCTAAAACTTTATTGTCTAAAATGACACATCGATGAAAGTCAGAATTTTGTACTAGAATTTCAAACTCTTTAAAAGTTGTTGTCCCTACATTAGGAACATTGTTTTCATTTATAGTATGACAATCACCAATATTTGAATCATTAATTGTTAAAAGCTTGATGTTATCCATCTATGAAAATATACATTTAATGTATAAAATTGTAAACTATTTACATGCAAAATAGCGTTGTTCTAATGAGTTCTCCAGAGTACTTTAGAATTGAATACTCAATTAACCCCTGGATGGTTGAGGGTATTGAAGTAAATCTAGAACTTGCAAAAGATCAATGGAGTGGTCTTAAGTCAACTATTGAAAAGTGTGGCGCAGAAGTAAAAGTTATACCAGGAAACACTGTTTATCCAGACTTAGTATTTACGGCAAACTCCGGCATTATAAAAGACAAATCAGTTCTTATATCAAACTTTAAATTTCAAGAAAGACAAGGAGAAGAAATCATTTATGAAAATTGGTTCAAAAAAAATGGTTATGATGTCGCTCGTATTCCTTCAGAACATAAATTTGAAGGGCGAGGGGATGCTTTTGTTTACGGTGAGTATTTAATTGGATCATACGGTGTAAGAAGTGATAAAGAGGCTTTAATTTACATAGCAGAACAATTTGAACTGAAACCAAAAATTGTAAAATTAATTGATGAAAAATTTTATCATCTTGATACTTGTTTTCAGAACCTTCCAACAAATAACAACGACGCAATTTTTTATCCGGAAGCATTTGAGGACTCTTCATTAAAAGAATTTTCTGATTTATTCAACTTAATTCCTGTGAGTGAAAACGATGCAAACAAACTTGCCTGCAACAGTGTTGTGATAAATGAATCTGTAATTTTTCCATCTGATGATATAGACATTATTGAAACGGTTGCTGATTTAGGATGCAATATTGAGATATCAGATGTTTCAGAATTTCTTAAATCTGGTGGTGCGTGTCAGTGTCTTGTAATTACATTACAATAAATTTGTGAGGATAATCAAAGCAATTCTTTGGCCAATTAGAAAAGTAATTTTTTTTCCAATTAAAATATTTTTCTACACTTTGATATTATTTCTCGTCATAGTTTTGTTTTTTCAATACAGGACAGACTATGGTGTTGATGTTAGCCCTCTTTCTGTCAACGAATATGAAAACTGCATCAATGTAATTGAAGATTATGAAGTAACAGTATCACTACTTTCTGAATACGTTGAAAAATTAGATAGTGAACAAAAATCTTTTTTAGAGAGAAATTTACCAAATCCATTAAATGTTTTGACCACTCCTCAAGAGATTTCAAATGATGATTTTAGAAATGTTAGAACTTTCTTAAAATATTATTTACAGGCTGGTAGATTTCCTGGTTTGAACGGTAAAGCTTTCTCCCCACAAGCGGCAAGTTTATGTAGAGATGGATTGAGTTAGCTTTGCAACCTCTCCATTAGTTAAATCTTTCAAATCAGAAGGCTTTAGAAAAAATTTACTTACCCTATTACCGCCACCAATAAAGACTTTATTTCTCAACATTACATTCTCATCAATATATACCTTTATTTCCTCTGGTAAGCCGAGAGGACTTATACCTCCGTAAATTTGATTAGTAATTATCTCAGCTTCTTCTCTTGAAGCAAAACTTACTTTTTTTGCACCTAATAAGCTTTTAGCTTTATGATTGACATCCAATCTGTCTGATCCTAAAACACAAAACAACCCATAAAATTCTTCTGGTTTTTTTGATTTAAGTAATATTGCATTACAAGAATCTTCAATTTTAAATCCATAATGGTCACAAAAACTTTGTGTATCAGAAAATTCGTCTTTACATTCAAAAGCATCTAGTTTGTCTTTATTGTTTTCAAATATTTTTTCAATTGTCTTATGTATTTCAATCATAAAGACAATGATATCGTTATTAAAGTTAGTTACAATCTTTGTATGAAGCTCAAGACAATTTTATTTTTAATTGTTTTTATAGCTTGTGGAGCAGGTCAAGGAGATGTTGAAGTTACCGAAAATACAACCAGTAACTCAGATGAACCAACAACAACAACTACAACTACTGAAGAAGTTAATGAAGAGAGTGAAGATTACAGTTCTGAACATGTAATTTCAATTGGTGAAATAGTAACTGACACATCATTTAGGGATTATCAAAAATATGTTGATGTCGCGGGATTAAGAATTTTTGCTCTTCCTGAAGTCTCTGATGAATATATGTATAAAGTTGCAGAAACATATTTTCAAATGTTACAACAAGGAGAAAATATAGACAACAGCCTTAGATCAAGATATTTAAATACTGTTAATAATGAAAAGGTTTTTCAAAGAATTGGTTTTGAAGGTCCAGAATATTATAATTTTGATTCGCCAAATCCATCTGTAGACTGCTGTCCAGGTAATGGATATGAAGATAACCACACAGATTTTATTTGGGAATATCAAGATGCAAATACAATTGGCACAGTTGGAGAAGTTGTTGAGCATTTACTACATACAATTACAGGTGCAGGATTGCTCCTAGAGTTTCCTGAATGGAGCTGGGAAGATACAAACTCTAAAATTCATAAGGCAATGAATGAAGCAGTTGAAAAAAATATCTATGATATTTCTAGTTATGAGGAAATAAAAAATAATGGAGACATAGAGGGATATAACAGAGTTACTGTTCAAGAATTTTCTTTTTGGGTAATAGTTACATCTTGGGGTTATGGTGATATATTTGATTTACCTCATGGTGAATTTGAAATCAGCACAATAAACGAAGTTAGATCAGAACTACCCTTAGCTTTTGAATTGTATGTTGACACTATTGAAAAAATCTTTACAATTCCTGACAAAGAATTGCTTAAATCTTTATTCTCTTAAATAATTATTTTATAATTGCCAAATGAAAAAGTATTCAATACTGTTAATACTCTTTTTTACTTTTTGTTCTCAAACTTCAAGTAATGAAACCATAGAAGAAGTGATTACCCCGACAACGGAGTTAATCATTGAAGAAAAAAAAGATACTCCAGAGCTTTATGTGATGTTACTTTGGCATCAGCATCAACCCTATTATCCCAAAGACACTGATGGAAATTTTTCAAAGCCATGGGTCCGACTTCACGCAACAAAAGATTATCTTGATATGGTTGAGATGGTACAAGATTTTGAAGGACTTAGGGTTACGTTTAATTTGACACCAACATTAATGAATCAATTAAATGAGCTCTCAAATGGATCACGAGATATCTATTGGGTTCATACAGAGGTTGAAGCTGACAAGCTTACAAATGAACAAAAAGATTTTTTAAGAGACAGATTTTTTGATATCAACTCAAGAATCATTAATACATATCCTCGCTTTGTTGAACTCAGAAACCTTAGACAAAATCCTCAAGACTGGACCACACAGGACTATATTGATCTTCAAGTTCTATTTAATCTTGGATGGACTGATCCAAAATATCTATCATTAGACCCATTGAATAAAATTGTAGAAAAAGGTAGTAATTTTTCTGAAGCAGATAAAAAAATAATTCTTGAAATTCACAATGAGATCATTGATAAAGTTATACCTGAACATCTTTATGCATATAAAAATAATCACATAGAGCTGATTACGACACCTTTTGCACATCCTATTTTACCCTTAATACATAACTCAGATTTGGGAAAAAGAGGAGATACAGTATCAGATTTTCCAAATAATACTTTTAACTTTGAAGATGATGCGAGAGCCCATGTTAAAAAGGGAAAGGATATCTTCTTTGAAAATTTTGGATTTTTTCCCAATGGCATGTGGCCAGCTGAAGGTGCAGTTGCCCAGGAAGTCCTTCAATATTTCAATGATGAAGATATTTCTTGGATAGCAACTGGACAAAACCCTTTAGAGAAATCACTAGATGTAAAAATTCAAAGATGGGTTGGGGGAGTAGCTTCTAAGCCAGAATTATTATATAGACCCTGGAATACAGTTCTGTCTAATGGTGAAAAAATACCAATATTTTTTAGAGATAATTATCTATCTGACAAAATGTTTGATTACTCAGAAAAAAGGTCAGACCTCTCTGTTAAAGAATTTGAAAATACGATTTTAAAATTACGTGAAAAAACTTCCGAGTTAGATTTTGTTCCAGTTGTTTCAATAATTGCTGATGGTGAAAATTTTTGGGAGAACTATCCAAATGATGGCATCGACTTTTTAAATGGAATGTATACAGTCCTTACTAAATATGATTGGTTAGAGACTATAACTCCTAGTGATTATTTAAAAATGTATGGTGACAGTCTTGATACGATCGATGAGCTTTATCCTTCATCATGGTTCCAACCAAATTTTGCAACCTGGATTGGTGAGACTGATGAAAATCAGGCTTGGGATCTTCTTTATCAAACCAGAATAGATTTTGAAGAAGCAAAAAAATCAGGAGATTACTCTGATGAACAAATAAATCAAGCGTACGAATATATGTTGTTAGCGGAGGGATCTGACTGGTTTTGGTGGTATGGATTAGACCAAGACTCTACAGTTGATTATTATTTTGACCAAGCATTTAAAGACTTGTTAAGGATGGTCTACCTAAGTCTTGGCTTGGAAGAACCAGGTTTCTAATCCTGTAATTTCTGTTTTTTTAAAGGACTTGTTCCAGTCTCAACTTTTTCTTTATATGCTTTATCAAATGCTTTACGTTGCCACCCATCCATTCTGTTACGACTTATTTCAATAACTTTTAATTGTTCTTCATCGTTATATTTTGACCATTCTTTAATTTCTTTTGATGTTCTTGAACACCCGTAACACAAATCAGTATCTGGATCAGTCACACAAACATTTATACAAGGAGAGGTAATAGTCATCCTATTTACCTATCTTTTTAGCCAATGTATATGCCGAATCTCTTAATGCTTTTTTTGAATTTTTCATACCTTTATTACCTAATTCAAATATATCTGTAAAGATACTCTCATCATTGTAGTCAAACTTGCCACCTAAAAAATAAGTCTGCCCAGTATGAAGCTTTAAAATCTCTCCAAGTACTTTTCCACTCATAGATGAAAAATCAAATTTTCCTTCACATAAGATCGCAATTTCAAAATCATTTATTTTACTTGATAGTTTTGTCTCATTCAAAAAGAACTGAGGACCTGAGATTATTTCACATCCAAGTACCTCACCCAATGCAAAACTTAAACCACCAGAGGCACCAGTTCCTTCTTTAAATGGATCTAATGAACTAGCCATTTCATTAGAAAGTAAATTCAAAATTCTCTCAACATTTTTTTCCAAAAATTTAATTTCACTATTTGCTAACCCTTTTTGAGGTCCAAATACTTTAAAAGCATTGTTGTCACCAAGTAGTGGAATATTTGTATCGATTAAAACTTTTTTATTAACTTTTTTAAAACTCTCATTAATTTTTATATTGTTTATTAATTTGAAATCTTTTGGCTTTGGATCTTCTATTACATCTTCATTATTTAGAAAATCAATTCCCATTTTGCTAAGTAAACCTATTCCGGCGTCATTTGTTCTAGAGCCTCCCATTGACAAAATATCTACATCCTCAATAATTTTTGCTAGGCATGATGTATTTAGATCTAAAGATAAGTCATTATTGTTTTTGATACCTATGAGCTGAGAGGTTTCAATATATATATTTTTATTTACTTTCAAAGTCTCTACAGGCAACCATTTGCCAGAAAAATCTTGTTTCATAGACATCTGATGTGTTACAAATCCATATTCTTTAAATATCTCTGTTGAGTTCTCACCACCATCTGTAACTGGAAAGAACGATGATTTGATATTGTTATATTTAAATATCTTTTTTATCTCACCAATAACTTCATCGGATGTAAGTGTTCCAGAAAATTTATCAGCAAATACAGCAATTCTCATCTTTTAAGTTTATTTATATATAACTCTTAATAGGAATAAAATAAAATAATGAATATTGGGTTTCTAACAGATGTTGATGGATACAGGGCTCCGATACACCCTGAATCTTTTGAGAAATATTCTATGGATCTGCATTTAGAAAAAAATATATTTGATTACCTTAATTATCCAGATTCTCAACAAGAAAATGTAAAGACTATTTCTAAATTAAGTGATTTAGATGTTATCGCCTGTGTAGAAAATATTGAAAATAAAACAATAAAGGATTTAAAAGAAGGAGCAGTCCTTATTGGCATATTTGATTTCAAAAAGATCGAAGAAATTAAAAAATTAAGACCTGATATCAAGATATTAAGCTTCTTTAAACTTCCTAGGATTTCAAGAGCTCAAAATTTAGATGCTCTTTCTTCTCAAGCTAACTTGCTTGGATACGCATCAGTTTTAAGAGCTGCAAAAGAGACATCTGATGTAGTACCAATGATGACAACCGCTGCAGGAAATATTCAACCTTCCAAGGTCCTGATTTTAGGAGTTGGGGTTGCAGGCCTTCAAGCAATTGCAACTGCAAAAAGACTTGGTGCTAGAGTTTGGGCTTTCGATATTAGAAAAGAAGCGAAGGATCAAGTGGAATCTCTGGGTGCTAAATTTGTAGAAGCCAGCACTGAAGCACAAGACAGTGTTTATGCGCAAGAGGTCTCTGAAGAAGAAAATCAGAAAATTCAAGAAGCATTAAAGAAACAAGTAATTGATAGTGATATTGTTTTAACATTTGCTCAAATACCAGGAAAAAAAGCACCTGTCTTAATCGAAAAGTCAACTATTGAAAAGATGAAAAAAAATTCTGTGATTATCGATCTAGCAGCCGGTACTGGTGGAAACTGTGAAGGTACTGTGGTGAATAAAGTTGTTGAATTAAATGGTGTAAAAATAGTTGGTGAAACAGACATTCTAAATTCCGTAAAACATGCAGCAACAAAGCTTTACTCGGAGAATGTTAGAAATTTAATCGAACTATACATAGAGAACAGTGATGATGAGATTTTTACAGAGATGAGTTCATAATGGAAGCAACTTTCTTACTTACATTGTTAATAACTTTTCTAGCAAGCTTTATTGGATACGAACTCATATCTAAAATTCCTCAGACACTACACACACCACTTATGTCTGGTTCAAATGCTATTTCTGGAATTACATTAATTGCAGCAATTCTGATATACCCAGAAGTAAGAGAATCACAAATACTTCAAATTATCGTTTTAATTGCAATATCATTTGCAACCCTCAATATTGTTGGAGGGTTTTCAGTAACTGGCCGAATACTAGAAATGTTTAAGAAAAATGATTGAAATAATATTATTGATCTCTGCTGTATTGTTTATATTCGCTTTAAAGCTTTTTGGAAGACCATCAACGGCACATAGAGCAAATTTATTTGCAATGCTAGCTATGGCGTTAGCTGTATTTAGTGCCTTTAACTTTGATTTTTCAAAATATGATTCTGCTTTTTACATCACAATTGTTATTTCAGGACTTCTTGGAGTTTTAATATCAAAACGAGTTCAAATGACACAAATGCCTGAACTTGTTGGCTTGTTTAATGGTTTTGGCGGAGGCGCTTCTGGTGCAATCGCATATGTTGAGTTATCTAATAGCTCCTTACCTTTTAATGATTATTTTGTAGCAATATTTTCAATGGTTATTGGAATGTTTACTTTTTCAGGAAGTCTTATTGCAGTTATGAAACTCCGTGGAAAATTAAATAACTTTAGTTCAAAATTTGCCAATATATTTTCAGTATTTCTACCTGCGATTATCTTAATTCCAGCAGTTTTAGAAATCGACAATTTTGTAATTGAATTTATTATCCTAGTTGCACTAACTACTGGAGTTATTCGAGTTGCTGTAATTGGTGGTGCAGACATGCCTGTAGTAATTGCTTTTCTCAACTCACTTTCTGGAATAGCAGCCATGTCAGCTGGATTTATTGTAAATAGTATTATCTTGATCGTAGCTGGTGCCTTAGTAGGTGCATCTGGAATAATTCTCACGTTGCTCATGTGTGCTGCAATGAATCGTACACTTTTAGATGTTCTTAAAGGTGGCTTTGGTAATACAACGGTTAATAATGAATATGTAAAAGATCCAATTAGCACCTCTCCAGAAGATGTTGCAATTCAATTAAGCTATGCAGAATCTGTAATTATTGTTCCTGGATACGGAATGGCAGTTGCACAAGCTCAAGCAGCTGTTAAAGAATTAACAAATACTTTAAAAGATAAAAATATTGAAGTTAAGTTCGCTATACATCCAGTAGCTGGAAGAATGCCTGGGCATATGAATGTTCTCTTAGCCGAGGTAGACATTGATTATGAAGATATGTTTACTTTAGAAGATATAAATTCTGATTTTTCATCAACGGATGTTGTGCTAGTTTTGGGAGCAAACGATGTTGTTAATCCAATGGCTAGAACTGATGAAGATTCTCCAATCTATGGAATGCCAATACTGGATGTAGACCTTGCAAGACAAGTAATTGTTATAAAAAGATCTATGTCACCTGGTTACGCAGGTATTGCAAACCCACTATTTATTAACGATAATGCAAAGATGCTCTTTACCGATGCAAAAGAAGGTTTAGAAAATATAATCAAATCTTTTGAGCTAGTGTAATAAATTACTATAAATGAGATTATGAAAACCCATACCAAAACATCTAAGTTTATACACTGGACATTTTCTTTGTTATATGCCTATGGAATATTTAAACAAGTAGAAGAATTAGATCAATTGAATAATCCGTCAATACTCATGGTTGAAATTGTCTTTGCTGGAATATTTTTGGGGATTGTTTTTATTAGATATTTTTATATGAAAGATGTTGATACTTTGTTAGGTGCCAAAGTTGAAATACCAAAAGGACATTTATTCATTGCTAAAACAATCCATAGGCTTGTTTATTTAACTTTAATTTTATTGCCAACTACAGGTTTGATTATTGCTGCTTTATTTGCATACAGCCTTCCTGGCATTAACTTTGCGGTTGCAATTCATGAGTTTTCAGCATTCCTCAGTTATGCATTGATCGGCATACATATAGTTGCTTCCATTTATTCACGATTGAAAGGCGAGGGGGTATGGGACGCTATGGTTCCAATATGGAAAGAGAAAGAAAAAATAGATTCTGAAATTTTATCTAATTTAGAAACGATTGAAAATAAAGTTTATAAAAAAACAGAAGAAATCTTCAAGATAAAATAATTTACTTTAAAGATTTAGCAAGATTTAGTACTTCATGCATAGTATTTACGATTTCTTCTGGTTTGTAATATTTTATAAATAATATTTTCCTGGAATTTACAACAGTATCAGACACTCTTAATCTTCTTAGAGTTTTTTGTGCCTCTTCAACTTTAGAGTCATTTCTTTCTATAAATAATTCTGTGAGATGCTCGTCATCACCGTCAATTTCACCTTTCCAATTTATTTTGATACCCATATCTAAGCTTCGAGGAAAAAATGCATAGAAAGAAACATACGTTGTTGAGGAACGACCATGACTTCTTGTAAAAACTTCTATTTCACATCTATAACCATCTATCTCTCCAAATATTTTTTTCTTTCTAAAGATGTTTCCTGGAATATCAATCTGGAAATTCAAAACTTCTGATGCTTTTTCCAATGCTTTATTTATTTTTTTATTTAACGTAACAATCAACCATATTATTGGCGCTAATACGACTGCAATCACAGTAATTATTGATAGGATATCTTCCACGACTATTAAATGTTTTTGAATATGTATTTATCGAATACACTCATTTTATCAATCCAGCTATCCTTATAAAAATAATTTACTGATGCTGCAACAGAGGATAATAATGCATTTCCATCTTGGGGAGTAAAACAGTACCCTGTTAAGTTGTTATTTTTTACATGTAGAGATTCCTTTGCAATAATTCCATGTGATAAAAGTCTTCCATGATAACCATGATCTCTACCAAATGAAAAAACTTTATTTGAGGAGAGTTTCTCAGTGGACATTAAAAATTCACTATTTTCTAAGTCATCTGAAATATTTTCTAGATCAATATTTTCTTCAAATGATAAATTAAACCATAAAGTGTGCATGTATTGAGTTGGTAATTTGATTGCTGAAGAAAATAGATTTAAATCTTTTCCTTCTTGTTGAAATAATTCAAAAACATCTCTTGCATGATGAGTTCCAAATTCCTGATTGTCATGTTTTGTAATTGTTGGAGAAGGTGAAAATGAATCATTTTGGGAGACATCGTTAGCTCTTCTTAAACAGACAAAACGTCCTTCTTTTAGATCCCTACTCTTATCTAGGGAAAATGTTTTTATTATGGAGGCAATATTGTGAGTATTACAAGATGCTATAAGATATTTATTCTGTTCATTATTCAAAGAATCATTATTTATGCCCCATGCAAAGAAAGGACCAAATCTATGTTCTGACCCCTGTGCCATAAATCTTTTTTCACCATTTAGTTTTGAATATATTTCCTCCCAGTTTTTATTACCAGCTGGGGTACAGTCTATAATTACTTGGCTTTCTTCATAACTTTTTTCAACATCCTCGACAATAAATCCCATAGATTTAAAATCTTTTATTACATCATTGGTGGTTACAAGATTTGCACCCTTTCGAATTAAAGCTTCAACTTTCCCCTGTTCATCAGTCAGAGGGGTTCTCTTAAAGAAGTTGACGTTATCAATACCTAGCTCTTCTTTATGCTGAGCAAGAAGGCCAATTAGTGGCTCGCCAATTGTTCCTGTACCAACGATTAATATATTTTTCATCACTATATTAAGATAAGAATATCAAACCTCATGAATAAAAAACTTATTTATCAATTTTCCTCCACCAAAACTGAAGGTGACAGATCTATGCTGGATTTACTTGGAGGTAAAGGAGCAAATTTAGCAGAGATGTCAACTCTTGGGATTAATGTTCCTCCAGGGTTTACAGTAACAACAGAGGTTTGCAATTATTTTATAGAGAACAAATCTTTTCCAGATAAATTTGATAAAGAATTAGAAAAAGCACTCACTAATTTAGAAAAAATAACAAAAAAGAAATTTAATGATGATAAAACACCTCTCTTACTTTCTGTTAGATCGGGAGGAAAAGTATCAATGCCAGGAATGATGGATTCTATTTTAAATATTGGAATTAATGACAAAAATGTGGACGCTTTAGCATCTAATTTTAATGATGAAAGATTTGCTCTTGATTCATATCGTCGCTTAATTCAAATGTATGGAAATGTTGTACTAGAAATTGATATGGACAGGTTTGAAGCCATTATTGATAATAAAAAAAGGATCGACGGAGTTGAAAAAGATAATGATTTTGATTCCGAACAATTGAGTTGGATAATTGATGCTTTTAAAACCACTGTTGAAAGATTTGCAGGAAACCCTTTTCCGCAAGATCCTGTTATTCAACTCAAAGGGGCTATTGAGGCAGTATTTAAAAGCTGGCTAAACAAACGAGCTGTTACTTATCGAAAAATTAATAATATACCCAACAATTGGGGTACTGGGACAACTGTTCAATCTATGGTTTTTGGAAATTTAAATGAATCTTCAGGAACGGGTGTTGCTTTTACGAGGTTTCCGTCTACAGGAAAAAACAAATTGTATGGGGAGTATTTAATGAATGCTCAAGGAGAAGATGTAGTTGCAGGAATAAGAACACCCTATCCGATAGGAAAACACGAAAAGAACACTCAACCTTCTCTTGAGGAAGTAAACCCAGCTCTATTTAATGAAATAAAACTTATTGGAGGTAAATTAGAAAGACACTATAAAGATGCTCAAGATATTGAGTTTACGATTGAAGATGGAGAATTGTTTATTCTTCAAACTAGAAACGCAAAAAGAACAGCCCAAGCGAGTGTAAAAATTGCAGTTGATATGCATAATGAAAAAATAATAAGTAAACAAGAAGCAATCAATATGATTGATGCAGATCAGATTACTTCAGTTCTCCACCCCCAGCTTGTTGACTCAACTAGTAAAAAATTGTTTGAAAAAGGTTTAAATGCCTCACCTGGAGCTGCTGTAGGTGAAATAGTTTTTGACCCAGAAAAAGCGGAGATCGAAGCGGCAAGGGGAAAGAAAATCATTTTAGTAAGAGATGAAACAAGTCCAGAGGACATAAGTGGAATGTTCGCATCAGTAGGAATATTGACAACAAAAGGTGGCATGACAAGCCATGCTGCGGTTGTTGCAAGAGGAATGGGCAAACCTTGCATAGTTGGAGCAGAAAATCTCAAAATTGATAAAGATGATAGAAAAATATCAAATGGTCAAACAACTGTTGAAGAAGGTGATTTAATTTCATTAGATGGTTCTACTGGTGAGATTTTTCTTGGGGAAGTTGAGCTAGAGTCTGCAAAATTGACAGATGAATTTAATACTTTGATGGCATGGTGTGATGATTTTAAAAAACTTTCAATTAGAGCAAATGCAGAAACAATAAATGATACAGCTAGATCTTTAGAGTTCGGTGCTGATGGAATTGGTTTATGCAGAACAGAACATATGTTTTTTGAAGGTGAAAGAATACTTCCTATGAGAGAGATGATTATGGCAAACAATAAGCAAGGTAGAAAAAGAGCATTAAATAAAATTATTGATTTTCAGATAAATGATTTTGTTGAAATATTTAAGCTTTTAAAAGATAAACCTATAACTGTTCGGTTACTTGATCCACCAATGCATGAATTTTTACCAAAAAGTGATATTGAAATTACTGAGTTAGCAAGTTCTTTAAGAGTTTCATCAGCATATGCCACTGAAGTTTTATCGAAGATTAGTGAAAGTAACCCAATGTTAGGTCACCGAGGTGTACGCTTAGGTTTAAGTTATCCAGAAATTTATAAAATGCAAGTTGAGGCAATTTTTAAAGCTAGTTATCAAATTTATCAAAAAGAAAAGATCATTATTAAACCAGAAATAATGATTCCTTTAATAATGAATGCAAGTGAATTTACAAAAATGAAAAAAATTATAACTAAAAAAATTGAAAGCTTGAAGAAAGAATCAGACTTCAATTTTGATTACCTGTTAGGAACTATGATTGAGTTACCGAGTGCTGCCTTGAATTCATCGAAAATTGGAGAATATGCAGATTTCTTTTCCTATGGAACAAATGATTTGACTCAAACAACCCTTGGTTTATCAAGAGATGACGCATCTAAATTTTTAAATGAATATGTTGAAAAAAATATTTTTGATGTTGATCCTTTTGTTTCAATTGATGAAAATACTGTTGGAAAATTAGTTGCTTCATCAGTTGCTGATGGAAGAAAAATAAATAAAAATATCAAAATAGGCGTTTGTGGTGAACACGCTGGTGACCCAAAATCAATCAAATTTTTAAACACATTAGATATTGATTATATTTCTTGCTCCCCATTTAGAATTCCAACGGCTCGATTAGCTGCTGCACAAGCAGAACTATCTTAGTTTTTTTTGATTACAAACAAGATTTTCTTAGGATATAATTGCATCTATGAGTTATAAAATAATAAATAAAGTCGATCCTATTATTTACCTTGCATTATCTGTTGTTGGATTTATTGTTCCAGAACTTATTTACAAACTGAATCTTTTAAATCCTGATGCAGTTTTATCGTCAACAGAAGCCGATATTGTAAGAGCCAATGGTGTCGGAGTAACATTCGCAGCCCTGTTAATTCTTTTACTTGGCAGTGATGAGGAAAATGCAAGACAGGTAAATATCGTACGATATATAGGCGGTTTACTTTTAATTGGATTTGCTGTATTTACTGAATTTAATGGATTCTTTATATTTGGAGTTTCAGAAATCGCTATTGCTTTGTATACAGGTAGACAATTAAGACCATCGTCAGGTAGCGAGAGTTACACTCCAAACGTTGAAGAATAAAAGAAATATTCGAAGTTAAAAATCAGCAATTAGTATTGTTATATGATTTTAAAAGATAAAACGTTACTAATTACTGGAATCTTAACTGATAAGAGTATCGCTTTTGCCACAGCAAAAATTGCAATAGATAACGGAGCAAAAATAATTGCTACAGGTTTTGGTGATGGACTTCGGATAACTGAACGTGCTATTAAAAGACTTGATGATGAAATTGATGTATTAGAGATGGATATTGAAAATACTGTTCAAGTACAAGAAGTAGTAAATGAAATCAAAGATAAATACACAAGCATAGATGGTGCTCTTCATTCAATTGCATTTTCCCCAACTGAGGCAATGGGTGGTAATTTTTTAAATACAAATGTTGAAGATGCAATTAAATCCTTTGAGGTTTCAGCTTTTTCACTAAAAACTTTAACTAATGAATTTTTACCAATATTGAAAGAAGGAGCATCGATAGTAGCAGTCGATTTTGACAACTCTCAGGCATGGCCGGGTTATGACTGGCAGGGTGTTGCAAAATCATCATTGCAATCAATTATTAGATATCTTGCATATTATGTTGGTAAAAACAAGGTTAGGGTAAATGCGGTTGCCTCTGGACCTCTTTCAACAACAGCAGCAAAAAATATTCCTGGATTTTCAGCGATGAATGAGGAATGGAATGAAAGAGCACCTTTGGGTTGGGATACAAAAAATGCTGAACCAGTTGCTAAAGCCATTAATTTCTTACTTTCAGATTATTCTGAAGCCATAACTGGTGAGATAATCCATGTTGATGGTGGAGCTCATGCTATTGGTGGCTCTATGTTGCCTGAATAATTTTTATTGTTTACTGAATATCAAAACAGCATTATGACCACCAAAACCAAATGAATTAGACATTACGTGGTCTATATTTTTATCTACAGAATGATTAGCTGTATAATTTAAATCACAATCCTCATCTGAGTCATTTAGATTTATCGTTGGTGGTATTTGATTATTTTTCATTGCTAGTAATGATGCCATTGCTTCAAAAGCTCCGCCACCCCCAAGTAAATGTCCTGTCATTGATTTGGTAGAAGATATGTTAACTTCATATGCGTAGTCATTCATAAGTGATTTAATCGCAAGTGTTTCGTTTAAATCATTAGCTGGGGTTGATGTTCCGTGTGCGTTGATATAGTCAATCTTTTTGTTACTTATATCAGCGTTTGAGATTGCCTTTTCCATTGCTCTTAAAGCACCAACTCCACCCTCTGAAGGAGCAGTTATATGATATGCATCTGTTGAGGATCCATATCCAGAAATATATCCATATACTTCTGCATCCCTATCTTTTGCTGAACTTTCACTTTCGAGTATTAAAACTGTAGATCCTTCTGCCATTACAAATCCATCTCTGTTTTTATCAAATGGTTTACATGCCTTTTGAGGCTCATCATTCTGTTTTGAAAGTGCTTTTATTTGTGCAAAAGCTCCGATTGTCATTGAAGTTGTACCAGATTCTGTTCCTCCAACAAGAACTTTGTCGACAATGTTTTGTTCAATCATCCTCTTAGCTTCTCCAATTGCATTTGCAGAAGCTGCGCAAGCAGTTGTAATCGTTAACGAAGGACCTTGTATTCCGTATTTAATTGCAACTTGACCTGTACTTGAATTGGGCATTAACTGTGTAATAGCAAGAGGACTTATTCTTGTTGAACCTCTTTCATCGTAAACTCTAACAGCATCTTCCGTTGCTCCTATTCCACCAATGCCAGTTCCAAATACAATACCAAAATCTTCACCAAGAGGTTTACTTAAGTCAAATCCAGCATCTTGAATTGCCTCCTCTGCAGCAAAAATAGATAAATGGCCAGACCTATCAAGCTTTCTTGCGTTTTGTTTTCCCATATATTCATTTGCATCGAAATTTTTAACTTCTCCTGCAAATGTCACAGGTAAATCTGAAGTATCAAATAAAGTAATATAATCAACTCCAGATACTCCACCAACTAAATTTTTCCATGTATCAGATACATTATTTCCAAGTGGATTTATAGTCCCCAAACCTGTTACAACTACTCGTTGTTTAGTCATGGTTTAGAGTTTTGAATGTAAAAGGTTTACAGCTTGACCAACTGTTCCGACATCTGTGAGTTCTTCGTCGTCAATTTCAATCTCAAACTCATCTTCAAATGCCATTACAACTTCAACTATACCTAGTGAGTCAATTTCTAGATCCTCTTCTAATTTTGCATCCATATTGATTTTTTCAGAATCGATACCTAATTCTTCTTCAAAAAGGGTTTTTACCTTTTCAAAAACTTCATTTACTTCCATATTTACTCCCACTAAGTCGTAAGTCCACCATCTATTGGTATTACTTGCCCTGTTATATATTCTGACTCATCTTTGCATAAAAAAGATACCATATTTGCAATATCTTCCGGCATACCCATGCGTTTTATTGAAAGTTGTTCTATAATATTTTCTTTATTTTCATCATTAATAAATGATGTCATGTCTGTTTCTATATATCCTGGGGCTATGACATTAGACGTAATTTTTCTGCTACCTACTTCTTTACTAATTGATTTTGATAACCCAATCAAACCTGCCTTTGACGCAGCATAATTTGCTTGGCCTTGATTACCAGATATTCCCACAACAGAAGATATAAAAATTAACCTTCCCCATTTGTTTTTAATCATTTTTTTTATGGCTCTTTGAGTTGTATAGAAATTGCCAGTTAGGTTTGTTTGAATAACATCATTCCACTCATCATCCTTCATTCTTGGTAATATATTGTCTTTTGTAATACCTGCATTATTTACCAAAATATCAACATTTTTGTATGTTTTTTCTATTAAGTTAAACGCCTCATCAACTGAATTTCTATCTGCAATATTTAATTGAACAGCAAGACTTTCACCACCTAATTTTTTTATTTCTTCTACGACTTCATCAGCCTTATCTTTAGAATTTGAGAATCCCACAATAACTTGATAATTTTTTCCAAGCTCCAAGGCTATAGATTTTCCAATACCTCTTGAGGCACCTGTTACAAAAACTGTTTTCATATTTTGTCTAATTTGTCTGGAACTTGATACTCAATAGCTCTTTTAATTGTGTCGGTTGCAGTTCCGTCAAAATCTGGAAGTTTTGCATCTGATTTGTTTATTGGAGTTACACGATCTCCTAACCGAACCGCACAAGCTCCCCATGCAAGACCAGCTCCCACAGCTGTAAAGACTGCAATTTCCCCACCTTTTATCTCACCTTCTTCAAGAGCATCTACAAATGCTGTTGGTATAGACGCTGCAGAAGTATTTCCGTATCGATGAACTTTTTTAATAGTAGTTGCATTAGGAAGTCCAAGTTTTTTTTCGAGAGCTTCAACTATCCTAATATTTGCTTGATGTGGAATAAAAATGTCTACATCTTCTTTTGACAACCCTGATTTTTCTATAGCTTCTGCTGATGCTTGTGCCATTGCTCTAACACCAGATTTAAATATTTCCTGTCCATCAAAAGTCCAACGCACTCTAGCTGCTTCGTCAGGATTAAACCTATCCATTGCTGAACCAAAATTAGGAATTTCTAAGATTTCTAAATTGTCCGAACTTAAGCCATTTGAAAAAGAATATATTTCACCATCTGATTCATTTTTACTTTCTTCAATAACCACTGCACCTGCACCATCACCAAAAAGCACAGCGGTGTTTCTATCAGACCAATCAAGCAACCAAGTAATATGCTCTGCCCCTATTACCAAAGCTCTTTTATAAAGATTACTTTCAACGAATGCTTTTCCTTGCTCAAGTGCATACAGAAAACCTGCACAAGCAGCATTTACGTCATAGACAGAAGCATTTACAGCACCAAGTTTTTTTTGAACGTGAGCTGCTGCAGAGGGAACAATGCTATCTGGAGTACATGTAGCTAAGATTACAACATCAATGTCTTTTGGATTTAAACCTGCACAGGCTATTGCATGTTTACCAGCAATTTCAGCCATATCTGATGTGTTTACATGGCTAAATCTTCGTTCCTTTACACCTGTTCTTTGTTGAATCCACTCATCAGAAGTATCAACAAATTTTGATAAATCATCGTTAGTCATAATGTTATCGGGCGTGCATTTACCCCATCCTGTTATTGCTGATTTCAAAATTTCCCCTTACTTTGATGATTCTAAAGAGTTTATTACCTTTAAATCCTTATATGATATAGACTTTCGGACCATTCCTGCAGTTACATTTCCAGGGCCGATATGACACCATAAATCTGGATCTATATCATTGTTTACGAACTCAATTTGTTGGTTAAACAAAACTGAATTATCTATTTGATTCACAAGATTTTCTTTCAAAGTTGATACTTCAACTTTTTTTGCATCAACGTTCATATATACAGGAATCTTTCCTTCAGAGATATCAATTGAATTTAAAGTATCCTCAAGTGGTTTTTTTGCAGAGCTTACAATTTCAGTATGAAATGCTCCTGCTACTTCGAGTGGAATTACTCTTTTTGCGCTAAGTGCTTTTGGGTTAGACTTTAAGTAGTTCATGTCATCAATGTATGAACTAATTACTATTTGTGAAGGATCATTAAAGTTTGATATCCATATTTGGATTCCTTGATTATTTAATTTTTCTATTTCTTTAATTGTTGTTTCCAAATCACTTGTTAAAACAGCTGCCATAGTTGTATTGGAATTTTCTACAGCTTTATGCATCTCCTCGCCTCTTACTGCTATTACTTTTAATGCATCTTTATAATCTAAATATCCTGATAGACATAAAGCTGTATATTCCCCAAGAGAATGGCCGATAAGCGCAGCAGGTTTGCCTAAATTATTAATTGCCTCAATTCCGTAACAATAAGAGACTGTGAAAATATAAGGTTGAGCAATATTTGTTTTTTTAATTATCTCAGGATCTTCCGAATTTATAATATCTTTTAGGCTCCATCCCAAAGTTTCTTCGAAAGTATTTATTAATAGATCGTCATACGTTTCAAGCAGCTCACTACCCATTCCTATTTCTTGAGAGCCTTGACCTGGAAACATTCCAACCCACTGCATGATTAATTGTCCTTTTCTGAGATAGCAAATGCTATTGCATTTTCATTCTCATGTGAAAGTGATATATGAATATTTGTAATATTTTTTTCTTTTACAGTAGCTGATGCTCTACCAAAGGTGTTAATTGTTGGCTTACCTCCACCCGTAACTTCTATATCTTTCCAACTTATTTCTCTCCATCCTTTCCCTAAAGATTTCATTACAGCTTCTTTTGCTGCAAACCTTACCCCTAGCCTTTTTGATGGATCTGAAAATCTTTTTGCATATTTAATTTCTTGTTCAGTAAAACATCTTTTCAAGAATTTATCTTCAGATTTGTTCAATAATCTTTTTACTCTTTTGAGATCAACTTGGTCTACCCCAATACCATAAATACTCATATCTATCCTATTTCAACCAATATATCGCCCTTATTTACAGGCTGTCCTTTTTTTATATTAAATTCCTTGATAACTCCACCAATTGGTGCAGTAACAACATTTTCCATTTTCATAGCTTCTAAAACAAACAAGGAATCTCCTTTTTTTACTTTTTTCCCTTTCTTTGTCATCGTATCCATAATTGTTCCTTGCATATCTGCTTTGATAATCCCGGGATTTCTTATATTTCCAGTTAGATCCATACCAATTTTTTTAGGTCTTTGGGGTGCCAGTGATTGACTTTCATTATCGTCAAGAGAAATATTAACCTTACTTGGTCTATCACTAATTATTTCTTCTTCAGAAATATCTTTAATTTTAAAATTTTCTTCCAAAAATTTAACATGTATCTGACTTTCTTTAAATTCTTTTGTAGATATCACTTGTGAAAGTAAAGAAATTGTCGTTGGTATCCCACCAATTATGTACTCATCTAAGCATCGTTTTCCTTTAGAGATAGCTTCTTCTCTAGACACTCCCCAAACAATTAATTTAGAAATTAGATTGTCATAAAAATGTGATATTGATGTACCAGTTTTTACCCACCCATCAACCCTTACACCATTGCCCATTGGTTCTCTGTATTCGGTAATTATTCCAGGTGTAGGTAAAAAGTTATTGGCAGGGTCTTCTGCGTTTATCCTAAACTCTATGCTGTGCCCTCTTGCTTCTGTTTCAAAATCTTCTAAAGAATTACCAAGCGCAATTTTTATTTGTTCTTTAACTAGATCAATTCCATATCTCATTTCTGTTACCGTATGCTCAACTTGCAATCTTGTATTCATTTCTAAAAAATAAAAGTTTTCATCATTATCAGCTAAAAATTCTACTGTACCTGCATTAACGTAATTTGACGACTTAGCAATCATGAGTGTTGCTTTTTTTAACTCTTCTTTTCCAAATTCAGACAACCATACGGGAGGACTTTCTTCTATTAGTTTTTGGTTCCTTCTTTGCAATGAACAATCTCTTTCACCGAGATAAACATGATTTCCATATTTATCACTTAATATTTGAGTTTCAACATGTCTCGCTGGTTTTATAAATTTTTCAACATAAATTTGATCTGATCCAAAATATGCTTCGCTTTCACGTTTTACAATCTCATAATTTTGATTTAATTCTTCCTCATTATTTACAATTCTTAAACCTTTTCCTCCACCTCCATGAGCTGCTTTTAGCGCAACTGGGTAGCCAAAGGTAGAGGCATCTTTTAATGCTTCTCTTTTTGTTCTGGATGGTTTCAATTGACCAGGGACAGGCACTAAACCAGCTTTAGAAATTAATTTTCTTGATTCAATTTTGTCTCCCATAGATTTGATTGTTTCTGGATTTGGACCTATCCAAATCACATCTTTCTTTTGAACTGCTTTTGCAAAATCAGCATTTTCGGCCAGAAAACCATACCCTGGATGAACCAAGTCTGCTTTTGTCTCAATTACAGCTTTCATTAAATTTTTTAAGTTTCTGTAGCTATCAGCAGGAAGTGATCCTCCTAAATAAAATGACTCATCAGCACGTTTTACATGCAAAGAATCAGCATCAATATCTGAATAAACAGCAATTGCGTGCATGTCCATTTCTTTGACCGATCTGATTATTCTTAATGCAATCTCACCACGATTTGCAATTAGTACTCTTTTTTTAGTCATAAAAATTTATTTTAACTTTTGAGCAATTCCAATTGCTAAACTTGCTTTAATTAAATCTCCAATAATAAATGGAACAACACCAATACTGATAGCTTCAACTATGGAAATGTTTAATGTAATCATCAAACCCAGAACTCCACATATATAAATTGCTAGAGTTCCAGTAGCTATACCCACGGTTGGTTTTTGTGACATATTTCCAATTATTTGTGCAGCAATAAAAAAACCAATTATATAACCAATTGTTGGACTTTTTAATATAGCTAAGCCAGCAACACTTCCTGAGAAAAAAGGAAAACCTGCAAGACCTGTAAATAAATATAAAATCATACTGAACGAACCAAACCTACTTCCAAGAAGTAAGCCTGATAAAATAACAACAAAAGTCTGCGCTGTTATAGGTACTGGAGTAAATGGTAGTTCAAATCTTATCTGTGCACTAAGTGCAGTTAAAATCGCAAAACCAAAAGATAAAAATAAGTTTCTTGTCAATGAGCCTTTTTCAACCCAAGCTATTGATATATTTTTAGAGGGGAATGTTTCCATGTTTGTCTCCTACATTTGTTTTATTTACAAGCTCTTTAAATGCTTCAGTAACAACTTTTCTAGTTTCACTTGGTTTTATTATTTTATCTACTAATCCAAGTTTTGCCGCAATGTCAGGATTACTGAAGTTTTCATTGTATTCATCTACAAATTTTTGTTTTAGTTCTTCAGGGTTATCACTATCATTTAATTCTTTTCGATTAATTATATCTACTGCACCCTCTGCACCCATTACAGCAATTTCTGCAGTAGGCCATGCGAAAAGTTTGTCTGCTCCTATACCCATCGAATCCATAACTATATAAGCCCCACCATATGCCTTACGTATTACTACACAGACTCTTGGGACAGTAGCTTCAGAGTATGCATATAAAAGTTTTGCCCCACTCCGAATAATTCCTCCATGTTCTTGCTCTACTCCTGGTAAAAATCCAGGCACATCTACGAGAGTTAGTAGAGGTATGTTAAATGCATCACAAAATCTTACGAATCTTGACGCTTTTATGGATGAATTTATATCTAAAACTCCAGCAAGTTCCATTGGTTGATTAGCGATCACTCCAACTGTATTTCCGTTTATTCTTACAAATGAAGTGATGATATTTGGGGCATAGTTTGCATGAATTGGATACTGCTCTCCATCATCGACAATGTTATTAATAATCTCGTTCATATCATATGGCTGATTTCTATGTTCTGGTATTAAGGACTCTAAAGAATCAACATTTCTTGATGGATCATCTTCCGTGATAAAATTTGGTGGCTTCTGATCTGATGATTGTGGAAAAAAACTAAGAAGGTATCTAACTTCTTCAAAAGCTTGTTCCTCTGTTTCGCAAACTTGATGACTCACTCCTGATCGAGTCCCATGTGCTTCAACACCACCAAGTTCTTCATAGGTTACTTCTTCTCCTGTAACAGTTTTTACTACATTAGGACCGGTTACATAAAGTTGACCAATATCTTTTACTTGGAATATGAAATCAGTTAGTGCTGGACTATAAACTGCTCCGCCAGCTGATGGACCTACAATTACAGATATTTGTGGAATTTTTCCAGAAGCTTCGACATTTTTTTTGAATATTTGTGCATAACCATATAAAGAAGAGATTCCTTCTTGAATCCTTGCTCCACCTGAATCTTTAATTCCTATTACTGGAGCTTTTGCTTCAAGAGCAAGGTCCATTATTCTTAAAATTTTCTTAGCAACTATTTCGCCAAGGCTTCCACCCATGACAGAAAAATCTTCAGAGAAAACATAAACAGGCCTTCCATGAATTGTCCCAGATCCAGTAACTACAGCTTCACCATCAGGATTTTGTTCTGATACAACATTTTGATCAATTTCAGAAAAGGAACCTTCATCTAAAACTAAATTAATCCTTTCATAGGCGGTTAATTTTCCTTTTGGATGCTGAATTTTTTTTGCTTTTTCATTGCGTACGTCAGCTAAATTTTCTTCCAACATGCCCAACTTTCTTATTATTATTAATCTATATATTTGACCTATGTATTTGTAAAGAAGTAACACTATGAAATCTATTTTTTTTGATGAAATTGATAACACTCAAGACTTTGCTATAAAAGAATTTAAAGAAGAGCCACTTTTGATAGCAAGTAAAGCACAGACATCTGGTCGTGGTACTAATCAAAATAAGTGGAAAAATGCTGATCAAAGTTTGGCAACTTCATTAGTTTTTAATAAACAAATTGTTAATTTTACTAAAACACTTATCCCACTGTTGGCTGGCTACTCATATGTTTCCATAATTAAAAATCAAAATCTAAAATTAAAATGGCCTAACGACATAATTTTTAATAATGACAAAGTTGGTGGAGTCCTTGTGGAAGAAAGCAATGATCTTATTTGCATTGGTTTAGGAATAAATTATTTTTGGAAAAATCCCTCTATACCAGGAGCTAGTGGAATATACGAGGAAAAACAAGATAATCAAAAAATTTTTCAAGATGCTGAGGAATGGGGAAGAACAATCTTAAATTATATAATGAATGAGAATTTTAGTCTGAAAAGCTATACATCAAAACTCACTACTTTAGGGAAGCTTGTTGAATATCCTGAAGGTAGAGGTTGGGCTAAAGATATAAATTCGGATGGATCATTAATTATAAAAACACCATCAGGTGAACTATTAAATTTAACGTCTCCCTTAATAAGTGAAATAATATAGTTATCATTAATTCTTGAGAGGTTAAATGAAACAGTTAGTTGTTGAAATAAATAATCCCGAACCAATATTATGGGAGACTCCAATTCCAAAGCCTGGTCCAGGGGAGATACTTATTAAAAATCATTATTCAGTTGTCTCAACTGGAACTGAAATAGCAGCAATTGAATCTGCTAATAAGTCTGTAACTGATAAATTACAAAATTCATCAAACATTGAGAAAGGTATTGAACTTCTTGAAAAAGAAGGAGTGAGAGCTGTTTGGAATGCTATATTCCCAAAAAATATATTGCCTATTCAACTTGGTTATAGTTCATGTGGAAAAGTTGCAGAAATTGGAGAAAACGTAAAAAATTTTCATGTTGGTGACATGGTTGTTTCCAACGGTAATCATGCAGAATATGTTGTAGTAAATCAAAACTTATGTTCAAGGATTCCTGAAGACACAAATGAAAAAGAAGCAGCTTATACAGTCTTAGGTAGTATAGCTCTACATGGTCTACGATTATCAGAAACTTCACTTGGATCAAGAATTGTTGTTGTAGGTTTGGGCATAGTTGGACAATTAGTATGCAGGTTAGGAGAAGCACAAGGATCAGAAGTCTTTGGTATTGATCCTGACGAAAGTAGAAGGGGAGATAGTAAAAACTTTTTTTCTACAATTAATGATCTACCCGTAGACGAAGTAGATTCGATAATTATCACAGCTGCTTCTGACAGCAATGAACCAATTGAAGCTGCAACAAAAATTGCAAGGAATAAAGCAAAAATTGTTGTTATTGGAGATATTCCTTTAAATATTTCAAGAAATGAGTTTTACTACAAAGAACTAGAGTTAGTTGTCTCAAAATCATATGGACCTGGAAGATATGATAAGCAGTATGAAGTTCTAGGAAATGATTATCCAATTGAGTATGTCAGATGGACTGAAAATAGAAATTTTGAAGCTTTCTTAAAACTTTTATCTCAGGGTCAGATTACTGTTCAAGACTTAATTACTGAGGAAATTGATTTTTCTGAATCTTCTGAGATATACAATTCCTTTAATTCTGATCAAAGACCTTTGTCAGTGTTGCTCAGATATAATTTAAAAGCTGAACCAAAAATTCAATTTGAAAAAAATGATATTACTTCTGAAAACAACCAAAAAATTAAAATTGGAATAATTGGAGCAGGAAACTTTGCCTCAACAACAATTATTCCTTTATTGAAGGAATTAAGAAGGTCTTGTCAGATTTTAGGAGTTTCATCATCAGGAGGATTAAGTTCTGAAGTCCTTGCGAAAAATTTTAAAATCAAGAATAAATACTCCACAGAAGACGAAATATTTGAATCAGATGAAATAGATGCTGTATTTATTCTTACTCAACATTTCAATCATGCTGATTTAGTTATCAAAGGAATAAACTCTGGTAAAGCTGTTTATGTAGAGAAACCATTGGCAATTGAAGTTGATTCAATAACAAAAATTGAAGAGGCTATGTACAATGCTGAAGATCCAAAAATTTTTCTTGGTTTTAATAGAAGATTTAGTGAAGCATCTAATTTTATAAAGGAAAAATTAAATAATTCACCTGCAAATGCGATAAATTTTAGGTTTAGTGTTCCAAAATTAGACAAAGACCACTGGACCAATATAAAGGAGATAGGTGGGGGAAGAATAGTTGGTGAAGCCATCCATGCAATTGACTTAGGTACATATTTTTTTGACTCTCTACCACAAAGCATATCTTCCTACAGTCCAATAAACAAAGAAACTGATGAAGTTTATGACAATCAAGTCTTTATAAATATCAATTACGCAAACGGCTCACATGCATCAGTACAATATTTTTCAGACACAAATTACAATTTATCTAAAGAAAGGCTAGAGATTCACGGAAGTGATAATTCATTTATTGTCGAAGATTTTCAACTTATGAGATATTTAATCGGATCAGATGATAAGAGCAAAGTATTCTCTGACGGTAAAGGTCATAAACAAGCTATTGAAACCTTTATTAGTTATGTTAAAAATGAAATACCAAATCCATTTACATGGTTAGAAATTAAATCAGTATCAATTGCTGGTATATATGCTCAAAATTATCTAAATTCTGGATCCCAAAAAAGTATTTTTTAAAATTAGCAAACTAAAAAATTAACAACGTTACTGTTACTTTGTCGTAAAGATATTACAAAAGGAAATACATGCCAAAAGGTAAAGTTAAATGGTTTAATAAAACTAAAGGTTATGGTTTTATTGAACCTGAAGAAGGCGACAAAGACGTCTTTGTTCATATTTCTGCAGTAAAGAATTCAGGAATGGAAGATCTTGAAGAAGGTCAAGAGCTTGAATTTGAAATTGTAGAAAATAACGGTAAAACTTCAGCAGAAAATTTAAAGTAAAACTCTAGCGGCCACGGCAGGATTCGAACCTGCGACACCAGGTTTAGGAAACCTGTGCTCTATCCCCTGAGCTACGCGGCCATAAAAAATAGGTTAAACTAATTTCATAAATAACTATATACAAAAGGATTAAGTTGCTTGCAGTTAACGTTAATAACATAAAAAAAACTTTTGTTACAAAGCAAGAAACAGTTGAGGCTGTAAAAGATGTTAGTTTCCAAGTAGAGCAAGGTGAAATATTCGGATTACTTGGTCCAAATGGTGCAGGTAAATCTACAACAATTTTGATGCTTACAACATTATTAAGTGTTACAAGTGGAAAAGCCTCTATATTGGGTCTAGATATTACAACAAAAGATAAAGAGGTTAGAGAAAAAATTGGGGTAGCTCTTCAAGATACAGGCATAGATAATTTGTTAACAGGAAAAGAATTATTTTTTACAACATGCAGACTTTGGGGATATTCAAAAAAAGACTCTGAAAAGAGAACTTTAGAACTTCTGGAACTCGTTGGCTTAACAGAAGCCGCTGATAGACGAGTTAAAACTTATTCTGGGGGAATGAAAAGGAGACTTGATCTTGGTTTAAGCCTTGTTCATTCTCCAGAAATTCTTTTTTTAGATGAACCAACAACAGGATTAGACCCAGGTTCTAGGCGAGTTCTCTGGGAAGAAATAAAAAGACTTCGTGATAATGGAGTGACAATTATTCTTACAACACAATATCTCGAAGAAGCTGATGAGTTAGCAGATCGTTTAGCAATTATAGATGAAGGTCTTGTTGTAGCTGAGGGAACTTCAGATGAATTAAAAGCAAGCATTGGTGGTGATGTGATTACCTTTTCTTTTGAAAATGATTTAGATTTAAAAAATGCAAAAAATGTTTTATATGATGCAATTGAAGATAAAGGCCAATTAAGAATTACAGTCGAAGATGGTGCAGCAAAAATTCCAAGTTTTATAAATGACTTAAATAAAAATGGGATAATCGTTAGTTCAGTTTCAGCAAGCAAACCAACTTTAGATGATGTTTTTCTTGAGGTGACAGGATATAGGCTTGAAGGATCAGCTGGAACTGATTCATCAAATGAATTGGAAGTAAAGTAATGGAATCAAATAGATCTTTTTTTGTACAACTACAAGTCTTAACAAAAAGAATGGTTTTACGAGTAGTAAGAAGACCTCTTGCAGAATTGCCTAATTTAATTATTTCAGCATTTTTCTTATTTGTATATGACGGTGCTCTTGGAGGAGTTTTTGGAGGATCTGCAAGTGGAACGCCCTTTGATTTTGCAAATGGAAATTTCATAAATTTTATTCTCCCAGTATCAATAGTCTCTGCTTCTTTAAGTGGTGCTGCCTCCGGTATATATTTAGTAGAAGATATTGAATCAGGTGTCTTTAAACGTTATCAAAGTATGCCAATCTCTAGATGGGCTATAATTTTGGCTCCTATGAATGTTGGAGCTTTAAGAGTTTTATTACAAGCAGGATTGATTTTATTAATAGGAAAATTTATAGGAGCCAATCCCGAAGTTGGTAATGTGGGATTTTTCATTGTCCTATCACTCGCTTTTATTTGGGGGATGGGTTTTGCTGGTTATTCTGTTGCTGCTGGAGTAAAGTCAGGATCATCTCAGGGCGCACAGGCAGCTACTTTTTTATTTTTCCCTGCAATATTCTTAGCCCCTACTTTTGTACCTAGAGAACAATTGAAAGGATGGCTAGAAACTGCGGCAGCCTACAACCCTACAACTTACGTAATTGAAGGAATGAGATCTGTAATGGTTCAAGGTTGGGAACTTGATACATTATTTAGAGGCTATCTATCTGCAACTTCATTTGCAGTGATAACCCTCACTCTTGCAGTTATATCAGCAAGAAAAGCAACAGAAAAAGCATAAATACTTTTTATATAGAAAATAAAATTAACTACTCTATATAATTCTTAAGGAAATTATGGAAATTACATTAGAAGCAACAAATAGAGAAAAAACAGGATCTGGAGAGTCAAGAAGATTACGCTCTACAGGATTCATTCCAGCTGTGATGTACGGTCTTGGAACAGAGCCACAGTCATTATTATTAAATTCAAGAGAATTTAATAACGCACTTAAAACTGAAGCAGGATCAAATGTTATCTTAAATGTCACCGTAGGAAAAGATTCATTCCCAGCTCTTGCAAGAGAAATTCAACGCCATGCCTTTAAAGATGAGATCGTCCATGTTGATTTAGTAAGAATTGATTTATCTCAAACTGTTGAAGCAGACGTACAAGTTAACTTCATTGGAACTCCACTTGGAGTCAAAGAAGAAGGTGGTGTCGTTCAAACAGTCAATAATACGATTTCAATTACAGCACTTCCTACAAATATTCCATCATCATTGGATGTAGATATTTCACCATTAAATGTTGGAGACAATGTAACAGTAACAGATATTCAATTACCTGAGGGAGTAGCGTTGGCCTCAGAAGATGACGATTCAATCCTTGTAACAATAACAATTCCTCGAGCTGTTATTGAGGAAGAGGAAGTAATTGATGAGGAACTTGAAGGCGAAGAGGGTGAAGAAGATGCTGGAGAAGGCGATGAAGACTCTGAAGAAAGTTCAGATGATGCAGAACCAGCAGAAGAAAGTGGAGAATAAATCTAACTTTGTTTTAGTTGGACTTTGGAATCCTCAACCAAAATACATCAATACTCGACATAATATTGGTGCTGATATTCTCTTCTCTTATTGTCAAAAAAAGAATTTAGAATTTGAATTAGATAGTTTAGGAAATTTTCAGTCAACTAAATTTGAATTTGAAAATAAATCAGTAAATCTATTAATCCCTATGACCTCAATGAACAAATCAGGGCAAGGTTTAAAAGCTTTTCTAATGAGTACCGGAATAAAAGATTATGAATTAGTTGTAGTACACGATGATATTGATTTAGCATTTGGTAGATTTCGTATTAAAAAGGGAAGTTCAGACGGTGGTCATAATGGTATTAAGTCGATCGATTTATCTTTAGGTCATAACAATTATTGGAGGTTTAAAATTGGTCTTGGAAGACCACCCTCATCTTTAGATCCTGCAGAATTTGTTCTATCAAAGTTTAATAATGATGAGGATGAAGAAGTTGAGTTTATAATTGAGGACAGCATGGAAATTATTGATACATTTTTAAAAAACTCAGAAAATGGAATAAAAAAAGCATCTGAGCGAAGAATAATTGATGTGATTTAATGAAAAAATATATACCTGATTTACTAGCAATCTTTCGTATAGCTTCATCACCTCTAATTTTATTTCTTATTTTGGAAGATGGATCAAGCGAAGGTCTGATGTTATTACCTGCAATAATTGCTTTTATTGCTGCTTGGACAGACTTTTTTGATGGTAGGTTAGCTAGAAAATGGAATGTATCTTCAAAAGTTGGTGCATTTTTAGATACGATTGCAGATAAAATCTTCATAACATTTATTTTTGTTGGCTTTACATACATTGATAGAGTAAGTATTTGGGTGACAGTTCTTTTAATTGTTAGAGAGTTTGTGATTACTGGATTAAGAGGCCTTGCCGGAAATGATGGGATAATGATCCCACCAAGTAAATTTGGAAAAGCAAAAGCAAGTCTTCAATTTTGGGCTGTTGGTTTCGTAATGATGGACTTTCCTTTATCAATTTTAAGCTTGACCATTGCAGAATTATTTGTGATGCATGCTTTGATATTCTCATATATTTCTGGCTACCAATATATTGTTTCGTACTTTAAATCTAAGAATGAAATATAAAAATATATTCCTTACTGGCTCTACAGGAATTTTAGGAAAGCCATTATTAAGGAAGCTTGTAAATGAAGGGCATACTGTTTACGCATTATCTAGAAATAAAATACATCATGATTTTCTAAACTCCAATAAGGCAAAAATCATAAATGGTGATTTAATTAGTGACGACATTTATGAACAACTTAAAGACAAGTCTATCGAAGCAATATTCCATGTTGCTGGTATTAATAAAAAATGTCAGAAAGATTCTTCAAGTATGTTTAGGACAAACATTGAAGGTACAAAACAAATGTTGGAATTAGGTAATAGATTAAGTATTGAAAAGTTTGTATACACTTCCTCTGCAACAACCCTTGGTGAGCAAAAGGGAACTATTGGAAATGAGGATTCAATACACAGAGGAACATTTTTATCTGAATATGAAGAATCAAAATATTTGGCAGAACAAGTCGCCTTCGCCTTTAGTAAAGAGTTTGAATTCGTGTCTATCAATCCGTCTTCTGTTCAAGGACCAGGAAGAAATTCTGGAACTGCAAAAATTTTAATATCAACATTAAATAAAAAATTTCCTCCATTAATTAAAAGTACTATATCCGTTGTTGATATTGATGATTGTACAGAAGGACATTACCTAGGTTTAATGAAGGGAAAGAATAATGAAAGATATGTACTTAATAGTTTTAGATTAGATATTGAGACACTAATTCAAAATCTAAAGTTGATTACAAATTGGGATGGTTCTCCAATATATATCTCAAAACAATTTCTTACTGGATTAGGTCCACTTTTTGATATTTTTGGAAAATTCACTTCCCTAGGGGGAGTTATATGTGGAGAAACAATTAGAGTTCTCACCCATGGACATTTATATGATGGTCAGAAAGCTAAAAGAGAACTTGGTTTGAGCTACACCTCAATTGAAGATTTTATTTCCAAAACTATTTCTTGGTTAAACACTGAAAAATTAACAAAATTAGATATCAATTAATATGAACGATTTCAATAATCTGCTTGATATAGTTTCACAATTAAGAAAAGAATGTCCATGGGACAAAGAGCAAACACATGAAAGCTTGGCAAAGCATCTGATTGAGGAATCATACGAATTGTTAGATACCTTAACTAATTTAAATGATTCAACTGAATCACTTAATAACTTTAAAGATGAGTTAGGAGATCTTTTACTCCAAATACTTTTACATTCAGAAATTGCCTCTGAAAATAATTATTTTTCGATAATTGAAGTGATAAATTCTTTACAAAAAAAATTAATACAACGTCACCCCCATGTTTTTGACAAAAAAAACTTGAATTCATCTGATGAAGTTGAAAAACAATGGGAGGAAATTAAAAAAGAAGGTAATGATTCTATATTTGATGATATCAATACGAAACTTCCTCCATTAAATACAGCATTTAAAGTACAACGAAAAGCAAAGACCCTTAATTTAAGCTACAAAAATTATGATGAGGCTTTGGATGATTTGATTTCCGAAATAAATGAACTTAAAGAAGCAACAACCTTAGAAGATAGAAAGTCAGAACTTGGCGATGTATATTTTTCACTAATTAATGTTTCTAGATATTTAGAGGCTGATCCTGAAATTGAGTTAAAAAAATCTATTCAAACTTTTATAAACAGGGCAAAATATGTTGAAAAACATATGCATAAAGAAACAGATATTAGTGCTCTTTGGCAAGAAGCTAAGAAAAATCAAATAGATTCGTAAAGATTATTTTTTCTGTTAGATTTTAAATAACAGGGTTATGAATAAAAAAATTAAAGACATCAATGCTCGCTTTATATTAGATTCAAGAGCAAACCCAACTATTGAAGTTGAAGTAACGACAGGTGACAATACTAAAGGCCGTGCTGCAGTTCCATCTGGAGCTTCAACTGGAGCGCTTGAGGCTCATGAGTTGAGAGATAGCGATTCATCTTTTAATGGTATGGGAGTAAATAAAGCTATTGAAAATGTTAAATCAACAATTTCAGATTCTTTAATAGGTATGGATGTAACTGATCAAAGAAGTATTGATAGTAAATTAATCGAATTAGATGGAACTGATAACAAAAATAATCTTGGTGCAAATTCAATCCTAGCTGTGTCTATGGCATCAATGAGAGCAAGTGCTAATCAACAAAACAAACAACTTTTTGAACTATTTCCAAATATTTATGGTCAACCATCTTTACCTATTCCTTTTATGAATATTCTTAATGGAGGTGCACACGCTGACAACTCTGTTGATATTCAAGAGTTTATGATTGTTCCATTTGGCTTTGAAACTTTTGATACCGCCTTGAGAGCAGGTGTCGAGATATATCATGTACTTAAAAAAAGACTTAAATCAAACAAGCTTTCAACCAATGTTGGTGATGAGGGAGGGTTTGCTCCAAACTTTAATTCTTCAACAGAGATCCTAGACGAAATTATGCAATCCATTTCTGAAGCTGGATACGACCCAGGTGTAAATGTCTCGTTAGCTCTAGATGTAGCTGCTTCGGAATTTTTTAAAGATGGCTTTTATGAGATTGAGGGTAATAAACTCAATAGGCAAGAAATGGCAGATTATTTGATTAATTTAACAACAAATTATCCGATTATATCAATTGAAGATGGACTGGCAGAGGATGATTGGAATGGATGGAAATATCTAACAGAAAAAGTAGGAGACACAACCCAGCTTGTTGGTGACGACTTATTTGTAACTCAAGAAAAAATATTACAGAAAGGAGTCGAAGAAAATTGTGCAAATTCAATTTTAGTTAAGGTAAATCAAGTTGGTAGCGTAAGTGAAACTATAAAAACGATGACACTCGCCAAAGAAAGCCACTATACCTCACTCGTATCCCATAGATCAGGTGAGACAGAAGATACATTTATAAGTCATTTATGTGTGGGTACCTCAAGTGGACAAATAAAAACAGGAGCACCTGCAAGATCAGAAAGAACAGCAAAGTACAATGAGCTACTCCGGATTGGAGAAAAAATAGGTTTTGAACAATTTAATATTCAAAGCTTTGGGCGTACTCAATGATCAGGCAAAATTTATTTTCAAAAATAATGTTTTTAATCACTTCGTTTATTTTTGTATTCTTTATTTTTGATACATGGGAGTTAAGTTTAAGAGATTATCAATCACTACAATCACAGCTTGAAGCAAGACAAGAACACGCAAATGATTTAAGAAATGAAATTACTTTTATTCAACAAAAAATCGATGATCTTGAAGATCCAGAGAAGTTAGATGTTATATTGCGACAACATGGATACGGCCTTCCAGGAGAGGATATATATATATTTAAAGTGCCAGAACCTGTGACACCTTTGGAAGAAACTCTTCAAAAAGAAAGATCTAAGGGCCTTTTAGAATATGTGGTGGAGTTTATTGTCGGAACAAATAGTGACTAGTGAAAAACAAATTGTTGAAATACAACTAAATAGAAATTTAAGAAGTGAAATTAAAGTAGCTGTCAAGTGTCATTTTGATCTTCCCATCGTAGTTGATGTCCCAAAAAACCTTGATGATGGAACGCCATTTCCAACTATGTTTTGGCTCACATGCCCAATGTATATAAAAAAAGTTAGTACTTTAGAGTCTCACGGAATGGTCAAAGAGTTGGACAACCAACTTAATAGCAATAAGAAGCTCAGAAAATTGTGGTCAAAGAGACAAAAAAGTTATGAAAATGAAAGAAATAGAAAGTATCAAAGTGTAAAAAACACAGTATCTCCAATTGGAGGTGTTGGAGGTACTGTAAATTCTATAAAATGTTTACATTCTCATTTAGCAGACGAATTAGTAACCGGAAAAAATATTGTAGGACAAATAGTTTTAGAGAATGTTGGAGGTTGCAATTGTAAAGAACCTTGTGTGTTTGAGGGAAGTAAGAATGATAACTGGCGATCTGAATGGTAGAAATTGGTGCAATTGACTGTGGTTCAAATTCAACAAGATTGCTCATATCTACAGTTGAAAATGGAAAGTTAGACAATCTACATAAAGAGCATCATGTTACGAGATTGAGTGACAACATTGATAGAACAGGTACGATTTCAAACGATTCAAAAAAAAGATTTTTTAAAGTACTTAGAAAATATATAAGAAAAATTGAAGAATATAAAGTACAACAAGTTTTTTGTATCGGAACTGCAGTATTTAGAAATTCTAAGAATTCGGATGATGTTATAGATGAGGTAAAAAAAAGGTTTAATTTAGAAATTAAGATGATTTCTGGAGAAGAGGAAGGGTTACTCACAACTTTAGGAGTACAGTCATCTTTTGAAAATTTAGAAAATTATTTGATAGTAGATATTGGAGGCCAAAGTACAGAACTTATTACAGATATTGATCATAAGTTAGATATTCAATCTGAGAATATTGGAGTCGTATCGATGAGTGAAAATTACTTTAATGAAAATCCTATCAATATTGACAAAGAGGAAACTGCAACAAATTTTTTAAATGATATTTTTCATTATAAAGATTATGGACATAGACAGTTAATTGGTGTCTCTGGAACTTTTACATCTCTTGGTTCTATATATTTAAATCAAAAAATTTATGATGAAAATGAGATTGATAAAATAATAATTTCTTATGACTCTGTTGAGAATATATATGAAAAATTAAAAACATTGTCAGTACCACAAATAATAAGTACATATCCAAGTCTTGATCCAAAAAGAGCAGTGACTATAACTTCTGGATTATTTCTAGTAAAAAACTTGTTAAAAAAATATAAAATTACCCAACTAAAAGTTTCAAAAAGTGATATTTTAGAAGGGCTTATTCTAAAATATTTTTAGTTTGGCTGCCCGGGTGGCGGAATTGGTAGACGCGACGGACTTAAAATCCGTTATTCGAAAGGATGTGGGGGTTCGAGTCCCCCCTCGGGCACTTTTTATACATAATATGAATAAAAAAATCAACTTAAATTAAAAAAGTTTCGACTTAATAATAGAATTTTTGGATAAATTAAATATTCTAAATATTGGCTAAAAGTTATCCTAATTTTTAGCATACGTACGTATAAATAAGGGAGATAAATAATGAGAAAGTCTATTTTTGGACTGTCTCTTCTTGCCTTAGCTTTAATCGCTGCAGCTTGTGGTGGAGGAAGCTTAGAGGGAGAAGAGGTTCTTGTATTTGGTGCCCCAGCAACTGACGGACCTGACGGAAAAGCTATTCAGGAAGTCTTCGATGATTTCACCGAAGAAACTGGAATTATAGCTACTTACGTTGGATCAGAGAACTTCGAATCAGAAGTTCAAGTTCAACTTGAATCAGGAGATGTTCCTGACATTATCTACTGGCCTCAGCCAGGTGGTGTAGTTGATGCAGCTGAAAGAGGATTACTTACTCCTCTTACAGATTTAGGCATTGACTTAGATGAATATGAAGCACGTTACTCACCATATCTTGTGAGTCTAGGTACAGTTGACGGAGTTGCTTATGGAGGCGCTAACGCAGTTAACCTTAAGAGTATTGTTTGGTATCAACCAGCAGAATTTGAAAAAAGAGGATATGAAATTCCAGAGACATGGGATGAAATGATAGCTCTTGCAGATCAAATTGTTGCTGAAGGTATGAATCCATTCTGTTTTGGAATGTATTCAAACGGTGCTACAGGTTGGCTCGCAACTGACTGGATGGAAGATGTAATGCTTCGAACTGGTGGTGGAACTACAACATATGATCAATGGGTAAATCATGAAATACCATTTAATGATCCAGCTGTTAAGCTCGCCGCTGAGTACTTGAGTCAGATTATGCATACACCTGACTACGTTGTTGGTGGAGTAGATGCAATTGTTTCTACAGCCTTCGGAAGCGCACAGGACCCAATGTTTGAAAAAGATGCAAATGGCAACCCAGGTTGCTTTATGCATAGACAAGCTTCATTCATTGTTGGTTACTGGCCTGAAGCCGCACAACCAGGAGCAGGAACAGAAACTACTGTATTCCCGTTCCCAGTAATAGATCCAAGCCTTCCAAAAGCTGCGCTTGGTGGTGGTGACATGTTCGCCGCTACAAATGATAGAGAAGCAACCGCTGCTCTCTTTCAATATCTATTACTTGATGATGAAGCATGGACACCTGTTGCAACAAACAGGAATGGACATGGATCAACACGTATCACCGCAAACGTAAATTTCGATACTTCATTGTATGAACTAGAAATTACACGTGTTTTAGGTGCTACAATTAACGCTGCCTTAAGTGAAAATGCATTCAGATTTGATGCATCAGACTTAATGCCAGTTGAAGTTGGTCAAGGTACTTTCTGGTCAGAAATGACAGAATTAGCAACTAATGGTCCAGGTTATATTGATACTGCATTAAGCAATATCGAAAATTCTTGGCCGTAAACCAAATTAAAAATTAAGATTATAGCCACCTTAAAGGTGGCTATACTCTTTGAAGCGAAAAAATAATCCGTTTAAAATGGTAAGAAATACTTTGAGGGGTTAAATATTAAAGACAACAAACTTTTTAACGTTGGGATAAGAGTAATTTCTCTAGGAGTATTTCCACTTTTTTGGTTTTTATCTCAAGCAATTTTATTTAGAGAACTTAGTAGAACTTTACCAAGACCTGTTCTTGTAATACTTGCAATTATTATTGGCTCAACTTTCATATTCTTGCTTTACTTGGGAATGAATAAATTGATTAATTTTGCACCTGAGCGATATCATGAAGGACTTTATGGTGCAATGTTTGTTGGGCCGGCAATATTTCTTCTTGGATTATTTTTACTATATCCAGCAATCAGAACTATTTATTTAAGCTTCTTTGATAAAAGAGGCAACAATTTTATTGGATTAGAAAATTATGTATGGTCTTTTTCAGATCGATTAATGTTAATTACAATTCGCAATCAAATAATCTGGCTTGTTGGTGTTGTTACCTTAGTAATTTTGTTTGGATTAGTTGTGGGATACATTTCTGATAGATTAAAAAGAGGAGAAGCTTTCTTTAAATCAGTAATATTTATGCCTATGGCTATATCTGCAGTTGGTTCAAGTGCTATATTTAAATTCATTTATGAGTACCGGCCGCCACCTTTAACACAAATAGGTCTTATTAACGGTATAAGAGTAGGTATTGGTAACGATGTAAATGGAAATGAATGTGGAAACAATGTAATTTTAAACGATGGTTCAAAGTTAGATTATGTTAACGATGGTTGCTTAAGGCCAATTGGCTGGATACAACAAAGAGACTTGACTAACCTGCCATCTTTTGAAAATATATCTAGTGGAGACTTCTTTTTAAATTTATTTGTTAACTTTCCTATCAACACCGTACTTTTAATGCTTGTAATGGTTTGGATGTTTACAGGATTTGCGATGGTAGTTTTCTCTGCAGCAATAAAAGCTATTCCTACTGAAATTACTGAAGCTGGACAAATAGATGGGGCATCAGAAGGAAAAATATTTATGTCTATAGTCATCCCATACCTTAAAACAACTATTTTGGTCGTTGCTACTTACATGACAGTTTCAGTTCTAAAAGCTTTTGATATTATATATGTAACTACGAGAGGTGATTTCGAAACTAACTTATTAGCAGTTAAGATGTTAGACGAATTTGCAAAATTTCTTAACCAAGGTAGATCAGCTGCAGTAGCAGTAATAATTTTTATAAGCGTCATACCAATTATTATTTTGAATCTAATAAGAAACAGGAGTGAGGCTAAATCATGAATTCACAAGTACAAAAATGGTATGATAAACCAATTTCAAAAATAATTCTTGTAACCATAGCGTTAACCTGGGTGCTACCTTATTTCGGATTTGTACTTAGTTCATTTAGACCTGGTGACTCAATAAAAAGAACTTCATGGTGGAATTCTGTAGTCACAGGAGATTTTATCAGAGAATTTACTTTTGAAAATTATACGGAAATACTTTTTGCAGAAAATTTGAGTAGGTCATTTTTTAATTCATTTGCAGTTACTATTCCTTCTACAATTATTCCAATTACTATTGCAGCATTTGCAGCATATGCATTTGCTTTTATCGATTTTAAGGGAAAAGATATAGCTTTTTTATTTGTAGTTGCAATGATGATTGTTCCTCTTCAAATGTCGTTAATACCATTAATTAAGTTATTTAGTAAAGGTGCAGTACTATTTGGCGTCACTGTAATTCCTGAACTGAGTATTAACGGAACTTTCGTTGCAGTTTGGTTCGCTCATACGGGTTTTGGATTACCGTTAGCGACATTTTTATTGAGAGATTTTATGATGGGACTACCAAAAAGTGTGATTGAATCCGCAAAAATCGACGGTGCATCTCATCTAACTACTTTTTTTCGATTAGCGTTACCTTTGTCAGTTGCTGGTATTGCAGCTTTTGCAACTTTTCAGTTTTTATGGGTTTATAATGATTTCCTTGTAGCGAATGTGTTTTTAGGTATTCGACCTCAAAATATGGTTGTCACATCACATGTAGCACAATTGGCAGTTGGAGCTTACGGTGAAGCATGGCATTTAAGAACATCGGGTGCCGTAATTTCTATGATTGTACCTTTAATTGTATTTTTTAGCTTGCAAAGATTTTTTATTCGAGGACTTATTGGAGGAGCAGTAAAGGGTTGAAACCCATAAAAATTACATTATTGATTTTTGTATTTTCATTTTGCTCACTCATTCAAACCTATAATTACGAATTCAACATCGAAGATGACCCTAATATTTTTGATGGAAGATTATTAATTAATACAACTGAAAGCTCTTTCTCTAATGACACAATAAATTTAGACATTCAACTATTTCCAAATAGTCCTGATGTAATTGAGTATTATATTTTAACTTTTGATATGAAGTTTAGAGAAGACTATGAGAGTGATTTTGATGGAGTTTGCATTGGTCCAACTTGGGAGAGAAATAAACCTGGTGAGTTAAAAATAATATTAACTAAAGAGAATAATTTTAAGTCAAGAATTGATGGGGACCTTCAAGAAGAGTCACTAAGAGATGGATGTAATAACTACATATATTATTTAAGATATTTTGAAGCAGTTCTGTCGAATGATAAGAAAATATTATATGGGGTAGCAACAGATTATGCAGAACTTTATCCAGATGCACCTAATTACTGGTTGCTAAATAAAAATAATGAAATTGAAAAAATTGGGTCTACTAACATAAAAAAATATAGTTTAAATTTTGAGTTGAGCAAATAAATGAAAATTGGTATTGATTGGGGTGGAACAAAAATCGAGGGTATTTCTATTGACCCTATGAATGGGACAGAATTAAATAGAATTCGTGTTGACTCTCCTAAAGAGAATTACGAAGAAATTGTCTCAAAGGTTATCGAAGTAATTAAAGAACTATCAAAAGATTCTAAAAATTTTACAGTTGGTATTGGTATGCCTGGATCAATTCATCCTGAAACAAATCTTGTTCAAGTATCAAATACTAAAGCCCTTGAAGGTAAACCAGTAAAATCAGATATTGAAACAAAGCTAGGATATGAAATAAAGATAGCCAACGATGCTGATTGTTTAGCATTATCAGAGGCTGTGGATGGAGCAGGCAAAGATTACAAAAGTGTTTTTGCAGTAATTCTTGGCACTGGGGTAGGTGCAGGTTATTCCTACGATAAAAAAATAATAGTTGGTCCAAACAAGCTCACTGGAGAGTGGGGCCAGAACCCTATACCTGGACCAATGGATGAATACGAAAAAAGTGTAAAAAGACATTGCGGAAGAGTTGGAGCAATTGAAGTGTTTTTATCTGGCCCTGGTCTAGAAAATTATTACGAGTATAAAACTAAATCAAAAATCCCATCTAGAGAAATAGTTTCTCTCTATCAAAAAAAAGATTCAGTTGCAGGAGAAGTAATGAATGTTTATTTTGAAAGAATTGCGAGATCATTTAGTTCGTTTGTAAACATTTTAGATCCAGATATTATTGTCTGCGGAGGTGGTATGTCTGAAATTGGTGGAATTTATGATGAAGTTCCTAAGAGAATAATTCCATATATTGCCTCAAATTTTTTCCTAACACCAATTGTGAAAGCAGCTCACGGCTCTTCAAGCGGTGTTAGAGGAGCAGCGCATTTATGGAATTAATAGTAAAGAATTTATTTATCCAATTTTAATTCTTACAGCTACAGTCAATTTATGTAATAGATATATCCAAACAGCTTCTTAATTTCTATATTTTTCAAAAACGATTATTAAAAAAAGAAATTAGATAATAAAAAATATTTTTTATAAAGCATCTCCAGTTTCAGGATCAAAGAAATGAAGTTTTGATGGGTCAATTTTAAGTTCTATTTCTTCTCCCTCGATAACTGTTGAGTTTGGATTTATTCTTGCAATAAATTTTGTATTGTCTCCTAAAACAGAAATATCCTCACCTTCATCAGCTAAGATTTCCTCAATTGCTTCAGTTTGAACAGGATTTATATCTTTATAAAAATGAATATATGAATCGGAACCAAGTTGTTCTAAAAGAGAAACACTTACCTTAATACTTGCTGAATACTCGCTTGTATTTGCATAGTTTCCATCTTCAAAAGCTTCTGGCCTAATACCCATTACAATTTCTTTGTTTTCATAGGATTTTAATTTTTCTAACTTATCACCTTTATAATCAATTTGATCATTTCCAAAGTTAAGATTAATTAAGTTCTTCTTCACTCCTACATTTGCATAAACAAAGTTCATAGAAGGACTACCAATAAATCCTGCTACAAAAATATTCTTAGGATTTAGATAAATCTCTCTTGGAGTATCAATTTGTTGCAACTCACCTTTTCTAATCACTGCAACTCTATCACCCATAGTCATTGCTTCAACTTGGTCATGAGTAACATATAAAGTTGTTGTTTGTAATTGTGTGTGAAGCTGTCCCAATTCTGCTCTCATTTGTACTCTCAATTTTGCATCTAAGTTTGAAAGTGGTTCATCCATGAGGAACGCTTGAGGATTTCTAACAATAGCTCTACCCATTGCCACCCTTTGTCTCTGTCCACCTGATAAAGCTTTTGGTTTTCTGTCTAATAACTCACTTATCTCAAGTGTCTTAGCTGCATCTTTAACTTTTTGATCTATTTCGTCTTTTGGTAATTTCCTTAGTTTTAGAGAAAAAGCCATATTGTCAAAAACTGACATGTGTGGATACAGCGCATAATTTTGAAAAACCATAGCTATATCACGATCTTTTGGAGCTACATCGTTGACAGTTTTGTCGCCAATTGAAATTTCACCTTCAGTTATATCCTCAAGACCTGCAACCATTCTAAGTAGAGTAGTTTTACCACAACCAGAAGGCCCAACAAGAACTACAAACTCTCCATCATTTATAGTGATATTTACATCTTCCAGTGCTCTTGTGCCATTCGGGTAAATTTTCCCGGCAGATTTGATATCAATTGCTCCCATACAAAAGTAATTTTAACCATATAATTTTCAATTTAAAAATGAATTCAATCTTATAATATTTTTATGATTGAAGTGCCAATAAATAGAATAACAACACTTAATGATGATCAACCAAATATGGATGCTCCTTATGTTCTTTATTGGATGATTGCATTCAGAAGAGTAAATTATAACTTTTCTCTCCAACGTGCAATTGAATGGGCAAACAAACTCTCAAAACCTTTACTTATTTTTGAACCTATGACAATTGATTATCCGATGGCAAGCATTAGATTTCACAAATTTGCTATTGAAGGGATGCAAGATATTCAAAAACAAACTGAAAAATCTAAAGCCTTTTATTTTCCTTATGTTGAAGAAAAAAAAGGGGCTGCTGACAAATTATTAACTGAGTTAGCAAAAAACGCTGCAGTTGTAATTACGGATGATTATCCAACTTATTTTGTTCCTCAAATGACAGCAGAAGCAAAGGGGAGTATTCAAACAACATATGAATTGGTTGATTCAAATGGCTTACTTCCAATAAGAATTGCAGAAAAAGAATATGTACGTGCTCATGATTTTAGAAGATTCATGCACAAAAATATTGAAGACTTTTTAGTTGAAGTCCCTGAGAAAAGTCCTCTTGAATATCTAAATTTAAAGTTTGATGAAAAATTATTAGAACCAATTTTCAAGAAATATGAACTTGTTGATTTTAATAAAGTTAACACTCGAGACTTTTTAAATAACTTAAATGTTGATAAATCTGTAGAGATTAGTGATGTTATTGGTGGATATAATGCAGCCAAATCAAGATTGGATCTTTTTGCAAAAAAAGGATTTAATGATTACTCAAAACTAAGAAGTCATCCTTCAGAAGATGCAAGTAGCCAACTTTCACCATATTTTCATTTTGGACACATTTCAACGTATGAAGTCTTTGAAAAAATAATTAGTAATGAGTCCTGGTCAGTTGAGAATATCGATCCAAATTTTGTAGGTCGTAGAGAAGGATGGTGGGGTGGATCTGCTAATCTTGAAAGTTTTTTTGATGAGCTAATCACTTGGAGAGAGCTTGGATATCATACCTGTGTAAAACGAGCAAACTATGACCAATATCAATCTTTACCAGACTGGGCAATTAAAACACTAGATGATCATGCCAATGATGAAAGAGAATATATCTATGACTTATCAGAATTTACAAACGCTAATACACATGATGAAATTTGGAACGCAGCTCAAAATCAGTTAAAAACTGAAGGTAGAATTCATAATTATTTAAGAATGTTGTGGGGTAAGAAAATTCTTGAATGGACGCCTAATCCACAAATTGCACTTTCCTATTTGATAGATTTAAATGATCGTTTTGCCTTAGACGGAAGAGATCCAAATTCATACTCAGGAGTATTTTGGATATTAGGAAGATATGACAGAGCATGGGGTCCAGAGAGGCCAATTTATGGAAAAATTAGGTATATGACCTCAAAATC
The DNA here is from genome assembly GCA_902615855.1 of uncultured Candidatus Actinomarina sp. Lineage (GTDB taxonomy): Bacteria > Actinomycetota > Acidimicrobiia > Actinomarinales > Actinomarinaceae > Actinomarina. Next base: position 121,104 of record CACMQN010000002.1, read on the forward strand.
TACAGCGACAAAGTTTAATTTGAAACCATATTTAGAAAAATGGTCTGTCGGATCCACTGTTTAATTACTATTTTTTAAAAATAAAGTTACAAAATTTATTAAAAAATTTTCAAATTATTTTAATAATTTCACAAGAATGGTACATTTGTGATGTGAACGTTTCACATTAAAGAAAAAAAGGAGTACTTCTAAAATGGAAGAACTAACATACCGACTTTTCATGGTGGCAACTGTGGGAATGCTTGCAGGAACAGTATTTTTACTTGCTTCATCAAGAGAAGTTAAACCAGAACACAGACGTGGTGTTTATATTTCAGCACTTGTCTGTGGTATTGCATGGTATCACTATCAAAAGATGGGTGCATCTTGGGAAAGTGGAGCATACGATACAGGGTTAAGATACGTTGACTGGGTCTTAACTGTTCCTTTGATGTTCGTCGAAGTCCTTGCAGTTACAAGAAAGGGTGCCGCATACAATGAGGCAGTCCGTAACTGGGGAATTGCAGCAACAGTAATGATTGGTGCAGGATACTACGGTGAAACATCAGCAGCAGGAAGCAACGAATATTGGACAGGTTTCGTAATTGCTATGGCAACTTACGTCTGGCTAATGAGAAATCTTCAAGCTGAAGGAGAAGGTCTTAAAGGTGATGAAGCAGCAGCTTTTGAAAATATTAAGAACCTAATCCTTGTAGGTTGGATAATTTATCCTTTGGGATACATTGCACCTGTAGTAGGAGACTTTGATGCTATTAGAGAAGTTCTATACACAGTCGCTGACATAATTAATAAGGTCGGACTTGGTGTACTAGTACTACAAATGGCTCGAGTTAAGTCAGGAGAAAAAGTTTCGTAACTTTTTCGAATAAAATTTTAATGATAGGCGACAAATGTCGCCTATCATTTTTTGTAGGTTAAAATTTCAATATGGATCTCATAATTTTATTTAATACTTTTTTTGGATTCCTTACTTTCATTGCGTGGGCGTCTACAATTGCAATGCTTTATCTTTATTTTTCAAAAAAAACTTTTAGTAAATTAATAACTGATCAATTTTTAAACTTTGCTATTTCAGTTGCGGTTTTTAGCTCAATTGGAAGTATTGTATATTCTGAAGTGGTTGGTTTTATACCATGTAGATTCTGCTGGTATCAAAGATACTTAATGTATCCAATAGCAATTGCATTAATAATCTCATTATTTAAAAGGCCTTTTTTTAGAGTTGGTTATATAAGTATCATCGGTGTAGCTATTAGTGCATATCATATTTTTCTCCAAAACGGTGGGGGTGGAGGAGGAACTTGTGCAGTTGACGTTCCATGTGACATGAAATACGTCGATATTTTTGGTTTTATAAGTATTCCAGTAATGGCAGGGACTGGATTTTTAACGATATTTGTCGCTTTGTTGTATTATGATTTTTCAAGGAAGGAATTAGTTGAATAAAAACTTTATTATCGCTGGTGCTGTAATTTTGGTGTTAGGCCTCGCAATCGCCATAGGCGTTACCCTAAGTTCTGAACCTGTTGCTGCTGGATTACCAGAAGGTGAAACCACTGTAACTGGAGATTTACTTCCAGAATTTTCTGGAGAAAATGATGACAACATAGCTTTGGGCCTTGCTGCTCCTATATTTTCTGCTCCGAATGAAAACTCTGAGATAGTAACTTTAGAAAAAAATGGTAATGCAAAAGCTTTATTATTCCTTGCACACTGGTGTGGATATTGTCAAAAAGAAGTGCCAATTGTACAGCGCGTTATTAATACAATAGGCGTTCCCGATGGTGTAGAAGTTATTGCAATAGCAACATCCATTGATCGGGGAAGAGAAAACTATCCGCCACAAAAATGGTTAGATGAAGAGGGATGGAGCGAGACACAACTTTATGATCTAGATAAAGAAATTGGTAGTGCTTACGGCCTAAATGCATTTCCCTATTGGGTATTTTTAGATAAAGACTTAAATGTAATCGCAAGAAGGACAGGAAATCTTCCAGAGGAGACAGTAGGCGGTCTTTTACTTCAACTAGCAAATCAATAAATTTTTCTTATTTCTATGTTTAATTTTGATGATTTGATTTGGCTCAACAACGATAATTGATGAGGCTGTCCAATCATAATCCACTTATGATATGGAAGTTAATGTTGCTTTGTAAATTCTGCTAGATATACAAAATCAAATAAGCCAATTCTTTTAATAGTAAGATTTGCGTAATTATTTTTAGACAAATGAACTTCAGGTTGAGGATAAAAATCAAGAGACTTATATAAAAACCTATATTCCTTAAAGTTCGATGTTATGAGACCAACAAAGTGCAACAAAATATATGTCCCAATTTTATGAATAAGTCTTAACAAAGTATTTTTTGGTCTTGTCATATCTAACAATATAAACTTACCTCCAGGCTTGAGTACTCGATAGACTTCACTCATGGCTTTTTCTGTATCATCAACATTTCTCCATACGAAACAACATAAAACATTATCAAATGAATTTTCATTAAAAGGTAGCTCTTCAACTTTGCCGACAACTTTCTTCTCAAAGTTATTTAATGAGAGCATTTGCTCATCAGGATCAAGTGCTGTTACATCAAAATTTTTAAGGTCGTAATATGAAGCTCCAGTTCCACTTCCCAGATCAAGAACATTTCCAGGGTTTAATTTTGCAGCAGCTTGTTTTCGCCATGATTTATCAAAACCTAATGTAGTTAATGAATTTATAAAGTCGTAAAATTTATGAATATTAGAAAAATTTGCTGATTCGTTCAATTAGATGAAATAAGCAACAGCAAGAAGTATTCCTGTTAAAAAATGAATTCCAATAGTTGATACATTTACAAGAAGGAGTTCATAGGGCACTTTTTGACGATCTGCTTCAGGATCGTTCCATTTAAGCATCCAATCATCCGCCATTTTGAATGCTTTCCATACTAACCCCAATGGAATTAGTGCTATGAATGCATAAACTGTTCCAAAATCAGTAAAGAAACTTAAAATACCTATCAACGCCACAGAGGCAAAAGCCTCAATCATAAATTGTTTGTAAAGGGATAGAGGCTTTTCTAACCTCATCCAGCCATCATTAACAGCTGTTCGAACAACCCAAGTGTTCTTACCAACAGCAGCATCAGAAGGGGCGTCTTGGAATTGATTTATCCAAACGATAAGCATTACTAACAATGCAATTGGTACTGATGCAATTGAAGCTTCTGCCCAGTTCCAAAGAGACAAATCATTATTATGTATTGGTGCAGTAAGAACATAATGTGCACCCATTACCATTACAGGGCCAAAACCTAAAGCTATTGCGATTTCTCCAAAACCCTTATATCCAAGCCTTATGGGATCACCCGTATACCCTAGTGCTAAAAAGGTTCCAATTATTCCAGTCCAAAGAATTGGTGTGTTGCCAAAAACAAAACCACTAATTTGTTGGTTAATATATAAGCCAATAATAACTGTTCCAATAATACTCACCAATGCAGTTAGAAGTACTTGCCCAGGAGTCATTAAACCAACCTGAATTACTCTACTTCCTCCATTAAAAGGACTTGCGACTTTATTTATCTCATCAGCATTTGAAGTATGATCAAAATAATCATTTGATGCATTTGTTGCTATCTGTGCAAGACAGGCACCACCTAACACAAGCCAAAACATATTCCATGACCACGCACTGTTTAAATTTTCTGATTTTAGATCACTCCATGCCACTGACGCACCAATCAATATTGGTGCAATAGTAGCTGTTAGAAAGGGGGCTCTAACAGTACGTAGCCACAGTCCAACTCTTTTTAACGCTAATTTAAAAGCGAACTTCACAGCCGAAGTTCTATTAGCTGGATATGTTTTCCACTCAAATTGCTCTTCCTGATAAAAGTCGACATATTTTACAGTTGTTGGTTTGATTCTGTAATAACCAACAACATCATTTTTCTTTAAAAATTCATCTTCCATATATTCTTTAAAAGCTTCAGTAGTTGAGAGAACCATTTCATAAGCTTTTTCTTTTTCATCCTCATCTTTGATTTTGTAACATTCTCCATCTATTTGTAAACCCCTAATGCCTTCTTGTCCTTTTGGCCATATGACAACATGAACTCTTGGATTTAGACGGATTTGTTCAGCTTTTCTTGTTGGATTAAATGTGAAGAATACAAGATCTTCTCCATCCCGAGCATAGAAAACTGAAGCACCAGATGAGTTTCCACCAACACTTGTCGCTATAAACATTCTGTCAGCGGAATCTAAAACATCTTCAATTTTTTTATCTAATACATCGTTCATTAATTTGAACTCTAATATGCTTGTGAAATAATACACAAAGTCCTTAGTGTTTATTTCTTAGGCATTTATTATTAAAAAGTATGTTTGATGTCTTCAAAACCGCTGAATTTAAAAGAGCTCTTACCTTTTATGTTCAGGAAGTAAAAAATAATCGTAAACACTTTTTAATTTCAATGTCGTCTGCGGTGATTTGGTGTTTCCTTGTTGTTTTGCATCCTTATCTAATAAAAAGAATTGTTGATGATGGTATTGTTGCTAATAATCGCCAAATAATTGTTGTCTTCATATCTTTTCTTATTGTTATTGGTTATATAAGAGCAGCTTCAATAGGCATAAGAAGGTACTTTAGTATGTCTGTTTCATTCAATGTTGAAGCAGAGATTCGAAATAGCATCTTTGGTCATATGCAAAAACTTGCATTTAAATACCATGATAAAGTGCCAACAGGTGAATTAATGGCAAGGGCATCAAGTGATGCATCACAAGTAAGGCTTGCTTTTGCAATTGCACCATTGGCAACCGCTAATGTTTTTCTTCTTCTTATACTTAGCATTACTCTTGTATCGATAAGTTTTACTCTAGGAGTTATTGTTCTATTATCAATTCCGCTAGTTCTCTGGCTAGCTGGCATTTTTGCATCAAAGGCAATGGAAATCTCGCTAAGGGTAAAAGAGGCTGAAGCAGAGATGACCACTGAAGTTGAGGAACAATTAGGTGGTATCAGAGTTGTAAAAGCTTTTGGAAATGAAAATGAAGCATCAGAAAAAGTAGAAAGCTCAATAGGAAAAATTTATGATACCTCTATTGATTTTTTACATTTAAGAACAAGATTTGTTCCTATGTTTGAACTGATACCAATGATTATCACTTTGGTTGTCCTTTTGCTTGGAGGTTACCTAGCATTAAATGATTTAATCACATTAGGTGACTTTATAGCTTTCACCCAGTACGTTATATTATTAATTTGGCCACTCAGAATAACAGCATGGTTCTTATCAGAAATTCCTTCAAGTGTTTCAGCTGGAAATAGAATCTTACAGTTGCTGGATGAACAACCTACAATTTTTGATAATGAAAAGTTAGAGTCTTTTCCCGACAATGGAAACGGAAGTATTGAATTTGAAAATGTGAAGTTTAGTTATGGCAACGAAAATATTTTTAGAGATCTTAGTTTTAAGGTTAGTGGTCAAAAAACAATTGCTATTGTTGGTGCAACTGGATCAGGAAAATCAACATTAGCATATTTACTTCCAAGGCTATACGATATAGATTCCGGAAATATAAAAATCGATGGAGTAGATATTACAAATATTAAATTAGAAGAGCTAAGGAATAATGTCAGTTTAGCTTTCGAGGAAAGTTTCTTATTTTCAAATTCAGCCAAAGATAATATTGCTATCGGTTCAATTGAAGCATCTCAAGAGAAAGTTGAAGAAGCTGCAATAATTGCAAAAGCACACGAATTTATATCACAATTACCGGAGACATATGAAACTAAAGTTGGTGAACGTGGCTATGGATTATCTGGCGGACAGCGTCAAAGAATTGCACTTGCACGAGCAATCGTAAGAAATCCAAAAATATTAATTCTCGACGATGCACTTTCTGCGGTTGATGCCTCAACTGAAGAAGAGATTAGGAATGAATTAAAAAATGTTATGAACAAAATGACAACTTTAATTATTACTAATAGGGTTCCAACTATTGAATTATGTGATGAGGTTTTATTTATAGAGGATGGAAGGATTAAAGCTCAAGGAAAACATGAAGAAATTCTTGAGGATGTAGCTTCTTATAGGAATTTATTCTTAGAAGAACAGAAAGTGCAGAATTAAGTTGAAAGATAAAACTTTTTCAAGATCCATGAAATTGGTCCCAGAGGTAATCAATAAGTTTCTTATTAGCTCATTAATTGCTCTATTAGCAACAGGATTAAGAATGGTGGGACCTAATCTAATATCAAATGGAATAGATGATGGCGTTTTAAAATCTGACTACAACTATGTTCTTCAGCAATCTTTATTTTATTTAATTACATTAGTTTTTCTCTATTTTGTCACCAGTCAGGCGTTGCTTTCAATAGGTATGGTTGGAGAGACCTATGTTCGTAGAGTGAGAGAAAAATTATTTAGACATATGTCTTCACTTGATATTAACTATTTTGAAAAAAATAAAACTGGAGTATTAGTTGCTCGACTTACCTCAGATATGCAGAGTTTAAATGAATTTGCGAGAGAAGGCGCAAGTAGTGTGATAACAGCACTGTTGACAATATTTGGTGCTGTTGTAGCTGTCTTTTTAGTAGATGTCCAACTATCCATACTTGCTTTTGTAATCATGCCGATATTGGCAATAGCAACTAAAATTTTCAGAAATTATGCTGACACAACTTATTGGGAGGTAAGAGAGTGGATAGGACAAGTTCTATCATCTCTTCAGGAAGGTATTTCTGGTGTCAGAGTGATACAAGCATATACCGATGAAGATACTCAAATAAAAAGATTTAAAAAAGTCAATAAAGAACATTTCAATGCAAACATGAGATCAGCAAGAAACATTGCAGTTTATTTTCCATTTTTGGAATTTACAAGAGTGTCATCGATAGCAACAGTCTTATGGTTTGGCTCTCAGAGAATATCTGAAGGAACTCTTTCCGTTGGAGAATTGGTTGCGCTTCTATTTTATTTAAACTATTTTTTTGATCCTCTCATACAATTGTCATTTAATTACGATACATTAAGATCAGCGGGATCCTCAATGAAGAAAGTTTTCTCAATTCTTGATGAAAAGCCTAATTTGAGCAAAAAAGGTGAAGAGTTTCCTGACGATGATTTAGAGCAGACAGTTGAATTTGATAATGTATCTTTTTCATATGGAAGAGAAAATGTCTTGCATGGCGTTTCATTTTCAATAAATAAAGGAGACAAGATTGCTATTGTCGGAGAAACAGGAGCGGGTAAAAGCACTATTGCAAAATTAATTTTAAGATTTTATCTTCCTACAAATGGCAGTATGAAATATTTTGGTGTCGATTCTAACGAGGTTGATGAAGATTGGGTCAGAGAAAATGTTGCATTTGTTCCACAAGAAAGCTTCTTGTTCAGGGGAACAATTCGGGAAAATCTCATGTATTCAAAACCTGATTTGGAATCTTTGGAAGAGGAATTATCTTCAATCGGTGTTCTTGATTGGTTTGATAGATATGAAAACAAGCTTGATCAAGAGGTTGGAGAAAGAGGGGGAAATATTTCAGCAGGGGAAAGACAATTTGTAGCTCTTTTAAGAGCTGTATTAGCAAAACGAAAAATTATTGTTTTTGACGAGGCAACAGCCAACTTAGACATTGAATCTGAGTCATCAATTTTAGATGCTACTGAAAAGCTTTTGGCTTTTCAAACTTCCATAGTTATTGCTCACAGGCTCGAAACAGTTCTAAATGCTGAAAAAATAATGGTGATGGAAAATGGAAATTTGATTGGTTTTGACAGCCACAACAATCTGTTAAAAAATAATCAGACCTATAAAGACCTTTTTTCTGCTTGGAACTTAGTTAACGATCTTTAATTCTTTTGTTAGCCAAATCACAATACTCTTTATTTATTTCGTAACCGACATACTTTCTATTTGAATTTAAAGCGGCTAAAGCTGTTGTTCCACTTCCCATAAATGGATCCAGTATTAATTCATCCTTATAAGAATATAAATTTATAAATTTATCAACTAGTTCTTCAGGAAAAGGTGCTGGATGGCCAATTTTTTTTGCCTTTGCTGGAAGAATATTCCATATTGAAAGTGTTGAATCCATAAATTCTTCTTTATCAATCGTAGATACACCCTCTTTATTTCTATTAAATGACTCTTTTGAAAATACCAAACAGTATTCATGTAGATCCCTAATCACTGGGTTTGATGCAGATAACCAACTGCCCCATGCAAAGTTTGCATTGGCACCTTTAGATTTTTGCCATATTATTTCACCCCTCATAATGAATCCTATGTTAGTCAACATGTCCGTAAATTTATTTGAGAAAGGTATATAAGGCTTCCTTCCTAAATTTGCTACATTAACAACTAGACGACCTCCTGATTCCGTAACTCTGTAAACTTCTTGAAAACATGATTCCATTAACTTCCAATATTTTTTGTCATCAAGATCAAGGTCACTTAACTTACCAACATTGTATGGAGGGGAAGTAACCGTTAAAGAAACACAATTATCAATTAGCTCACTCATATGTTCGGCGCTTTTATTAAATATTTTATTTTTTAACTTTGATACATTGTTCTCTGATTGTGTTTCAAAGTTAGTCTCAGTTTGAAATTTTGAAACAAATCCTTTTCTTGAACCTGATCCATCTTTATAAACTGATTCTTTTGACATGATCTATTATCTTATTTCCTTTAAACCAAATTCTATTTCTTCTTTACTTTCTAACTCCAAGATTTCTTCAGATAAATTTTCATAATTTTTATGTTGCAAATAGGCCAAGTTACTTATTTTTAAAATTTCATCAGTAGGTGCACTTTCTGAAACCCATAAAATTCTTTTTAAGGTACTTTCTTTAATTGCACTTAAAAAAACATTTCTAAGATCCGATTTGATATCTTCAAAAAATACGCCGCAAAATGCACCGTGTGAAGCTGTTGAGATGTGAGTATCATCTAAAATATCACCTATTGCTTTTTTTCCAGGAATAGATTTATTAAATGTTTCTTCTAATTGATCAGATAAAAACACCCTTAAATCACCATTTTGCAAGGATAGTTTTTCAACAATTTCTTTTTCAGAACTATTTGATGGATTTACACATATAACAGGCATCAATTAAAGTTTAATTAATAATAAGAGAAATCTATATTCATTGCTCTTATTATTGAAACGAGACTTAACTAGAATTAAATTATGACTGACGTAGATATAGATATTGGTAAATACTCTTTGGGGTGGTCTGACCCTGAAAAGAATGTTTTTAAACCTGAAAAAGGATTGAATGAAGACATTATTAGAAAAATGTCTGAGATTAAAGAAGAGCCAGAATGGATGCTCGATTTTAGATTAAAAGCATATAAAAGATTTCTAGATAAACCTATGCCTGAATGGGTAGCTAAAGATAAACTAAATAAATTAGATTTCGATGATATTTATTACTACATCAAACCTACTGAAAATCAGGCAGATTCATGGGATGAAGTACCTGAAGAGATCAAACAAACATATGAAAAATTAGGTATTCCTGAAGCAGAAAGAAGCTACCTTGCAGGAGTTACAGCACAATACGAAAGTGAAGTTGTTTATCACAAAAATCGTGAAGATCTTGAGAAATTAGGTGTTTTATTTTGTGACATGGACACTGCTGTCAGAGAATATCCTGAACTTGTTAAAGAATATTTTGGAACAGTTATTCCTCCTGGAGACAATAAATTTGCAGCATTAAATTCTGCAGTATGGTCTGGTGGATCTTTTATTTATGTACCAAAAGGCGTTCATGTTGAAGATCCTTTGCAGGCATATTTCAGAATCAATGCTGAGAATATGGGCCAATTTGAAAGAACCTTAATTCTTGTTGATGAGGGAGCATCAGTTCATTATATAGAAGGATGTTCAGCACCTGTTTACACAACTGATTCATTGCACTCAGCAGTGGTCGAAATTGTAGTAAAGGCATCTGGTACTTGCAGATATACAACAATCCAAAACTGGTCAAATGATGTTTATAACTTAGTGACAAAAAGAGCACAAGCATATGGCAATGCAACAATGGAATGGATCGATGCAAACCTTGGTTCAGGATTAACAGTAAAATATCCATCTGTATACTTGATGGAGCCAGGAGCTCATGGTGAGGTTTTGTCAGTCGCATTTGCAAATAGCGGTCAACATCAGGACACAGGTGCAAAGATGGTGCATCTTGCTCCTGATACTACTTCCTTGATTACTTCAAAATCTATTTCAAAAGGTGGTGGAAGAGGAGCCTATAGAGGTTTAGTAAGAGTAGAGGATGGTTCTGAAACAGCAAAAAGTTTTGTGAGATGTGATGCATTGATTTTAGATGATGAATCTAGATCAGATACGTACCCTTATATGGAGATTGAAGAATCTTCAGCAGAAATTGGGCATGAAGCTACAGTCTCAAAAGTTGGTGAAGATCAGCTTTTTTACTTGATGAGTCGTGGGCTTTCCGAAGAAGAGGCAACTTCAATGATTGTTGCTGGCTTTGTCGAAGAATTTACAAAAACACTTCCAATGGAATATGCAATGGAATTTAACAAATTAATCGAACTCAATATGATTGAGGCCGGTGCTGTAGGTTAATTGCATAGGAAGTAATTTGAACACAAAATTAGTTGAAAAAAATCTTGGAAAAATAACATCTAAAGATTTTTCTGATATATCTGTAAAAAATGAAGACTGGAAATACACCGGAAAAAATGTGTATTCAGTTAATGAATTCGAAGTTGGTAAACCTGTAAATATTGAGAAAAATGAGACATTTAACATTGATACAAATTGTCACGAATTCGTTGTTAATGTTGAAGAAGAAAAAATAGAAGTCATAGACATAGCAAAAATAGAGAAACCAATTATTGACGAATCAATTAAAAGACCATTAGATAAATTTTTAGTTGAACAATTTGAGAAATTGACTGGTGGATTTCAACTTAATGTTAAAGATGACTTTAGTCAGTACTATTCAGTAAATTTTCAAAATGAGGAAACAGCAGTCCCATATCTAGGTGTAAATGTAGCAAAAAATAAATCAGGTAAGCTCCTATTAAATTTTGGTGATTTGGTAAATGGCAATATATTTCCTGCAATAGAATTATTTCTAGAACAGAATGCAACTCTAGAATTAATTATCAATGTAACATCAAAAAATGACATAAGTATTGTCAATAATCTTTACGCCAAACTTCTAAATGATGCAAATCTATCTGTTCATATGGTTAGTACTGGTGGCTTGTTTTCTAGGTCAAGATTAGATGTTGATTTATATGGCAATGGTTCCGGATTTGAAATTGATGGCGTATATTTTGGAGAGAATGCTCAGATACATGATACAAGGGTATTTGTGAATCACTTAGGCAAAAGCACAACATCAAATATGATTACTAAAGGTGTATTAGGTGATGAAAGTTCTTCTATATTTACAGGAACTATACATATTGCTGAGGGAGCTGTTAAAACAGAATCGCAGCAAGAAAATAGAAACATAATTCTAACTGAAAAAGCATCAGCGCAATCTGTTCCAAACTTGGAGATTCTTTGTGATGACGTTATTTGTGGACATGGTTCATCAGTTGGGCCAATTGATGAAACTCTATATCACTATGTTATGTCTAGAGGCATAAATAAAGAAGATGCTGAAAAATTATTAATTAAAGGTTTCTTTAATGAAGTAATCAATGAGGATGCTTGGGAAATTATTCATGATGAAGTTGCAGATACTTTAGCTAAAAAGTATGAAAATATACTAGGAAGAAAATCAGATGAAAGTTAAAACCATAAACACATCAGAGGTAAATGAAAATTCTGTAAAAGTTGTAAGTATTGATGATAAAGACATAGCAATTTTTAATGTTGAAGGTGAATACTTTGCCATAGACGATATGTGTTCTCACGCAGAAGCATCACTTGCTGAAGGAGAAGTATTTGATTGTAAAATTGAATGTCCATTGCACGGAGCAGAATTTGATTTAAAAACAGGAGAGGCTGTAACTTTACCTGCAACTAAACCAGTTGCTACATATGAAATTACTGTCGAAGATGAAGTTATTTATTTAGAAATGGAAGACAATGCTTAAAATAGAAAACCTAAAAGCCTCAATTGGTGATGTTGAAATTCTAAAGGGGATTAATTTAGAGATAAGCAGTGGAGAACTCCATGCAGTCATGGGGCCAAATGGCTCAGGAAAATCAACTCTTTGTCATGTACTTATGGGTAATACCGATTATGAAAAAGAAGGTAAGGTAACACTTAATGGAGATGACGTATTATCAATTCCACAGTTTGAAAGAGCAGAAAAAGGAATTTTTCAATCATTTCAATATCCCGTAGGTTTACCAGGTGTTACGTTAAAAGAATTAATAGAATCGTTCCTAGAAAATGTAGATGAAGATGAGTTAATTGAAACATCTAAAAGGTTTAACTTAGAAGAATTCTTAGATCGCGATGTAAATGTAGATTTATCAGGTGGAGAGAAAAAAAGATCAGAATTATTTCAATTATCATTGATGAAGCCATCTTTAGCCCTTCTTGATGAAATAGACTCAGGTTTAGATATTGATGCAATTAAATCTGTTGCATCTTTGATTAACGAAAATAGAGATGAAAAAACAACTTATATATTAGTTACTCACTACAGCAGAATACTGAAATATCTTGATGTTGATAAAGTCCACATTGTTGTTAACGGTAAAATCGTTAAATCAGGTTCAAATGAATTGATTGAAGAAGTCGATTCTGGTGGATACACTCAATATCAGGAAGAAAATTGAATAAAAAAGAAACAAGAATAGAAAAAGACTCAATGGGTGAATTTGAAGTACCTATTGATGCTATGTATGGTGCTTCAACTGCTAGAGCAATTGAGAATTTTCCAATTTCAGAACTAAAGTTCTCTCGATCATTTATAAGAGCACTTGGTGAAATTAAAAAAGCTTGTGCAATAGTAAATCAAGATAATAAATTATTAGATAAAAAAATAGCAACTGCAATTATTGATGGTGCTGAAGAAGTAATCTCAGGTAATCATGACAAGGATTTTGCAGTTGATATTTTCCAAACTGGATCAGGCACTTCTACAAATATGAATGCTAATGAAATCATTGCAAAAATAGCATCTGATAAAACTGGTGAATCAATACATCCAAACGACCATGTAAATATGAGTCAATCATCAAATGATGTAATTCCAACAGCAACAAATGTTGCTGCTGTAATAGATGTTACTGAAGGGCTCATTCCTGAATTAGATAATCTTATTTCATTACTTAATGAAAAGGCAAAACAGTGGGAGGAAGTCTATAAAAACGGAAGAACTCATTTAATGGATGCTACACCTGTTAGTTTAGGTCAAGAATTTTCTGGATATGCTGACCTTATTGATGAAAGAATGGGTGACATTAAAGCCTCTTTAGATAATGTCCAGAAATTAGCAATTGGAGGTACCGCTGTCGGTACTGGAATAAATGCTCCTGATAATTTTGGGGCTGATGTTGCAAGCGAACTTCAATCATCAATAGGAATACCCTTTAAAGAAGTAGAAAATCATTTCACAAGACAAGGATCAAGAGAAGAAGTGGTTCATTTATCAAGTGCTTTGAAGGCACTTGCAGTATCGCTTTTTAAGATTGCAAATGACATTAGATGGATGGGTAGTGGACCAGTGTCTGGATTGGGAGATTTGAAAATTCCTGCTTTACAACCAGGATCATCAATAATGCCTGGAAAAGTAAATCCAGTAATACCTGAAATGATGATGCAGGTATCCGCTCAAGTTATTGGAAATGATACAACCATTACGTTTTCATCAGCCAATGGAAATTTTGAGCTAAATACAATGCTTCCTGTAATGGCTCACAACCTACTTGAAAGCATTGCTTTACTCACTACTGGAGTAAATGTGTTTGGGAATAAGCTGATAAAAGACCTTGAAGCAAATACTGAGAAGTTAAATGAAGATACTCAAAAAAACTCAATCCTAGTTACAGCACTTGTACCAAAGCTTGGATATGATGTAGCTGCTGAGGTAGCTAAACAAGCTATGGAAAATGGATTAACAATAAAAGAAGTATTGCTTAGTAAAGAATTAATGCCAGAGGGTGATATTGATGATCTTTTGGATATAGAGAAGCTTATCTAATGGTCAATAAAATCGCTATTGCTTCCGATCATGCAGGTTTTGAATTAAAACAATTGTTAATAGAATCTTTATCTTCCGATCTTGAAATTGAAGACTTAGGAACTGATAGTTTGGAACCTTGTGATTTTCCAGATTATGCAACGAAAGTATCTGATTTTGTCTTGGATAATGAGGGTACAAAGGGAGTTTTAATCTGTGGGACAGGTGTTGGCATGTCTATTGCAGCAAATAAAGTAAAAGGTATCAGAGCCTCTAATGTCACCAATGTAAAAACCGCTGTTCAATCTGTTGAGCATAATGATGTAAATGTTCTATGTCTGGGTTCGGAAAATCTAGATATTGAGGCTGCTCAAGAAATAACTGAGTCATTTTTAAATTCCTCTTTTTTAAACGAGGAAAAATACATAAATAGAATTAATAAACTTAGCTAATTAAGGTATAAATTTGTTTTTACCTTCAAAAACCTTTGTTCCATTTATATAGCTATAGTATTTTCTACATTCACAGGCTAAATATTCTATATCGATTGGATTAAAAGCTCGTTTTGCTTCAGGCCAGTATGTTTTTTGTAGTTCAATCATTTTTTCACCAACTTCTTGGTGGGAACTTAAACCAAGATGATTTTGTAATCTATCCAGATAAGCAACAGCACCTATCCCTGTAGGAACCTCACTTTCAATTGGAATAATATCAGGTCTGAACCAAGCTATATCAATAACTGCCATGAATATTGGAAAATCATTTTGCATTTGAAATTCATTATTTATGTTGTTAGTTGCAGTAATTACACTATTGTTTGATGATTCAAGAATATCTAGTATAGAATCTTTAACCTCGTAAAATAATCTAGTTGCAGCATCAATTCTTGAGTATTGTTTACCTCTCCATGTAACTGGTTCAACTGGATATGCAGTTTCATTACACCATGGATCAATACTTTCTAATTTATTTTTTAAGTCATCAGGATCATCTAAATTTTCGGGCGTTAACGTATCTAAAACTTCTTGTCTATTACACCATCTTGCAAAAAATACAGCGTTAATTAGTTTTGATGGATTTTCATCTAAATTACCCGCAAATTTAATAATTGATTTACTAACTCGATCATCTTCTCTAAAGACATTCAAGAACCTTCCATTTTGAAAAATTTCATCAGTGCTCCATGGAAAATCTTCACCATTTTCTCTTGAAATTCTTATATTTTCTCGTTCTTTACAGAAATCAAAAAAACTTTTTACCGGATTTTCAATAATGAGTCCATCCAGTGCTGTTGCATATTTATTTTCAATCATTTTTTCTATTTTTAATTTATCTATTTTCTCTAAAAAAAGGTATTCCAATATTTTTTGGAGCACCAGTTCTTCCGCCTTTATATATTGTTAAAATTACCAGAATAAAAATTGTAATTATGTATGGAGTAATTTTTACAATATAAGGATTTAAATCAAATCCATATGTTTGTAAACGAGGTACAAGTGCTTCCAAGAAACCAAAAAGTAGAGCTCCTAGTGCTGTTCTATATGGCTTCCACCCTCCAAATATTACTAATGCTAAAGCTATCCACCCCCTTCCAGACGTCATGTTATCTGTCCAATATGGAACATAACTAAGAGTTAAATAAACGCCAGATAATCCTGCAAAAGCACCTCCAATACACGTTGCAATAAATTGAGTTCTATTTACCTTTAATCCCATAGAATCCGCTGCTTTGGAGTCTTCTCCAACTGCTTGGAGTCTCCGTCCAAATAAGGTATTTTGGAGCAGATAAGAAACTGATATCATCAGTATTAATGCAATATAAAAAACTATATTTTGACTCATAAGAACTTCAATAAAATTTGATGGTTCATTGTTATTTGATAAACTTTCAATTTTAACATTTAATTTTTTTCCTCTATATTCTTTACCCATCAAAGAAGAAAGTGCCAATCCTAAAATAGTCAGAATTAGTCCTGATACAGTTTGATCCTGCTTCAATAAAACAGTAACGAGAGCATGAATAGAAGCAAAGGCAGCAGATGACAAGATTCCTACAATTATTGCAAGATATATATTTTCTGTATTAATTGCAGTCATAAATCCTGAAACAGCCCCTATAGCTATCATTCCTTCAACACCAAGATTAAGAATTCCAGACTTTTCTGTAATCAATTCACCCAAGGCTGCAATAAACAGTAATGTTGCAGCTTGTAAGGTTGCATTTAATAGACCAATTAGTTGAATATCAAGCATTTTCTTTTCTTTTTATTTCGTAATTAAAGAAAAATTGTGAGATCAATGCCCCCATTAAAGTTGATGCTTGTATGATATCAGCAATGTAGGTACTTACTCCAACTGTTTGTATGACTGAACCACCTATTGAGAGGGCACCGAATAAGCAACCGACTAAAAATATTCCAATAGGCCTCATTCCCGTGATAGCAGCGACAATTATTGCAGTGTAACCAAAACCTTGGGAAATTCCTGTTGATAATCTGTGTGTTTGACCTAAAAGCTCAATTCCTCCAGCTAATCCAGCAAATCCACCTCCAATTAACATGGCAATGAATGCTTTTTGTTTTGCATTTATGCCTGCATATATAGCAGTCAATTCTGAACCACCTGCGATTCTCAACTCATATCCAAATATTGATTTATTTTTTAGATAAAAAGCAATAACTGTAAATGTAATACAAACAATAAAACCAAAACTTAATTTTCCAAATATCGTTGGTAAATAGACCTCTTCCCCAATATATTCTGCAGCCGGAAAATTTAGAGATCCTGGATCTTTCCACGGGCCATTTATTAGATATATAGTTATACCTATTGCAATATAATTTGTAAGCAAAGTTGTAATTATTTCATTAACACCAAAAAAAACTTTTGTAATGGCTGGTATGAGTATACAAATTGCTCCACCGACAAATCCTGAAATTAATAAAACAAATATCAACATCGTTGAGTTTGTAACTTGAGTATTTATATAAATATAGTTAACTGCTATTGCTCCAAAAAAAATTTGACCTTCTGCCCCTATGTTCCAAAACTTTACAGAATTAATTATCGATATACCTAACCCCGCCAAAATTAAAGGAACCGCTTTATTGAGAGAAGATGTAAAGCTATTTACGCTACCCAAAGACAATCTAAACATTAATGAAAATGTCTCCAATGGATTTTTTTCTTGAATAATTAAAATAATTGTTCCAATCATTAACGCTATTACAAACCCAATTAAAAACGAATAAAAAGTACTTAGTTCGCTAACATTCTGTTTTTTGGAAAGAAAGAAATTACCCATTTATACCAGCCATTGCCAAGCCAACTTTTGATATATCCATTTCACCTGTTTCAAAAGATTGAATTATTTTCCCTTCAAAGATTACTAATAATCTGTTACTTAATTTGAATAGCTCATCAAGATCTTCGGATATGAGGAGTATGGCTGTGCCATTATTTCTTTGTTCAACAAGCAATTGGTGTATTTTATCAACTGAATTTACATCTAATCCTCTTGTTGGCTGAGATGCCAAAATCACTTCAGGATTTATTGTCAATTCTCGACCCATTAGCAACTTTTGCATATTTCCTCCAGAAAGTGTTGAAATTTCTGCTTTAGGATTTCCGGATTTTATTGAGAACTTATCTACCAGATTATTTAGGTATTTATTTGTTTTGGATTTTGATAAGTGTAATGCTGTCTTGGTTTTGAAATACTCTCTTACCACTGAATTATCGATTACTGATACACCTGGAGCTAAACCGACGCCCAATCTGTTTTCAGGTATATATGCAAAGTTTAATTTTTTTCTTGATTTTACACCTTCACCAGTGACGTCTTCATTTTTTATTAATACTTTTCCTTCGTAAATTTTATTAATACCACTTATAAGATTTGCTAACTCAACTTGACCATTACCTGAAACTCCAGCAATTCCCAAAATTTCACCACCTTGTATTTCAAAATTAATATCTTCTAATATTTTTATGTTTGTCATCGGATCTTTCAAACTTACATTTTCTACTTTTAGTTTTATTTCTGAACGAATATTATCTTTTTTAACTGTATATGTAGTAGCTTCTCCCATCATCATCTCCACTAATTCCTTTGTGGAAGTAGATTTTGAGTCTATAAATTTTGATACCATTTCTCCATTTTTCATCACAAACAATGCCTCAGTAAATTCTTTGATTTCTTTCAATTTATGAGTGATTATTACAATCGTTTTCTCATCTTCAATAGCTAATTTTTGTAACGCAATTTTTAATTGCTCAGTTTCTTGAGGTGTTAGAACTGCAGTAGGTTCATCAAGTAACATAATGTCACTGTTGTTAAATATAAGTTTCATTATCTCAATTTTTTGTTTTTCACCAACAGACAGATCAGCGATGATTCTTTTTTTATCTGTGTTTAGAGAAAAAATATCTGAATATTTTTTGTAAGCATCATCAAAGTTTTTATTGAATATATTTGCTTTAGACAATTTTAGATTATCTTCAATTGTGAATGAATCAATTAATCTAAATTCCTGATGAACCATACCAATTCCAAGTGAATATGCAATTTCAGGTGTTAATTTATTTATTTTTCGACTATGTATATTGATAGTTCCGCGATCTGGTTGGTAAAGACCAGAAATAATGTTCATTAATGATGTTTTTCCTGCTCCATTTTCTCCTAGAAGACCATGAATAGTGCCTTTTCTAAGATAGAAATCAACGTTGTTTAGCGCTTTGGTTTCACCAAAACTTTTGGAAATATTTCGTAGCTCTAAAATATTTTCATTCATAAAAAAAATTACAGCACCTCAAATTTGAGGTGCTGTAATATATACACTTAATCTAACGTACCGATGACATTATCGATAAAATAGGACATTCCTAGAAGGTCACCATCTGATAATCCTTCAAATATATCAAAATCACCATTTGTAATCTCATCTTTTCTTTCTTGTATCAACATTGTTGCATACATAGGTACATCACTTGATACCTCGAATAGATCAACAACGTCAGCTGATAAACCTGCCCAATATGGAGTTGTAGTAAATTCATCATTTAATATGGAATTGACTAAATCTGTATATAATGGTCCCCAGTTCCAAACCGGTGCTGTCACAAATGCATTGGGTGCTGCTTCTTTTCCGTAACCAGTATGATAACCAATCCATTTAGCTCCAGCAGCTTCTGCAGCAATACCTGTAGATGCTGAATCTTGGTGTTGTGTAAGTACATCAGCACCAGTTTCTAATAGAGCATTTGCAGCTTGCGTTTCTTCTTCAGGACCAAACCAAGTATTAGTCCACACAACTTCTACTGTGGCGTCTGGATTGACTTCCTTTACTCCTGTTGCAAAGGCATTAATACCTCTAATGACTTCAGGAATTGGAAACGCAGCAACGTAACCAATTTTGTTAGACTCTGTTATTGCTCCTGCAGCTAATCCAGAAAGATATCTTGGCTCATATATCTTGCCAAAATAATTTGTATAGTTTGAATCATTTGATTTATACCCAGAACAATGTAAGAAAATGACATCTGGATATTCAAGTGCCATTTCTTCCATGATATCAAGATAGCCAAAAGTTGTTCCAAAGATAATATTGTACCCTTGTTCAATATAAGCTTCTGCTACTGTTCTAAATTCAGTTGCATCAGGTGGAACATCCTCTGTATATGCTGTCTCGATACCTGTTTGTTCTACAAGATATTGACGACCTTCGTCATGAGCTTGTGTCCATCCACCATCATTTGGTGATCCAAGATAAACAAAAGCGGCTTTGTAATCATCTACGGATGCGGCTCCACCGCATGCCATAGTAAGAATACTGATAATAAGTAGGCCTACTGCCCAACTTCTACGCACCCTTACCTCCTTTATAATTGCCTTTCGTAAAAAAACTATTATAACAAATTTATTAATTATTTATCTACTTGTAGAAAATAGATTTGTTAAAATGAGCACTTATTATTTATGAAAAAACTTTTTTATTCTTGGGATGAACAGTTTGAAGATACAAACAAAATTTGCAGTCTTCTTAAAAGTGATGATTTCATTCCAGATGTTGTAGTTGGAATAAGCAGAGGTGGTTTAATTCCAGGTGTAATGATTTCTCATAAACTTGATATTCCATTCAAACCAGTACATGCATCAACAAGAGATTTTCCACATTGGGAGAATTATTTACCTAAACCAAAAGATCAAAAAGTTTTAATCGTAGATGATATCTGTGATAGTGGTGTCACTTTTGAAAAGTTATCAGAGTATATTAAAGATAATATCAATCATGAATGTGATGTAAGATTCGTCTCCCTCTGGTGGAATAATGAATGTGATTTCAAACCTCATTACTTTATACGTGATTTAGCAAAAGATTCAGAAGAGGTCTGGATTGATTTTCCCCATGAATCTTGGTGGGAAAGATAACTCAAGCTATCAAATTTTTAGCATATTCCTTTATTGTTTTCAGCATACTGTAAGCGCCATTTCTTCTGGCTGGACTCAATATTACACCAAGTTCAAATTCTTCCATTAAATCAATTTCAGATGTAACTATGTCTTCAGCTTTTTCATCTGAGTATATTGACGCAATTAAGGTCACCAACCCTTTTGAGATAAGAGCATCTGAATCGCTATTAAAAAAAAGTTTTTCATTTTTTTCTTCAGGAACAAGCCAAACTTGGCTTTGACAACCATTTACTTTAAAGTTATCGAGTCGTAGTTCTGGAGGAAATGAATTATTCTCTTTAGCTTTTTCAATTAAATATTGATATTTTTCCTGATCATTTGGGAAAATATCAAGTATTTTTTTATATTCATCAACTTTTTCTCTTATAGACATTTTTACCTCAACATTTCGACGCTAGATATGATTGCTGACTTTAATGTATCTATATCTTCTTTGTCGTTATAAATGTAGGCTGTAGATCTAATTGTTGCATCAATACCTAATTTTCTGTGAAACGGTTGAACACAATGATGGCCTGCTCTTACAGCAACTCCATGTGTATCTAGCATCACCGAGAGGTCTGTTGCGTGAACACCGTCAACATACATACCAAAAGTACATCCTGCAATATCTTGTTCGGAATGTATCACATTAACACCATCAATGTCCAATAGAACTTTCCTACCGTATTCACGCAATTCATCAGAATGCTTTTCAACCTCAGACATACCCAAATTTCCTAAATAATCTACGGCTGCTCCAAGACCGATTGCTTCTACATATGGTGGAGTTCCTGCTTCGAATTTATGAGGAACGGGTGCCCAAGTTGCTTTATCATAATGGACTTCTTCAATCATATCTCCGCCGCCATAAACTGGATCAAGAGAATTTAATAATTCTTTTTTGCCCCAAACAACACCAATACCAGTTGGGCCTAGCATTTTATGTCCCGAGAATACCAAGAAATCAATTCCTAAATCCTGAACATCAACTTTTCTGTGAGGTACTAATTGAGCACCATCAATAATTAGTAAAGAATCGGAATTTGATCTAACTAAATTATTTATTTCTTTAATATCAGGTAGCATTCCAGAAAGATTAGATTCACCAACAATTGAAACGACTTTTGTTTTTGATGAAAGCTTTGAGGATAAATCATCAAGATCAAGTGAAAAGTCATCATTGACTTTTACATAATTAATGTTTAACTTGTATTTTTCAGCAACCATTTGCCAAGGGATAATATTTGCATGGTGTTCAATCTCCGATAAGATTATTTCATCACCTTCACCCATTAATTTATTTGCTATTGAATTAGCTAAAAAATTAAGCGCTTCAGTTGTTCCTTTAGTAAAAATTATCTCATCTGAATCAGATGCATTTAAGAAAGATTGAAGCTTATTCCTAACAGATTCATATTCTTGGGTAGTCTCTGATGAGAGTACATAAGTTCCTCTATGAACATTTGCGTTATTAAATTTGTAAATATCATTCATCTTATCTATCACAGAGTTAGGTTTTTGTGAGGTTGCACCTGAGTCTAAGTAAGTTAATTTGTTTCCATTGATATTTCTTTCAAATATTGGAAAGTCTTTTTTTATTTCTGAAAATTTGCTCATAGGTATGATTCGTACCCTTCTTTTTCAAGTTTTTCAGATAATTCTACACCACCAGTTTCTACAATATTCCCATTCACAAATACATGAACATAGTCTGGTTTAACATATTCCAATAATCTCTGATAATGGGTAACGACCAAATAAGCACGATCAGGAGTTCTTAAATTACTTATTCCTTCTCCTACTATTCTTAAACCATCAACGTCAAGACCTGAATCAGTTTCATCTAAAATTGCAAGTTTGGGATTTAGTACTGCAAGTTGTAGAATTTCATTTCTTTTTCTCTCTCCACCTGAAAAACCATCGTTTAAGTATCTATCAACAAAATCTGGTGAAAGACCTAAATCTTTCATTGCCTCAGCAACTTTTAACCTGAGCTCTACTGTTGTGTATTCAGTTTCTTCAATATTTGTAAGGGCAGTTTTTAACATGTTAACTATCGTTACTCCAGGTATTGATTCCGGATATTGAAAAGCAAGAAACATCCCTTTTTTTGCTCTATTGTCTACTGGTTCTTCAGTTACATCCTCTCCACTGAACGTAATTTTTCCATCTGTTATTTCATAGACTGGGTTACCCATTAAAACATTAGCAAGAGTTGATTTTCCTGAGCCATTAGGTCCCATGATTGCATGGACTTCACCAGGGTTTATTTCTAGATTGACTCCATTTATAATTGGAGTTGATTCGACAGACGCATGTAAATTTTCAATTTTTAACACATAATCATTTTAATTCTATAAAAAAACAAACGACATTTGATTAGTCAAATTTGAAAACAAAATTAGAATAAGGGAATGCAATTCAGCCTTACAGAACTTCAAAATGAAATTAGAGAAAATGCTCAAAAGCTTCTTTCTGAAAAAGTTGATTTACTTGAGTTAATTAAAAAAGTTGACGATAACACAAGAATTGACAATGAGTTATGGCAGCTTATAAGTGAACAAGGTTGGCTGGGTTTAGATGTTCTTGAGGAGGATGGAGGACTAGGTTTTTCAAAAGTTGACTCATCCATACTTTCAGAAGTATTTGGATATTACATGCCCATAGTTCCTATTTTTAGTTCAGGTGTTGTATTCAAACAACTACTTTTACATTCTCCTTCTGAACTAAAAAATAAAATTCTTCCTGAAATAGTTTCAGGCTCAAAGATTGGGTCTTTTGGCATTTATGAAAATGACAGATATGAGATAAATGATGAAAATATTTCAACAGTAGCTGAAAATAATGAAAATAGATACATACTTAATGGCAAAAAAAGTTATGTGATGTTTGGTGATACTTCTGATTATTTTGCTATTCTTGCTAAATCTGAAGATGGATTCAAATTCATAATGGTAGATAAAGATAGCCCTGGAGTAACAATTTCTGAAACAACATCTTTAGATCAAACAAGACCAATGGCTGAGATAACACTTGAGAATGTGGAGGTTGGTAATGAAAACTTTATGTTCGACATTCACGAAGATAATAATATATGGAACAAGGTAAAGCATATATCCATCTCTTTTCTTGCTATGGAGCAAGTTGGGGGAGCACAAGCTTGTTTAGATATGTCTACTAAATATGCAAAAGAGAGAATTCAATTTGGAAGACCAATTGGATCTTTTCAAGCAATACAGCATATGTGTGCAGATATGCTTCTTCAAATCGAAAGTGCAAAATCTATTGCCTACAGTTCTGTAAGAGTTGACTCTGACGATATTGTTGAATTAGAAATGAGTTCTTCAATGGCAAAAGCTTATTGTTCTGATGTATTCAATAAAGTATCAGGAGATAACATTCAAGTTCATGGTGGAATTGGGTTTACTTGGGAGCATCCAGCACATCTTTATTTTAAAAAAGCTAAATCTGATTCGCTTATTTTTGGAACTGCCAAATCTGCTCGAAATGATGTATCCAGACTTTTAAGTTTATAAATTGCCAAGACTTCCAAAATTCGAAAGTTACAGATTTATAGGATATAGAAAAAATATGAAAGTTTATGATTGTGACAATCCTGATCATTTTAAAGCACTAGAACAACTTGAAGAAGAAAAAGAACTTGTAAAAAACAATCAATTACAATCTTTTGCTCCAGATTCTTTAGAGGAGGCAAAGAATAGAAGTTTTAAACCTTTTAAATAAGGCTCCAAGTATTTACCTCTGAAACTTTTTGTTTTATTTTCCCCTGTGACTCAATATATTTAAGGTGTGCCATGGTTTCTTGAAAAGCTAGACGAAGGTTCATTGAATCAAGTGGACGCGAAAATAATTTTTTCGTAACTTCCCATCCCGTAAGTTCATCATCTTTTAAAATATTAATTATTTTCTCAGACCTCTTTTCATGGTGGAGAAGTATTTGCTCAACCCTATTTTGTGGATTATCTATCATTTCAAAATGACCAGGTGCAATTTTTGTATGTTCAAAGGACTTCATTTTATTTAGTGAGTCGACATAATGATTTAACATACTTGTTTCTTCATCATGAATAGGAATGAAAGGTGTAATTCTTGGAAGTATGTGATCACCAGAAAAGATAATTTTACTTGATGGATCATAAATTGATATTTCTGAAATATCATGTCCTGGTGTAAAAATTACTTCTAGATTTCGACTTATATCTTTTATTTTCCCTTCTTTTAATAAAACATCGGGGGTGGTTAGCTTGCCAGTAGTTGATGGAGTTGTAATTGAGTTAAGATCTTTTACAAATTCTTTTGGAGCACCTTGTTTTTTTGCAAACTCACTAATTAATCGAAATCGATCAGTCCAATCATTATATTTGGGAATAAACTCTTCAGAATTTTCATAAAGTCCAAATTTCAATCCTTCCTCTCTCAAAACTCCAGAAAGACCGATGTGGTCTGAATGCATGTGTGTACCAATCAATAAATTTATATCTGAAAAATCAATGTTTAAGTTTTGTAGATTTATTTTTAGTTCATCAAAATACTCATCTCCATTTACTCCACAATCAATCATGATGAAGCCTTCATCATCCTCAATTAAATAAATGTTTACAAAACCTGGAGGAGCCCATGGAAGTTTTAAAGGAAAATGTAATATGCCGTGACCAAGATTAAACCTTTTCAATTTAGTTAGTCATCACCCAAACACCAAATGCAACAACAATAATTATCGCTGTAATCAGGGAAGCAATTATTAGATGTCTAGTTTGCATAAAAGTATTTTATCTCATTAATGAGTTATCTTGAGTTGGAGGATGCCATCTTTTAGGTTAGATTTAATAGTGAAAATAACTTTGATCGCCATGTTCAGGGAACCCCTAGATATGGTGTAGTTATTATCTCGATTTGATAGAAACCCTATCTTGAAAGAGGTAATTTGAAAAAAATAACAATTATTGGCGGGGGACCAGCTGGATACGCAGCTGCACTATACGCTCACAACTTTAATCTTGAAGTAACACTTGTAGAGTCTGATGTCTTAGGTGGAACATGCCTAAACCGTGGTTGCATACCTGCAAAATATTGGCTCCATGTTGCAGAGTTAAACCATGAAATTTCAACATCAGAAAATTATGGAATAAATATTGATGGGAAATCAATAGATTGGAATAAAACATCACTCAAAAGGATTGAAGTAGTAGAAAAACTTGTATCTGGCATAAAAATGCTTTTAAAAAGTAAGAATGTAAATGTCATAGAAGGATGGGGCTCTATTGAAAGTCAGTCTTCAGTTTTAATACAAAAATCAGATGGAACTAGCGAAAAAATTGATTCCGATTATATTATTCTTGCAACTGGATCTAAACCAAGAAATCTTCCAAATATTGAACCAGATGAAGACTTCATTATCACATCAGATACTGCACTGAACTGGGAACAGCCACCAAAAAAAGTTTGTATCGTTGGTGCTGGTGCGATTGGTTGTGAATTTGCAAGTCTGTTAAATGATCTTGAATCAGAAGTGACAGTTGTTGAATTAGCTAAAGAGATACTTCCTGGTTTGGATAAGAGAACATCAGGCGAACTAAGAAAGCAACTAACCAAGCGAGGAGTTGAGTTTAAGCTAAATACATCAATTGATGGAATAGATGATAAGACTGTTAATTTTTCAGATGGTGAAAAGAAAGAATTCGATGCAGTATTAATTGCCGTTGGCAGAGCTCCATTAACTGAAAACATTGGATTAGATAACGTAAATATTGCTTCAGAAAATGGTTTTATAAATGTAGATTTAGACACCTTTGAAACATCTGTTGCTAATATTTTTGCACTTGGGGATATTGTGAACAATACACCACAATTAGCTCATGCAGCTTTTGCCGAAGCAATATCAGCGATTACATACATTGCTTCTGGTGAAAAAAAGCCATTAGATTATAAAGCAATACCATATGTTGTCTATACAAGGCCAGAATTGGCAGAAATTGGTCTTAATGCCGAAAAAGCTAAATTAGAAAATATTGAAATTGAACAATCTCAGCATAGCTTTGCTGGTGTAGGAAGAGCAATGATTACAGAGCAAAACCAAGGATTAGTAAAAGTTTATGCAGAAAAAGAGGGGCCTATAGTAGGTGCAAGTGTTTGTGGTCCTTCTGCTGGAGAAATGATACATGAAATAATGTATATGGTTGGATGGGAGGCTCTACCAGAAGAGGCAGCAGAGTTTATTCATGCTCATCCAACATTAAGCGAGGCAGTAGGAGAATCATTACTTGGTTTGACTGGGAAAGGATTGCATTAGTGAAAGTAGAAAAAATAGTAAGAAAAGGATATTCATCAACTCTCTCAAGTGAACAA
>CACMQN010000003.1 GCA_902615855.1 uncultured Candidatus Actinomarina sp.
CAGATTTAGAAAAAATATGGAATAAACAATACGATCATATAAATAAAAATTACAATTCCCAAAAAGTATTAGATGATTGGATTTATGTCTATAACAATTTGTAGTTAGTATTAAATATATGAAAATCGAATCAACTTTTAAAATAAAAAAAGGTTTAGCTGAAATGTTAAAAGGTGGCGTAATAATGGACGTCGTCAATGCAGAACAAGCAGTTATAGCCGAAAAATCAGGTGCAGTAGCTGTTATGGCATTAGAGAGAATTCCCGCTGATATTCGTGCAGAAGGTGGTGTTGCAAGAATGTCATCAGTTGAGACAATTCAAGAAGTAATTGATTCAGTATCAATACCAGTTATGGCAAAAGCTCGTATAGGTCATTTTGTTGAAGCGCAAATGTTAGAAGCCCTAGGGATTGACTTTATTGATGAAAGTGAAGTATTAACACCAGCTGATGATAAAAATCATATCTATAAACATGATATAAAAACTCCATTTGTTAATGGTGCGACTGACATAGGTGAAGCATGCAGAAGAATTGGTGAGGGTGCAGCTATGATTCGAACTAAAGGAGAAGCTGGCACTGGGAACGTTATTGAAGCTGTAAAGCATATGAGAAGTATGACTGATGGCATAAATAAAATTAAAACATCTGATCAAAATGAATTAATGTCATTGGCAAAAGAAATAAGGGCACCATTTGATGTTGTCAAAGAGATTCATGATCTTGGTAAACTTCCAGTAGTTAATTTTGCTGCAGGAGGTATAGCAACACCTGCTGATGCAGCATTGATGATGCAACTCGGTTGTGATGGCGTATTTGTAGGATCGGGAATTTTTAAAAGCGGCGATCCAAAAGAAAGAGCAGAAGCAATTGTAATTGCAACAACAAACTACAATGACCCAGAAAAACTCATAGAAGTTTCTAAAAACCTTGGTGAACCAATGGTAGGAATAAATATAGATGATTTAGATGAAGCGGAGAAATTAGCTAAAAGAGGTTGGTAATGAAAACTGGTGTTTTAGCACTTCAAGGTTCCTTTTACGATCACGTACAATCTTTAAAATTTATAGATCAAGATTATGTTTTAATTAAAGATACTACAGATCTATCTAATGTTAATTCCTTAATTCTTCCAGGGGGAGAATCTACATCCATGATAAAAATTCAAGAAAATAATGATTTATTTTCTGCATTAAAGAAATTAATAGAAAGTGGTATTCCAACATTAGGAACATGTGCTGGTTTAATTCTTTTAGCAAAAGACGTGATTGATGGCGAAACATCATTGGGAGTTTTAAATACAGTAGTTGAAAGAAATGCATACGGGCGTCAAAATCAATCATTTGAGGGACTCGTTAACTTACTAGGTAATAAAGAAATGTATTGTTTCATAAGAGCTCCCAAAATTCTGTCTTATGAAGATTCAGTAACACCAATAGCAACAATCGATAATGAAGTTGTCGGCGTAATCGAAAATAATATTGTCGGTCTGTCTTTTCATCCAGAATTAACCAATGATAAAGTTTATTTAGATTGGTTAAGTAGTTTCCTTAAGGATGGTGTCAATGTCAGGTCACTCTAAGTGGTCAACGATAAAAAGAAAAAAAGGTGCAAATGATGCTAAAAGAGGAAAATTATTTGCCAAACTAATTAGGGGTATCGAAGTTGCAGCCAAGAATGGTGGTGCTGATCCAAATAATAATGCTGCACTTTATCAAGCGATTAGTAAAGCCAAATCAAACTCAGTACCCAATTCAAATATTGACAATGCATTAAAGAGAATGTCAGGTGATTCATCAACTGAATCATTTGATGAGATTACATATGAAGGTTATGGACCAAATGGTGTTGCAATTTTAGTTGAATGTGTCACTGACAATAGAAATAGAACTTCATCAGATGTAAAAGCAACTTTTAATAAATATGAAGGGAATACCGGTTCTCCTGGAAGTGTTAATTACTTATTTTCAAGAAAAGCAATATTTCAATTTGATGAATATAAAGAAGAAATAATAGATCTCGCAATAGAAAATAATTGTATAGACATTCAAGAAAATGAAACAGGTGTCACATTTGAATTTCAACCTTCTGAATTTCAGAAAGTAGATCAATTATTTAGAAATTCAGGTTTTAACTTAGTAAATTCGGAAGTTGCTTATTTACCATCCAGCTCAGTCAATTTAGATATTGAAAAATTTAATAGATTATCGAAGTTGATAGAAGCATTAGAAGATTTAGATGATGTTCAAAACGTATATGCAAATTTTGACATTGATAACAAACTATTAGAAAAAGCAATAACAGAATAATTTTAGCTACAATTGTTATGTGGTTAATAAAGCTAAAAAACAGGGAACTACATACGAGTCAAATATCGTAAAAAGACTGAACGAACATTCAAATATGAAAGCTCAACGTTTCGCTGAAGGTGGTTCTAATGATTTGGGTGACATACAATTGTTTGTTGACGGGGAAGAGTATTTTATTGAAGCAAAATCTCGACAAAATCTAAATTTACATCAATCACTAGGTAAAGCAATTGAAAAGTCAAGCGATGAAAATACTGTGTTATTTTGGAAAAAACTTAAGAGACAGGGTGACAACAAGAGAAGAACAAATGATGGAATGCCTGAAGTTGTGTCAATGTCATATGAACTTTTTATTAAGCTTTTAAACAAGTAATTGAACAAAACCCATATTTCTGATTTAGATTATCATCTACCAAAATCTTCGATTGCTCAAGATCCATACCAAAATCCAGAAGATTCAAAAATTCTTGATGCTGAAAGTATGAAAATTCATAAATTTGAAAATATATATAATGTAATTCCAAACCGATCATTGATAGTCTTTAACAATTCTCAAGTTATAGATGTAAGAATTAAGACAACTAAAAAACATACTCATGGAAACGTTGAAATATTCATACTTAAGATAGTTGATGAATATTCAGCAGATTGTTTACTCAAATTTAATGGAAAAAAGAAAATTGGAGAAGAAATTGAACTTGAAAATTTCACAATAAATATTATCAAAAATGTAACCGAAGGATTTAGAATAAAATTTTCTTTACCCTTAGAACAAATAATCAATAATTATGGATCAACTCCTTTGCCACCTTATATTGATGATATGGATTATAAATATGAACACTACAAGACTTTTTTTAGTAAGAATGGATTTTCAGTGGCTGCATCTACAGCTGCTCTTCATTTCACTCCAAATTTATTTCAACAGCTTGAAAAAAAGGATATTAATATAAGATTCCTTAATCTTGATATTGGTCTCGGTACGTTCAAACCTATTAGTACTGAATACGTAGAAGATTATGATATACATTCTGAAGATTATGAGATTAATGAAGCAACTTACCATGAAATAATTTCAAAAAAAAAGAACGGATATAATATTGTTTGTGTTGGTACTACAACCTTAAGAACTTTAGAGCATGTAAATAATACTTCTACTTTTAAAGGGAATACAAATTTGTTCATAACAAAAGGATTCAAATTTAATGTTGCTGACTATCTAATAACAAATTTTCATGCTCCTAAGAGTTCTCTACTTTCAATTGTTCAAGCTATTTATGGTGATTCCTGGAAAAAACTTTATGCTTTTGCTTTAGAAAATAATATGAAGTTCCTAAGTTTTGGTGATGCAGTAATGTTTAAAATAAAAAACGATGGCATATAAATTAATTTCAAATGATAAAAATGCTCGAGCTGGGTTACTGTCCATAAATAATATTGAAGTACAGACTCCTACATTTATGCCTGTTGCTACAAGAGGTGCAATTAAATCTACTCCACATCAATATCTAGATAAAACCTCAATACTTCTAGCAAATGCATACCATCTTCATCTAAGACCAGGAGCGCAGTTAATAAATAATTTAGGTGGATTACATAAATTTATGAACTGGGATAAATTAATACTTACTGATTCTGGTGGTTTTCAAGCTTGGTCTTTACCAACTAAATTATTAGATGATGGTATTGAATTTAAAAATGTATATGATGGATCCTTTTTCAAAATGACTCCTGAAGAATCTATCAACACACAAAATCTATTAGGTAGTGATATTGCAATGATATTTGATTATTTAATTGATTATGACAAATCAGATGATGATCAATTAAAAGCAATAGAAATAACTAGTCAGTGGGCTGAAAAAGCCAAAAAAGTGCATAAAAACAATGAACAAAATTTATTTGGGATAGTTCAAGGAGGTTTGAATCTTGATTTAAGAGAAGAATCAGCAAAATCAATGATTGAATTGGATTTTGATGGTTATGCAATTGGAGGTCTAGCAATTGGTGAAACAAGTAGTGAAAGAAAAAAAGTAGTAGAACATTTAAATACAATCCTTCCAGTAGACAAGCCAAGATATGTTATGGGTCTTGGCGATACTATTGGATTAATTGATTTGATTGATTCTGGCGTTGACATGTTTGATTGTGTTTGGCCTGCAAGGCTAGCAAGACATGGGAAATTGATTACTCGTAATTCATATATAAATATAAAAAATAAGAAATTTAAATATGATGATAATCCCATAGATATCAATTGCAGATGCTTTACTTGTTTAAATTACTCAAAAGCTTACTTACGTCATCTTTTTGTAAATGAAAATACTACTTCATGGTTATATTTAACGGTTCATAATATAATTCAAACAGAACAAATAATTAATGAAGCAAGAGAAAGTATATTAAACTCAAGTTTTGAAAGTTTTAAAAAGGAATTTTTAAATGAATGATTTTATTTCATTATTGCCACTTATTGGTGTATTTGTTGTTTTCTATCTTTTGCTCTACCTTCCACAACGTAGAAGAAATAAAAAGCATAAAGAGTTCATTGAAAATCTAAAAATAGGTGATGATGTTATTACTGACTCAGGTATTTATGGACGAGTAACATCCATAGATGACAAATCTGTTAATTTAGTATTAAAGAACGGTGAACTTAAAATCAATTCAGCTTATATTAAGCAAATTTCATGAGAAGAACCTTAAAATTTTTATTTCTACCGATCTTATCTTTATCACTTTTTTATTATGTTTTACAAATAAATTTGTCACCAAAACTAGGGTTAGATTTACAAGGTGGGATATCAGTAATTCTTACAGCTGATGAGAATACTGAAGATGAGGTGCTTGAAAAAGCCGTAGAAATAATGAGGACTAGAATAGAGGCTTTTGGTGATGTACAAGAACCAGAAATATCTATAAGTGGCAGTAATGCGGTGTTAGTTCAATTACCAGGTGTTACTGATCAAGAGCGTGCGATTGAAGCATTAGGTGCTACAGGTCTGTTAACATTTAGACCTGTATTAGAATCATCCATGGAAACAGGAATATCACCTGCATTTGAATTTACTCCGAATTTAGATGATCCTGAAAATCCTATTAAGAATGTACCAGAAGGTGTTGATGAAAATATTGGTATAACTTTGAATGATAATCCATCTGAGATATCTTATCTACTATCCATTGATTCAGGATATCCCGTTATTTATAAACTTGGCCCAGCGGAAATGACAGGAAATGATATTGAGGATGCAATAGCAGTTTATCCAGATACTGAATGGATTGTATCTTTAGATTTTAAGCCGGAAGCTGAAGATTTATTTACTAATTTAACAAAAAAATTGGCCAATGAAATTGGAGATAAAAGAAGACTTGCAATAGTTTTAGATGGAGAAATTGTATCAGCACCAGGTATTGCAATAGACGTTAATCCTGATATCGGTATTACAGGAGGTTCTGCAGCTATCTCAATGGGTAATACTGATTCGGGTGAATCAGCAAACGACTTAGCGGTTATATTAAGATATGGTGCTCTTCCCGTATCTTTTGAAAGATCATCTATTCAAAAAGTTTCAGCGAGTTTAGGAGAAGATACACTAAATCTGGGTCTACAAGCTGGATTAATTGGTTTAATTATAATTTCTATATTAATTATTTTTTACTATCGTTTTCTTGGATTCTTATCTGTATTTGGATTAACAATGTTTGGACTTCTGTTTTATTCAGTAATTTCAATTTTAGGTGACCTACAAGGATTCACATTAACTCTTGCAGGTATTGCAGGAATTATCGTATCAATAGGATTAGCTGCTGACTCTTATATTGTTACTTTTGAAAAACTAAAAGACGAAATAAAAGTTGGCAGATCATTTGAATTCGCAGCAAATAAAGCTGTTGATGAGTCATGGAAAACTATATTAACTGCTGATTTTGTATCATTATCTGCAGCTTTTCTACTTTACATTCTTGCTGTAGGCCCAATTCGAGGTTTTGCTTTAGCTCTTGGAATCGCAACTATCTTTGATTTATTGTTCACACGACTTTATACAAGAAATGTTATACCAACCGCTGTATCTAATATTACAAATACTAGATATATGTTCCCAATTAAAAATAAGGATATAACTAATGTTTAAAAATTTATTTTTAGGTAATACAAATATCGATTTTTATAAAAAAAGAAGTTTACTACAAAGGATATTGCTAGTAGAAATATTAATTTTTCTAATAGTTTTGATTCTTACTGTAATTGGTATCTTAAATTTAAATTTTTCAATTGATTTTACGGGTGGTACAACTTACCAATTATCAAGTGATTACACAAAATCTGATATAGACGAAGTGTTAAATAATAATATATTGGAAGTGTCCAGATATCAAACTTATGAAAATTCAAATACAGTCTTATTTAGGGCGGTTGAAGGTTCCCAATCACAAGAATCTGAATTATTAAATTATCTAGCTAATAAATTTGATGTTGAAAGTAAAGATATCGAATTCCAACGTGTAGGACCGACCTTTGGACAGGAAATTACCACTAAAGGAATAAGAGCTCTCGTTATATTTCTTTCATTCATAGTTTTCCTTATTTCAATAAGATTTCAATTTAGATTTTCTTTAATAGCTTTAATAGCCTTAATTCATGATCTGTTAATTTGTATAACAATTTATTTATTGTTAAATTTCGAAATTACGCCGTCAACAGTAATTGCGCTTTTAACTATTCTTGGTTATTCACTTTATGATACTGTGATACTTTTTGATAAATTAAGAGACAGTCAAAGGATGAATAAAGAAAGTAATCTGTCAATTAAAACATTAAATAAAACATTTAATGAGATATTGATGAGAAGTATTAATACTTCAATTACATCAGCTATACCTATAGCTTCTATTTTGTTTCTAGGAAATATTATTGGATTATCTGGAACCCTTACAGATTTTGCATTACCTTTATTTATTGGGATTTTATCTGGAACTTACAGTTCAATCTTTGTAACTATTCCATTTTTATCAAGAATAATTAATAAATAAAAAAACTAGTACCATTAATTTATGGTTAAAAATCTTGATTTACATGATGCTGATGAGCTTGTTAACAATCTTTATTCTAAATTTAAAAAAGATGAAAAAATTTTAAAAAAAGCATACTTGTTCGCTGCAAAAGGTCACTTCAACCAAAAACGAGCGTCAGGAGATCCCTATATCACCCACCCTTTACAGGTAGCTACATATCTTGCTGACTTAAGCATGGATATTGAAACAGTTGTTTCAGCAATATTGCATGATTTAATTGAAGATACAGAAGTTACCTATAAAGATATTAAAAAAGAGTTTGGTGTTGAAATTGCAAATATTGTAGATGGTGTAACGAAACTAGATAAAATACAATACAACTCTAATGAGGAAGCTCAAGCAGACGCTATAAGAAAAATGGTTATTGCTATGTCTAAGGATATAAGAGTATTAATCCTAAAACTTGCAGATCGTCTCCATAACATACAAACTATAGAGTATTTAGCGGATTATAAACAAGAGAAGATAGCAAATGAAACTTTATACGTATACGCACCACTTGCACATAGATTAGGTTTACAAAATATAAAACACATACTGGAAGATATATCATTTAGCTTATTATTCAAAAATCAAAACACTGAAATCGAGAATTTAATTGAGAAAACAGCACCAAACAGAGATAAAAATATAAATAAATCTTTAAAAATTATTAAAGACCTTTTATCAGATAACTCTATTTCTGCAGAGGTAGTTGGTAGGCCTAAGCATAATTATTCAATATATAAAAAAATAATCAATAATGGATTAACTTTTAATGAAATAAATGATCTTGTAGGACTAAGAATTTTAACTGATGATGTAAAAAATTGTTACACAATTCTTGGATTAATACATGCAAATTTTCAGCCAGTTCTTGGCAGATTCAAGGATTTTATATCAATGCCGAAATTTAATCTTTACCAAAGCTTACATACAACAGTTCTAACTGAGACTGGTCAAAAAATGGAGATACAGATAAGAACTCACGATATGCATTACAGAGCTGAGTTTGGAGTTGCTGCTCATTGGAAATATAAAGAAAAACCACAAAATGATACACAACAATGGACTAATGCATTAACTGAATTATCAGATGAATATCCTGATCCAAATGAATTTCTAAGTCATATGAAATTAGATCTTTATGAAGATGAAGTGTTTTGTTTAACACCAAAGGGTGATGTAATTACATTACCTCAAGGGGCAACACCTGTTGACTTTGCATTTTCAGTTCACACTCAAGTAGGAGAAAAATTAATTGGTGCAAAGATAAACGGAAAATTAGTGAATTTAAGCACAAGGCTAACAACTGGTGATACAGTCGAAGTACTAACTACAAATGAAAAAAATAAAGGACCAAGTCGTGACTGGTTAACTTTTGTAAAAACTTCAAGAGCACGCTCTAAAATCAAGCAATGGTACCAAAAACAACTTAAAGATGAAGATATACAAAAAGGTAAGCAGATTTTAAATACTTGGCTAGAAGAAAATGATGAGATTTTTAATTACTCAAGTAAAGACAATATATTGAATGAGCTTTTAAACATTCTTAAATATCCCAATAATGAATCGATTTATCAAAATTTAGGTAATGGAAACATAAAAATAACCAATGTGGGAAACAAAATAAGAAAATTTGTATTTCCTGAAGAGATTTCTGAAGAAGAGGATATTCTATCACCTGACAAATATCAAGCCAACGATGATCAACTTGTAATTGTAGAAGGATATGATGATATCAAGGTAAGGATGGCAAGATGTTGCGTACCTGTTCCTGGTGATGATATATTAGGTTTTATCACAATATCAAATGGAATATCTATACATCGATCTGATTGTCTGAACATTAAAATAGATAGTTCTAAGGGTGAAAGAATCATTGATGTTTCATGGGGATTCAATACACAGACTGGATCAATTGTTTGGTTAGAAATAGAAGCTATTGATAGACCATACTTATTAAGAGATGCAACAATAGCTATATCAGACAATGGTGGAAATATTCTTGTTGCAAAATCACTTACTAATAGTAAGAGAATAGTGACTTTATTATTTCAAGTTGAGATAAGTGGAAATGAACAACTTGATTCAATAATAAGAGATGCCAAAAATATAGAAAATGTTTTCGACGTTCAACGTGCAAATCCAGGAAACTAATTGTGGATGATTTATTTGTTTTTACAAGTTTTACGACCTCTAATTGCTACATAGTTACGCCTAATCTTTCTGACGGTATATCATATGTCATTGATTTACCACCTGATCTTGATCCTGTACTGGATTATATTAAAAAGGAAAATCTTAGTATAGGAGGAGCATTATTAACACATGGTCATTTTGATCATGCCTTAGGTATGAGTAGTTTTGATGGATCGATTTATATAGATCTGAATGACGAACAATTAGCAAGGAACCCTGAAGAACAACTTAAATCATTTATGGGATTAAATCTTGATTCGATTACATACCAAGGTGAGTTAAATGAAATCAAAGATATAAATAGTGACGAATTAATAGTACACAGTAATCCTGGTCACACAAAGGGGAGTAGTTCATTTGAGTTTCCAAGTTTGGGAATAGTGTTTACAGGTGATTTTATATTTAAAGATGGAATTGGTAGAACTGATTTATTAACTGGTGACACAAATGAGATGATTAATTCAATAAATAATGTGTTTACAGAATTTCATGATGATTATATTCTCTATCCGGGACACGGAGATAAAGACACAGTAAAATCAATAAAAAACAACAATATTCTAGTAAAGGAATATTTGAATGATTGAACAAGTAAAAGGTACTAGAAATTTATTTGGTGCAGAATCAGAAAAATATATACATATATTTAATACTTTTTGTGATGCTTTTGTTGATTATGGGTATGAACTAGTTGAGTTACCCATTCTTGAACATAAAGAATTGTTTATAAAATCTATTGGAGAAAATTCGGAAATTGTTACAAAACAAATGTATGAATTTAAAGATAAGGGTGATAGATCCCTTGTATTAAGGCCCGAAGCAACTGCTAGTGTTGTGAGATTTCATAACGAGTTTTTTAAAAATGAATCAAAAAAGTATGCCTATTTTGGAAAAATGTATCGATATGAAAGCCCTCAGAAAAATCGGTATAGAGAGTTTATTCAAGCAGGAGCCGAATTAATAGGTACGATTGATGATTATTCTGAACTACAGTTACTTAAATCCTCAATCAATTTTTTAGAAAAATTAAATATAAAAGCAAAGCTTAATATAAACACCATTGGATCTATTGAAGAAAGAAAACTTTATATAAAAGAACTAGAAAGTTACTTTAAAAAGAATAAAAATAACTTATCAAAAGAAAGTAATGAAAAGATTGGTAAAAATACTTTACGAATTCTGGATTCTAATGATCCATTTGATTCAGAAATAATTGATCTTGCACCTGTAATTTATCAATATTTAGAAGAAGATACGTTAGACAGATATGAAAATTTAAAACATAACTTAAACAATGAAAATATCGATTTTGTAGAGAACTCAAAATTAGTTAGAGGACTTGATTACTACAATGACTTAACATTTGAGTTTTCATATAAAGCTACAGTTCTTGGTGGTGGCGGTAGGTATGATAAACTTGCTGAATCTTTGAACCTTGGTAATTCTACAGGAGTAGGTGTTGCTTTTGGTGTTGACAGATTAATTAATTGTATAAATTATGTTCCTTCTACAAAAAAGATAATGTTAATAGGTCAAAATATTGATGATATTAAATCAGTTTCTAAAAAATTAGATAAAAGTGGAGTTAAATATTTTTTACCAATAAGAAAAAGTAAAGAGAACACACAGTATAAAGAGGCTATAAAAAACAATGTTGACTATGTTATAAACTGTACTGAAATGACGATTAAGAATCCAAAGAATAGAGAGTCATTTGAATTTAATATGCGAAACTTGAAGAAGTTAATATGAAAATAGAAGATTTAATTAAATCAAAAGTAAATAGTGAAGTTTCTGACTTAAGAGGTTGGGTAAGTAATATTCGAGACCACGGAGGTCTTGTTTTCATTGAACTAAGAGACTCAAGTTCAAAAATACAAATCGTTTTAGATTCTGAAAATGTCAATATCGATACTTTCAAATCTGAATATTACATAAGTGTTAATGGAACATATATAAAAAGAGATAAGTCAATGATTAATAAATCTCAACAATTCGGTGAGTATGAGATTAGTGCTGACAGTTACTCAATTATCTCAAAAAGCAAACCTCTACCGTTTCAAATAGAGGACTCTATCGATACTGATGAAAATATAAGATTGAAATACAGATATTTGGATTTGAGACGAGATGATATGAAAAGAAATATCGTCGCTCGTTCAAACACATTTAAATCCATTAGAAATTCAATGGATAGTTTATCTTTTTTAGAATTAGATACACCAACGTTAACAAAATCTACACCTGAAGGTGCGAAAGACTTTTTAGTCCCATCAAGAAAACAAAGTGGTTCATTTTATGCTTTACCCCAATCACCCCAGATGTATAAACAATTATTTATGATTTCAGGATTTAACAAATATTATCAGATTGCTAAATGCTATCGAGATGAAGATTCAAGAAAAGACAGACAACCAGAATTCACACAACTAGATTTGGAAATATTAAATGGTACACCAGATGAAGTAAGAAAAACTACTGAAACAATAGTTAAAGAATTATTGGATAATGTATTTTCTATTAAAGTCGATGTACCTTTTCGAGATATGACTTACAAAGAAGCAATAGAAAACTATGGTACTGATAAGCCAGATTTACGAATTAAAGAAACTATTGAAGATTTAAGTAATATATTTAAAAATACAGAAATTAATTTTATAAAATCATCATTAGAAAATTCAGGTTTCGTAAAGGGTTTTCATACATCAAAAATAATGACTAGATCAGAGATAGATGCTTTAGATGAGTTAGTTAAAGATAACGGAAGTAACGGTCTTGGATGGTTTAAAATTGAAAACTCCACAGTATCGGGACCATTATCTAAAATTACAACTGACAAAGAGAATGAAGAAATACTAAAACTAGGTGATGGAATGCTCTTATTTCAATCTGGAAATATAGAGATATATCAAGTATTAGATATTATTCGTCGAGAAATTTTTACTCCGGTAGATACTTACAGTTTCACTTGGATTTATGATTTTCCTTATTTTGAAGTTGAAAATGGAGAAATACAACCCTCTCATCATCCTTTCACATCACCAAAAGATACTGAGAATTTTATTGAAGATCCTAATAATGCAACAGCTCTACATTATGATTTAGTTCTTAATGGATCAGAGTTGGGTTCAGGATCACAAAGAATTAATTCTCCAGATATCCAAAGAAAAGTATTAGAAATGTGGGGTATTTCAGATGATGACATTGAAAATCGTTTTGGATGGTTTATTGAAGCTTTGTCTTATGGAACACCGCAACATGCAGGAATAGCTTTAGGTATAGATAGGATTATTGCTGTGATGCTCAACGTTGATTCAATAAGAGATGTTATACCTTTTCCTAAAACACAATCTGGACTTGACCCTTTAACAAACGCGCCAACTATTATTGATGAAAATGAATTAGAGGATTATAACCTTAAATACATTGAGGTAGCTGATGAATAGTAATGAAATAAGAGAAGAGTTTTTAAAATTCTTTGAACAAAATAATCACAAGATTATGCCATCAGCGTCATTGATACCTATAGACGAAACCTTACTATTTACTGCCGCTGGAATGGTTCCATTTAAAGATTATTTTCTAGGTAACAATAAACCGCCACATACAAATCTTGTTTCATCACAAAAATGCATAAGAACAGTTGATATTGATATTATCGGTGACACAGATCGTCATCTTACTTTTTTTGAAATGCTTGGAAATTTTAGTATTGGAGAATATTTTAAAGAACAAGCTATAAAACATGCATATGAATTTATAACCAAAAATTTAGGAATTAATCCAGATGATCTATGGTTTACAGTCTATAAAGATGACGACGAATCATTCAATATTTGGAAAGACGTAATAGGTGTTCCTGAAGAAAGAATACAGAGAGGTGATAAAGACAATTTTTGGCAAATGAATATCCCTGGACCTTGTGGACCATGCTCTGAAATATTTATAGATAGAGGACCAGACTATGGAGAAGAAGGCGGTCCAATTGGTGGTGGGGAAGATAGATTCATAGAAATTTGGAACTTAGTTTTTATGGAATCAATACAAGACGAACCTTACAATGTCGTAGGTGAATTACCTGCAAAAAATATTGATACAGGTATGGGACTTGAGCGTATTGCTATGGTTCTTCAAGGTAAAGAGTCACCATTTGAAATAGATACATTTGAATCAATTTATGATCAATTAAAGCCAAAAATTAAAACTCCGAATAAAAAATACGAAAGAATCATATTGGATCATATGAAAGCATCAACGTTTATGATTTCAGATGGTGTTGTACCAACAAATGAGGGTAGAGGATACATTTTAAGAAGGCTAATTAGAAGAGCAATCAGAGCATATTATGGTTTAACAAATGAAATAGATTCTATTGAATTTCTAATATCTCCAATTGTTGAAATTTACAAAGATCACTATCCAGACCTTTATAAGAATATTGATAAAATTAAGAAACTTTATACTACTGAAGAAAATCTCTTTCACAAGACACTAGAAAAAGGCACAGTTGAAATAAATAGGCTTATACAAGATAAAGAAAAATTTGATGAGGAAAAAGCATTTTATCTTTTTGAAACTTTCGGTTTTCCATATGAACTTACAAAAGAGATTGCATTTGAAAATAATATTCAATTAAATGATGATAAGTATATGAAAAAGTTTCAAGAACATCAGGCTAAATCTAGTGCATTTAAGAAAGAGATATTAAATATAAGTGAATTTGATGTAGATTGCAACGTTTTTACGGGTTATGAAAATACAAATACCATAAGTGAAGTAACACTAGTCCTGAATGAAAATAGTACAACAACAATATTTACAGAAGCTACGCCATTTTATTATGAAGCTGGAGGTCAAATATCTGACCAAGGCTCAATAATATTTGAAGATAAAGAATATACGGTAGCTGATGTCGTTCAATCTAGCTCTGGTGCTACTGGCTTAGTAATAAATGAAGATATAAAAATTCAATCAGGAGAAAAAATTGAATCTAAAGTAAACGAATCATTTAGAAGATCTGTATCTAAAAGTCATACATCTGCACATATAGTTCACTCATCTTTAAGAAAGATTCTTGGTGATCATGTTGCTCAAGCAGGGTCATATGTTGCTCCTGGAAGATTTAGATTTGACTTTAGTCATTCAGAAAAAGTCACACAGGAAGAACTCAATGAAATCTTCACATTAAGTAATAAAAACGTCTTTTCAGATTTAAAAGTAGATACAAAAATAATGAATATTGACGATGCAAAAAAAGAAGGTGCATTGGCATTTTTTGGTGATAAATATGATGACGATGTAAGAGTAGTAAATATTGGGAATTTCTCTAAAGAACTTTGTGGTGGTACTCATGTATCTAATTCAAATGAAATAGGATTAATAGTTTTATTAAATGAGTCTTCAATTGGCTCAAATCTAAGAAGAGTAGAGATGCTTTCAGGATTTGAAGCTTATGATTTTATGGCTAATGCTTACAATTCATATAAAAGTGTAAGCAATCTTTTAAATACAAATATAGAAAATGTACCTACAAAACTCGAATCTTTATTTAATTCATATGAGGAACTTAAATCACAGGTTGATCAATTTAAACAAATTAGAAACAACGAAATGGTTGATCAGATATCAAATAAATTTGAAAATGTTGGTGATTATAAAGTATTCATAAATCAAGTTTCAATGGATACAGTTGATGATATAAGAAATGTAGCTATTAATTCGATCAATAATGGAGTTGTTGATTACATATATTTAATTTCACAAATAGAGTCAAAATTTGTCATAGTTGCTATGAAAAATGAGAAAGTTATTAAAGATATGAATGTATCTGAACTTGTGATAGAAACTTCTAAAAATTTTGGTGGGGGAGCATCAAAAGATCAGGTTTTATCAGTTGGTGGGGGTCCTAATGATTACTCAATAGATGAAACCCTAAAATATGTTAAAGAATCTATTGTTAACAATATCAAGTGAAAAACATAATAGCTATAGATTATGGTGAACGTTACGTTGGTCTTGCATTAAAAAAGCAATCAATAAATTCGGCTTATGCATATAAAGTCCTGGATAGTAAATCTTTGAATGTTTTAGATGAAATTAAACAATCATTAATTGATCACGAAATAGATGAGATTGTAATTGGTTATCCAATAGGATTAAATTCTCATCAAACACGTATGAGTAATGTGGTAGATGAATTTATTGAAAATGACCTAAAATCTATAACAACTATTCCAATACATAAAGTTGATGAACGAATGACTTCAAAGTTAACAAATGATAAAACAATAAGAAATGATGACTTAGCGGCATTAGAAATACTAAATTCACATTTAAAAAATGATTAATTATTACTTTAAAAATCGACTTGTAATATCTATTTTATTTACAATATTTGCTGTATTTATTGCAATTAATTTTGCTTCAAATATTGCTTCAACAATAGACCAAACAGCAAGTATCGTTTCAAATAATGACGATATAGAAGAATCAATTATTTTAATAAATATTCCACAAGGTGCCTCAGCGGCACAGATTTCATCAATACTTGCACAAGAAGGAATTATATCGTCTTCATTAGCTTTTGAAATATATCTAAGGAATGAGAATCTTGGTGACAAATTACGAGCTGGAGAATATGAAATTTCAAATAAATTAGAGTTCGAAGAGATAAGTAATATTTTATTAAAGGGACCACCCTTAAAAACTTACACAATTACTATTCCGGAGGGACTTTGGATAACTGAGACAATAGAATCTATCTCTTCTCAAACTGGTTACGATGTAGATCTACTTACGAATTCACTTTTATCTGGAAATGTAGAAAGTAAATATGTTTATTTAGGTGATGTTTCAAAGTTACAAAATTGGGAAGGTCTTCTATATCCAAACACTTATCAAATAGCTTTAGATGCATCTGGTGAAGAAATTCTACAAATTTTAGTTAATGAACTCGAAGCCGTAATTGATAGATTGCTCGTTACCTATTCAACACCTAATTGGATAAATTCTACGAGTGAACTTTTTGCAATTGCTAGTCTTGTTGAAGCTGAATCGAAGATAGAAGAAGACAGACCACTTGTTTCGTCTGTTATAAAAAACCGATTGTATGATGATATGTTACTTCAAATTGATGCGATGATACTATATGCTCTTCAAGAGCGTAAATCTCAAGTACTACTAATCGATTTACAAGTAGAATCACCATATAACTCTTATAAATATACTGGTTTGCCACCTACTCCTATATCTGGATTTGGTGAGCGATCATTAATTGCTGTATTTGAAACACCAGAGACTGATTTTATATACTACTTACTAACAGATAAAAATGGAAAAATGTCATTTACAAATGACTATACAGACTTTATTAATATGAAAAATAAAGCAAAAGAGGAAGGTGTAATTCCCTAATGGTATCTACAAATGATATGAGGCCAGGACAGTCTATATTAGTTGATGGAACTATCTATCAGATAATGGATTATGCCCATGTTAAGCCCGGAAAAGGAAAAGCTTTTGTTAAAACAAAGCTCAAAAATCTTATTGATGGTGGAATTATAGAAAAAACTTTTAGAGCTGATGAAAATGTTGATCAAGCTTTTATTGAAAAACAAGAATTTCAATATTTATATAATGAATCTGGAAATTTCATATTTATGAATACAGAGAATTATGAGCAAGTATCATTAGATGCAAATCTCATTGCAGAAATAGAACTTTTATTAATACCAAATAGCGAGGTAACTATACAAATGTATGAGAATAAACCATTAAATGTACTGTTGCCTTCTATTGTTGAATTAAAAGTAACAAAAGCAGAACC
This sequence comes from uncultured Candidatus Actinomarina sp., assembly GCA_902615855.1. Lineage (GTDB taxonomy): Bacteria > Actinomycetota > Acidimicrobiia > Actinomarinales > Actinomarinaceae > Actinomarina. Next base: position 17,391 of record CACMQN010000003.1, read on the forward strand.
AGCTGTTAAGGGTGATACTGTAACATCGTCTACTAAAACAGTCACTTGTGAAACTGGTTTAGAGGTGGTTGTTCCTATGTTTATTGAAGAAGGTGAAATAATTAAAATTGACACTAAAGATAATTCATACATGACAAGGGTTTAATGAAAGATTTTAGACAAATAACATTTGAAACATTATTTGAAGAAGGCTTAACAAGCTTAAAGGAAAAAGATTTTAATATATCTTCATTAAGTGAAAATCAGAATCTAAGAGCAAACCAGTTATTTAATAATACAAAAATTAACAGTGAGAGAATTGAAAATTCAATCCGAACTTATTCTGATAATTGGAGTTACGAAAGAATAGGTAAAGTAGAATTAATTACTTTAACATTGGGTATTTCAGAATTAATTATGGATTTATCTCCTACAAAAGTTATTATCTCAGAATGGGTAAAGCTTGCGGATAAACATTCCTCTTCACAGTCAGCAAAATTTGTAAACGGAATACTTGATAAATTATCTCAGGAAATTTAATGAGTGACTCATATATTTTAGAGATTAAAAATAAAAGAAAAGATTTTATCAACTCATTTGAAAAAAATATTGAGAACATAGATAATGAACTTATTAGAGCTAGTAACGACAATCAATTGAATTCAATAAGAATACATAAATATCTGACAGAAACTGGTGTTCTTGGAAAAGTTAAAACTGCTCGTTTTTTAGATGATATAGGACTTAATGAAAAATCAAAATTATCTGACTTAAACGATAATTACATTGAATCAATTTCTAACTATGTGAAAAACTCATGATTATTATTTTCAGTGGGCCCTCTGGAGTTGGTAAATCAACAATTATTAACAATTTATCAAATGATTTTAATTTTTATTTTTCTACCTCACATACAACAAGACCTCAAAGGGAATCTGAGATAGAAGGTAAGGATTATTATTTTATATCTGAAGAAAAATTTAATTCAATGATAAGTAATGATGAATTTTTAGAATACGAAAGATACGGTAGCTATTATTACGGAACTTCAAAAAAAGAGTTAGAACGAGATGATTTTATTGTCCTCGATCTCGAAGTAAACGGTGCAACAAAATTGTTAACATCAAATGATTCATATATAGGAATTTTTATAGATATTGATGACAATGTTTTGATTGAAAGATTAAATGAACGAGGTCATGATGACCAGTTTATAGAAGAAAGAATGAATTTAGCTAAAGAACAACGCCAATCTATGGGCAACTTTGACTATATAATTAAAAATATAGATTTAAAGGCTACTATTAAAGAAATATTAGATATATTATATGACCTGGAGAAAAAATGATAAAACCACCTATTGAAGAACTTTTAGAAAACTCACCTGGCAGATTTGCACTTGTTATAACGTCAGCAAGAAGAGCTAAAGATATAAACTCATACTTTAACCAATTAGGTGAAGGTATTGGAGCATATACACCACCTCAAGTACAAAGCCTTAGTAGAAAACCACTTACCGTTGCTTTTGAAGAGATTGCTTCTGGAAAAGTAGAGGTTAGCGAAAAAGAATAACCCCATGAGCAAAAAAATACTACTTGGTATTACTGGTAGTATTGCTGCTTCAAAGTCAGAAAACCTACATTCATTACTTTCAGAAAATAACGAAACTGTAGTCTTTTCAACCGATGAAGGATTGAAGTATATTTCAGAGGAATTTCAAAATAAAAATGATATCTTTCATAGTTGGGATCAATTAGATGGATCACCTCATATAGAATATGCAAGATGGGCTGATAGTATTGTTATATATCCAGCAACAGCAAATTTTATAAGTAAATTTGCAAATGGTTTGGCTGACAATTTATTACTTTCTACTTTATTGATGTTTGATAAAGAAATTTATGTTGCTCCTGCAATGCATGAAGAAATGTTTATGGACAATAAAATACAGTCAAACATCATTGATTTAAGCGACAATGTAATATTTTGTGGTCCCAGATATGGAAACCTTGATATTGGAGATAAAGGTTTAGGTAGGCTTATCGAGCCAATAGAAATGTATGATATTTTATTTAATAAAAAAGAAAAGGTTATCGTAACATCAGGTCCAACATCTGAATATCTTGATGATGTTAGAACAATAACAAACAAATCTTCTGGAAAGCAAGGAAGGTCAGTTGCTATAGAATTGATGAGTCTAGGATATGATGTTGTTTACATACATTCGAAAACAATATCTCCTGTTGCTGGAGCTAAAAATATTTCATTTGATACTTCAAAGGAATTACAGGAAGCAATGAATATTGAAGCAAATAGTACAAAGCATTTGTACATGGTTGCTGCTGTTTCTGATTTTATACCTGAAAAAGTAGAAGGAAAAATGAAAAGAACTGAAGGCAATATGACATTAAATCTGTCACCAAACGTTGATATAGTGAAAGAGTACAAAGAAAAATATAAAATGATAAATGTAATAAGTTTTTCAGCTCAAACTAATGATGACCTTAATTTTGAAAAGATTAATGACAAAAATTCTGATTTTTTAGTTATTAATAATATTAATGATATTTCATTTGGTTCAGACACTAACAAAGTAACCATTATTAATAAAAAAGACAAAGTGTTTGAATCAGAAGAAAAAAATAAACATATCATTGCTCAAGAGATCATTAAAAATACTTTGATTTAAATTGTTTGCTGATGTAGAAATAATCTCAAATAACACATATAAGTTTCAACTTTTTACATATTCAGTACCTAAAAATCTATCTAATAAAATTGATATTGGTTCAATAGTTTCAGTGAATTTTAGAAATAGAAAGAAAACTGCTGTTGTTGTAAATATACATAATAAAGATTTAAAAATTAAAACTTTAAAACCTGTTGAAAGGATTATTAGTAAGTTAGATCAAGATCAGTTACTTTTTTTAAAACACGTCGCAGTTTCTTATTATTTAAATATTGGTTTTTTAATTTTCAATCTGTATAAGGATATGAATTTTAAATTAGATAGAAAGATTGAAAATAGTTCATTAAGTATTTTTAACAATACAGAAATAGACAAAGTGTTATCTACTAATTCTAAAAATATAATCTTTACTCCTTCTTTAAAAGCAACTAAAAATTTATATAAATATCTGTCAAAAAAAGGAATAAAAATTAATTTTTATCAAAAAACTGGTGGCAAAGATGAAATCCACAATGCATTAAGTAAAGTTAATAAATTTAACAATTGCATATTACTTGCGAATAATTTTATGAAAATAAAACCACAATCAACTTTAAATTACCATTTTTTTGATACCAATGATTATTCTTACAATTTACCAAAATTTAATTCTCTAAACATTATTGAATTGTCAGTACTTAAAAATAAGTACTTTGGAGGAAATTATCATTATTACAATGAGTATCCATCTCTAAATTACTTCAATAAAATTGAAAATTATAAAACTCCTGATCTAAGTAATGTAGAAATTTATCATGGAAACTCTTTACAAGATTGTATTGAATTATTTAAAACAAAGCATACTGATAAAAATTTAAAATTATTTTTTCACGACGAGATTTTAAATGAATTACTTAATGATTACAAAGTTGTAAAAAGTGAGAATGATTTATACGATTTAAATTTATTAGTAAACCCTACAATATCTTTTAAAGGTAAATTAAATTCTGAACGTTTAATTTTTCTGTTACGACAAATAGAGAGGTCGAAGCGAAATAATAGTTTAACGATCATACTTACAACAAAAAATATAAACTTAAAAGAATCTTTAAAAAATCAAAATATAACAAAATGGAGTAAGGAAGAGCTAATATCTAGAAAAAAATGGGGACCAAACCTTGATCATAAAGTTTTTAAATTTTCATCTGATTCAATAATTAAATATGAAAATGAATATATTTTAGGACCTAAAAAGGTTGATAATTTATATGAATACGAAATCAATATAAATTTATCAAAAGATACTAATTACAATGAAATTACAAATATGTATTCAAAACTATTACAGTATGAGCCAAGAAAAGTTATTTCTATATGATGAATGAAATTGTAACTTTTGGTCACCCATCCCTTAAATCTAAATCAGTAAATATTACTGAATTTGATGAAACACTAAAAAAATTATCAGAAAGAATGTTAAAAATTATGTATGAGGCACCTGGAGTAGGTCTAGCAGCTCCACAAATTGGTATAAATAAAAATATTTTTGTTTTTGATGCTGGAGAAGGTCCGAACGTAGCAGTCAATCCAAAGAAAATCGAAGTTGAGGGTTCTGCGGTATTTTTAGAGGGATGTCTTTCATTACCTGGTTATTATTGGGAAATTGAAAGACCAGAATATTCAAAAATCTACTGTCAAGATATAAACGGTGAAGATATTACATATGAAGGGGAAGATCTTATGGGTAGAGTTCTCCAACATGAATATGACCATTTAAAAGGCAAGCTTTTACTATCATCTTTATCTAGAAAAGAGAGAAAAGAAGCAATTAAAAAAATTGCGATAAATGGGTTTCCAGGAAATGACTTATAAGTATTTTTTTGGTAGTGACAGTAGGAGTATTCCTTACTTAAATACTTTACTAGAAAATTACGATTCAATAAAAGTGGTGACAACAGAGCCTCGGAATACTGGCCGTGGTAGGAAGATTTTAAATAATCCGGTTGAAGATTATTGCAGAAGAAATAATGTTGAATGTTCTTACTTTTCTAATTCAAAATATTATGACGATATGGATTTTGGTATCTGCGTAAGTTTTGGTTCTATTTTTTCAAACGATTTTCTAAATAAACATCCTTCTATATTCAATATTCATTTAAGTATATTGCCTAATCTAGTCGGTCCATCCCCAGTTGAAACAACAATATTAAATGGCGATACACTATTTGGATATACTATTTTTAAGATCATTAATGAGGTTGATAAAGGTCCAATACTCTTTACAAATCAAATTGATATTGTTAACAATTATTCATCAAATGTATATCAAGAATTATCTGACGATTTTAAAATAAACTTTAACAGCATCGACTTTAATTCATCATTGAAAGATCAAGTGGGTGAAGTAACTAGAAGTTATAAATTCACCAAAAATGATTATTTAATAAGTAAAGAAGATACGCTAAACAATGCAAAAAATAAAATAAAAGCTTTTGATGTTTTAGGTCCTGCTTTTATTAAATACGATTCAAAAATAATTAAAATCCATAAATATACTGAGAATAATTCAACTTTTACATATGAATTAAAAGATGGACTCTTATATTTAGATGAAATAACACCTGAAGGGAAAAAAAGAATGAAAGCAAATGATTATATGCGTGGGCTTCAATGAAAATATCAGCAAGTATTCAGGCATCAAATATATATAATCTTCTTGATGAATTAGAAAACTACAAAGATAGTTTTGATCAATTACATGTAGATATTACAGACGGTAATTTCACAGATAATATTTCACTACCAGTTGCAATTATTGAGTACATCAAAACTAACACAGAATATGTTGTTGATACACATTTGATGCTAAATAACAACGAATTATTTACTAACAAAGCGTTTGAATTTGGCTCAGATATAGTAACAGTTCATTGTGAAACAACGTCACCTGAATTATTTAGTTCACTAGTGAATAAACACAATAACGTTGGAATAGGTATATTACCGAGTACAGATATAAATGTTTTATCTGATTATATTGATAGTGCACATAGCGTATTGTTGCTTACAGTAAATCCGGGGTTTTCTAATCAAAACAAAGCAGTTAATTTATTAGATAGAATTATTGAATTTAAAAATACTTATCCTAATTACTCTAATTTATTAATTGTAGATGGAGGGGTTAAAAATGAAGAACTACAAACCTTGAGGGATTTAAAAGTTGATATAGCTGTTCAGGGAGGAGCTATATTTGCTAAATAGCCTTCAATATCTCAATTTTTCTGAGCATATGATTGAAGCAATTAAATTTGCACTTAGATATGATCCAACTCCAAATCCAAGAGTCGGTGCTGTGCTGGTTGATAAAAATAATAAAATAAAAAAGATAACTGCACATACAGAAAAAGATAAGGACCATGCTGAATATAATCTAGTTAAAAATTCAGATATTACGGAAAATGATACTTTATATGTTACGTTAGAACCTTGTTTTCATGATGACACATCACCATCTTGTGCAAATGCGGTTTTGGAAACAAATGTTCAAAATATAGTTGTTGGGGATATAGATCGTGATGAAAGAACTAATGGTAAAGGTATCGAACTTTTAAAGAATAACGATTTAAATGTATCTATTGAAAATGGTGTAAATGATTTTTTAAATCCTGGATACAAAATCAAAAATTATAAACCATACCTCATTGGTAAAGTAGCCACCTCAGCAGATCATATAATATACAATGAAAAAAAGAAGTATATTACCAATAAAGATTCATTAGAAATTACCCATTATTTAAGAGCAACCGTTGATTCCGTCATAATTGGAAAAAATACATTAAAAATTGACAAACCAAAGTTGAATGTACGTCTAGATTATGAATATAAAAATCCTCAACCAGTTGTTTTGTGGGGCAATGACACTAAAGAGCTAAAAAAATATTCTAATTCATTTAATAATTTTTTATTTTATGTTGAGAATGACGAAGATTCATTTAGTAGCTTTCTAGAGAGACATTCAATAAAAAGTGGATTAGTAGAAGGTGGTAATTCTATTTTGTCTTATTTTCTAAATAAAGATATGATTGACGAATTTTATTATTTTAAGTCATCAGATATCCTTGAAAGTGGATTAAAAATTGATAAAACAATTGAGGAATATATAAGTAATAACTTTAATTCTATTCGAGAATATCCCATTATTGATAATCTATTAACTACTTATACTAATAAGTAATGTTTACTGGAATTATTAATTCGATTGGAAATATTGAATCAAGAAATATTGATGAAATACAAATAAGTACAGATAATGATTTATATCATGGATTGGAATCAGGTACTAGTATTTCCGTAGATGGCACGTGTCTTACATTAAGAGACTACAATGATGATTTCTTAAATTTTCAAGTATCTGAAGAAACATTCAGTAGGACTGTGGCTAAAGAGTATGAAAAGGATGTTAAAACAAATTTAGAACTTCCTGCTACTTTAACTACTTTCTTAAGTGGACATATAGTACAAGGCCATGTTGATAATACATCTGTTGTAACAAACATTGTTGAAAACGAGAATAATCTTTGGACATATCATTTTAAAAATACGGATACAAGATTTATAGTTGATAAAGGTTCCATAACTATAAATGGAATATCCTTAACTGTTGTTAATCCCAATAAAGACGAATTTAGTGTTGCAGTTATAAACGAGACATATCAAAGGACAAATTTAAAGTACCTTAAAATCGGATCGATAGTTAACATTGAATATGACATACTTGCTAAATATATGGAAAGAATGATAAATGATAAGTGACATAGAAGTTATTATCGAAAAATTTAAAAAAGGTGAGATGGTCATTCTCGTTGACGATGAAGACAGAGAGAATGAAGGTGATTTAATTGTATCTTCTCAGTACCTAACACCTGAACACATTAACTTTATGATAACTTATGCAAAAGGTCTTGTGTGCGCACCAATCGCAAAAGATGTAGCAATAAAGTTAAAACTTTCATTAATGCAGGGTATTGATAATGAAGAAGATACACAATTTACAACTTCAGTTGATTTAATGGGAGATGGGGTTTCAACAGGAATTTCAGCAGATGATAGATTTAAAACAATAAAAGGTCTTAGTGATCCAAATGCTACTAGGCAAGATTTTAAAGTTCCAGGTCACGTCTTTCCTTTGCAGGCAATGGATGGAGGAGTATTAAGACGTGCTGGTCATACTGAAGCGGCTGTAGACTTATGTTTACTCGCAGATCATTATCCGGTAGCTGTTATTTGTGAAATAATAAATGATGATGGTTCAATGGCACGCATTGACGATCTAGTAAATTTTTCGAAAAAACACGATGTAGCTATTGGGACAATTAAAGACTTAATCGAATACAAGTTGAAATTAACAAATCCTGTGTCTTTTGTATCTAAAGCAAAAGTGCCGACAGAATATGGTGAATTTACTGCGCATGTTTACAAAGACAATAATGATAATACTGAGCATATTGCATTGACATATGAGAATTACTTAGAAGGTGAGTCTTCAATGGTAAGAGTGCACTCAGAATGTTTAACAGGTGATGTATTTAGTTCAAATAAATGTGATTGTGGATACCAGTTAGATAGTGCATTAGAAACTATTGTAAATAATGGTTCCGGTGTTCTTCTATATATGAGAGGACATGAAGGAAGGGGAATAGGTTTAGGAAATAAGATTAAAGCATACTCATTACAAGATGAAGGTGCAGATACGGTTGAAGCAAACATTCAACTTGGTTTTGAAATGGATCAAAGAGATTATGGAACTGGTGCATTGATACTTAGAGATTTAGGAATTACTAATATGAATTTACTCACAAATAATCCAAGCAAAAGAGCAGGTTTAGAAGGTTTTGGTTTAAATATTGTAAAAAGAACACCACTTAAGGGAAAGACAACACCAGAGAATACTTCATATCTTGAGACAAAAGAAAACAAGATGGGTCATAATTTTAATGAAGAATAAAGTAGCAATTGTTTATTCAGATTATTACAAAAACGTCACTAATGGTTTATTAGATGGATTCAATAATTCAATTGATTCAACTTTTGAATGTGATGAGTTTAAGGTAAGTGGTAGCTGGGAAATTATATACAAAATTAATTCACTTATAGACGAATACGATAAGTTTGTAGCTATTGGAGTCATTGTTAAAGGTGAGACAGATCATTATGAATTTTTATCTTCAAGTATTGCTAATCAATTATTAAATTTAACAACAACAAAAAATGTATATATATCAAACTGTGTCCTAAACGTACTTAATATTGACCAAGCAACTGAAAGAGCTGGGTCTGAAAATAATAAGGGTGCTGAATCTGCCCAAGCTTTAAATAATCTTTTTATTACATAATAAAATTTAAGTTATATAATTAATTCTAAGCGAACGATGTTCCACCTACTGTGAAAAATAGTATGGTAAGTAAAAACAGCTTCGTGCTGTTTTTTTTATGAAAGGGAAACAAATAGCAGAATTAAATGTTAACGAAGAGATAAAATCCAAGAAACTATTGGTAATTGCACCAGATGGCGTTCAAGTTGGAGAATTAGAACTAAAAAAAGCTCTTATATTGGCTGAAGAACTTGAACTTGATCTTGTTGAAGTCTCTCCGGAAAGTAAGCCACCGGTTGCTCGTTTAATGGATTACGGCAAATATAAATATGAACTTAATCAAAAAGCAAGAGAGTCAAGAAAAAAACAAGTAAAAATTAATGTAAAGGAAATACAACTGAAACCAAAGATTGATACACACGATTACAAAATTAAATTAAATCAATCAAAAAAGTTTTTAGAAGATGGAGATAAAGTGAAATTTACTATGAGATTTAGAGGTAGGGAAGCAGAATATCCTGAACTAGGACAAAAAATCTTAGATAATTTTAGAGATGAACTTGTTGATTTAGCAATGGTTGAATCTACTTCGAGGCCAGATGGTAGATCATTAACAATGGTACTAGCGCCTAACGGAGGTAAAAAATGAAACATAAAACCCATAAAGGAATGAAAAAAAGAATAAGAGTTAGTGGTAGTGGAAAATTCATGAGAAGACGTGCTCATAGATCACACTATAAATTGGCTAAAGGTAGCAATTCATGGTCAAGACTAAAAAGAGATGTTGAGTCATCTAAGGGTGATTCAAAAAAAATAAGAAAGTTGTTGAGTTAAATGGTAAGAGTAAGAAGATCAGTCAGTAGTAGAAAATCAAGAAAAAAAATTCTTAAACAAGCTAAAGGTTATACAGGAGCTAGAAGCAAGCGTTTAAGGACCGCTAAAGAACAAGTGATGCATGCAGGTAATGACGCCTTTGCTCATCGTAAAGACAAGAAAGCAACATATCGAAAAATATGGATATCTAGAATTAATGCAGCATCAAGACAACATGGTTTGTCATATTCAAAATTTATTAACGGTCTAACAAACGCTCAAGTCAAAGTTGATAGAAAAATATTGGCTGATTTAGCTCTCAATGATCCTGATGGATTTAAGAAACTTGTAGATTTAGCTAAAAAAAATATAAATGCCTGAGGTTAATACCGATAAAATATTTGCTGCTTTTTTACTAAGACTTGAAGAAGTTGCTCAAATCGAAGATTTCGATGACATTGAGAAAGAATTTCTTGGTAAAAATTCCTTATTGTCAGAAGAAAGAAAATCATTATCTTCATTAAATGAAGTATCTAGAAAAAAGTATGGAAAATTGCTTCAAGGTCTTGCAAATAATATCACCTCAAAATTAGAAGAAGAGAAAACTACTTTCAAATCTAAATTTTTTATTCAAAAAGAACTAAATGATAATAAAGATATTTCCATAGATTGGTACAAAAACTTAGGTAGCAAAAATCATGTTTTAACAAATGTAATGAATGAAGTAGTTGATATTTTTGCAGCTATTGGTTATACAGTTGCAACTGGACCTGAAGCAGAAACATCCTGGCATAATTTTGATGCATTAAATACACCAGACTGGCATCCTGCAAGATATGAATCAGACACATTATATTTAGACAACAAACTTGAAAAATTACTAAGGACACAAACAAGTACTGTTCAAGTAAGACATATGCAAAACAATAATCCGCCTGTTTATATTGTTGCTCCAGGAAGAGTTTACAGATCAGACCAACTTGATGCTACTCACTCACCAGTTTTTCATCAGATAGAAGGTTTAGCTGTAGATCAAAACTTAACGTTTTCTGATTTAAAAGGAACACTAGAGTATTTTGTTAAAGAATTTTTTGGAAAAGACTTAAAGACAAAGTTTATTCCCCATTTTTTTCCATTCACTGAACCATCAGCAGAAGTTTTAGTTAGTTGGAAAGATGGAGAATGGCTTGAAATTCTTGGATGTGGAATGGTAGATCCTAACGTTTTCAAACATGTTGGATATGACACAGATTCCCAAGGATTCGCGTTTGGTGTAGGCGTTGAGAGATTAGCAATGATTAGATATGGAATTGATCATATAAAAAACTTTTATGAAAATGACTTAAGGTTTTTAAGGCAGTTTTAATGAAAATATTGAAATCTTGGCTTAACGATTGGATAGATATTGAAAATATATCTAATTCTGACATTTCTGAGGCTTTAGAAAGTTTAGGTTTCGAAATAGAAAACAAAAAGGAACTAAACCCTAATTATGAAAACATCGTTGTAGGTAAAGTACTTGAGGTATATGAACATCCTAATGCTGACAAAGTTCGTATTACTAAAACTGATGTTGGTAATAATATTTATGAAATTGTTTGTGGAGCTTGGAATTTTGACGTAGGAGCAGTCGTTCCCGTTGCATTACCAAATTCAGAGATAAAAGATAATTTTAAAATCGACAAACGTGACATTAGAGGAATTCAATCAAATGGGATGATTTGTTCAGCTTCAGAACTTGATCTTTGGGATGATCACGATGGAATACTTCTATTGGATGACAAGCTACTTCCAGGAACTGATTTTTCTACAATCTATTCAAGCAATGATTTCATATGGGAAGTTGGTGTTACACCAAATAGAGGAGACTGTATGTCTTATTTGGGCATTGCAAGGGAACTGTCGGGATATTTCAATAAAAAACTAAAAACTAAAAAATCAAATCTGAAACCAACGATTTCAAATATTTTGAATGCTGGCAGTGGAAAAATTAAAGAATGTAACTCTTATGGTTCAGTAGAAATAGAAAACTTTAATGTAACTAACTCTTCTTTTGAAATGAGATACAGGCTCACACAGGTTGGAACAAGGATTATTAATAATGTGGTCGATATAACCAATTACATCTTATATGACATCGGTCAACCATTACATGCTTTTGATAGAGATAAATTATTTGGAACAATATCTGTAAGAAAAGCTAAAAACAACGAGAAAATTACAACACTTGACTCTCAAGTGAGAAAATTAGATTCAAATGATCTTGTTATTACTGATAATGATAAGCCAATTGCTTTAGCTGGAGTAATGGGGGGATTAGAAACTGAAGTATCAGAGACCACCACAAATCTTCTTATTGAAAGTGCGTATTTTGACAAAGTATCCATTATGAAAACTTCAAGGAAATTGAACTTGATATCTGACGCATCCATACGGTTTGAAAGAGGTATTGATTATAAAATTCAAAGATATGGCTTAGAACGTTTTTTAATGGAATTAAAGGATAATCAAGCTATTAATTATTCAGAAATAAATGTTGATGATAAAGGCAACTTGAAAAATAAGAAGGTAATTCTTAAATATTCTGAAATTAAAAAACTGCTTGGTATTGATTTAAAAGAATCATTTATTAAGAAAGTTCTAAAATTTTTAATGATCGATTCTGAAGTTAATAAAGAGAGTGTGAAATTCACACCACCCTCATGGCGATATGATCTAGATAGACCAGTAGACCTTATAGAAGAATTTGCAAAACACTATGGTTTTAATAATTTTGAATCAACTCTACCTCAGGGAGTTCACAAAAATAATAAAGGAAGTTATTGGGATCTTAAGAGTTACTTATCAAGTGTTCTAACTTCCAATAATTTTCAAGAAGTCCAAACATTAAGCTTTGTAAATAATGACAAGAATTTTTTATTCAATCCAGAAAAAAAATATGTTGAGATATTTAATGCAATCGATCAATCAAGTAAATTTATGAGATCAAACCTAATGTCTAGTTTGATAGATGTTTATAAATTAAATTACGATCAAAATAATTTATCAAATAGTTATTTCGAAATAAATACTGTTTTTGATACTTCTAAAAATAAAATTTACGAGGATGTGCCTAATCAGAATATTGTTTTAGGATTTCTGACATCTTCTACCTTATCAAATACGGACACTAGGTTAAAAGATCATGAATTAGATCTTTACTATGTAAAAAACATATTAACTCAATTACTAAGCTCATATGACCTTGAACCGATTACGAAACCTGGATTTCATCAAAATTATTCATTTTCAATTATTAAAAATGGTCAGATTATTGGGCATTTTGGACAACTTGCATCAGAGACACAAATGACGCTTGAATTTAAAAATGAAATATATTTGGGTGAAATTTATATTAATAAACTTAAATTAAATAACCTTAAAGAAATAAACTATGTACCACTTTCCCAATATCCATTTGTAAAATTTGATTTGTCTTTTTCTGTGCCAATTGATTTATCTGCTCATCTTCTAGTTGATGAAATTAATGAATTACTTACAGAGAATGAAAATTCAATCGAAATTTTTGATGATTTTCAACAAGAGAATTCAAGAAATTTAGGAATTAGAATAATTACAAGAAGCTATGAGAAAACATACGACGATAATGAAACAAGAGAGATTCTAATGAATATATCGGAAACTTTGGAGTCTAAATTTAACATAACACTCAACTCAAGTAAAAATGACTGATAACTTAGGATTAAACAATAGAGTTTATCAAATTCTTTCACAAAACTCACAAAAAGCTGCTGTAGATATTTTAGGTATGAGAATATCAACAAAGTATAAAAATAAATTTACTGAAATTATGATTACCGAAACAGAAGCCTTTGGAACTGCCAAAGCTGACGAGATGTCATTAGCGAACCAGCTAAATAGAAAAATACCACTATCACTACCTCTTGGACCACCTCATGTAATGGTTCTTAAAACTTATGGTTCAAACAATAGTCTTTATTTTTTAACTTCGAAAGAAGGGTCATGCCAAGCTGTTCTTATTAGATCTGGAAAAGTAATTTTAGGTAAAAATTATGTAGAAACAAGAAGAAAACAAAAAATGAAAAATGACAAAATATACGGTCCAGGAAATATAACTAAAGCATTAGGTATTGATATAGAACAAGATGGCGAGAACCTATTAGATGGTTCAATTGCTTTATCACCAAGAATACATCCTGTTGACAGAGCAATTGCAAAACAAAGAAAAAATTCTAAACCTCGTGATAAACACTTATGGAGATTTACACTGGTCTTATAATGGAATACCTAATTGAAAGAGCTACAAATATAAATCCAAAAGATGATTTAGAAAAGCTTTTGAAAAGTAAAAAAAATCTAAGAGTTAAATTAGGCGTTGACCCAACAGCACCAGATGTCACATTGGGCTGGTACGCAATTTTAAGAATGTTAAAAAAATTTCAAGATTATGGCCATACAGCTGTTCTAATACTAGGAGAGTTCACAGCACAAGTTGGAGATCCTTCAGGCAAGTCAGAAACAAGAAAAGTAATGGAAGAGAACGAGATTGACGATAACGCTAAAGGTGTGCTTCCAATAATTAAAAATATCTTAAATGACAATAATTTAGAAATTGTCTCTAATAAAGACTGGTTATCTAAACTTACAATTCAAGACATGATGGAATTAGCATCAAAGACAACCTTAGCCCAAATGATGGAACGTGATGATTTTTCTAAGAGATTTAATGACAACAGCCCTATTTCATTATTAGAGTTTTTCTATCCTCTATACCAAGGATACGATTCAGTTGCCGTAAAAGCAGATATTGAGATTGGTGGAAATGATCAATTGTGGAACTTAATGTTGGGACGAGAAATACAAAAATCTTATGACTTGTCACCACAAATTGCAATGACATTTCCTCTACTAGTTGGTACAGATGGTTCAAAAAAAATGTCACAATCCTTGAATAATTACATTTCCATATCTGACAGCCCTGAAAACATCTTTGGAAAAATAATGAGTATTCCTGATGAAATTATGTGGGATTATTTCACCATGCTGACTGATTTAGAGATTTCAGAAATAGCCAATTTTATAAAAAATGTAGATAAAGGTAAGACAAATCCTTTCGATTATAAAAAAATGTTAGGGAAACTCATTGTTTCAGAAATCTATGATGAAAATAGTGCTTTAGTTGCTGAAAGTACATTTGAAAATATAACAATTAATAAAAACTTACCTGAGAATATGCCAGAAACCAATATTGATGATGAAATAGATATACATTTACCAAATTTTTTAACAGAAAATGAATTAACTAAATCTAATTCCGAAGCACGTCGATTAATTGAGTCTGGAAGTGTAAAAATTGACGATCAAAAAGTTGAATTATTGGATATAAATTCATCAGATTTGATTGGTAAGACTTTACAAGTTGGAAAGCGAAAATTCCTTAAAATAAATAAGAAATAATATACTTTAAACCAATTACTGTTATTCTTATAAGTACGAGATTTTGGCTTTTTGACAACTGAGTAATGTATGAACGCCGGTAGTGCAGAAATTAATTTTTCTAGCACTCTTTTTTTGTCAACTTTTTATTAAGTTGACTCAACTTTTTTAAGTTGAAATGGGTAAAACCCATGTTGATTCTTTGGTCAGATTTAAATTATTCAAAGATTTTGTTGGAGAGTTTGATCCTGGCTCAGGACGAACGCTGGCGGTGCGCCTTATGCATGCAAGTCGAGCGAAGCTTTTCAGTAGTTTACTACAGAAAATGACTGAGCGGCGAACGGGTGAGTAACGCGTGAGCAACCTACCTTAGTTACTGGGATAGCCCGAGGAAACTCGGATTAATACCGGATATTCTTATTTAATCACATGATTTTTTAAGGAAAGGTCAGCCGAACTAAGATGGGCTCGCGTTCTATCAGCTAGTTGGTAGGGTAATAGCCTACCAAGGCTACGACGGATAGCTGGTCTGAGAGGACGATCAGCCACACTGGGACTGAGACACGGCCCAGACTCCTACGGGAGGCTGCAGCAGGGAATATTGCGCAATGAGCGAAAGCTTGACGCAGCGACACCGCGTGTGGGATGACGGATCTAGGTTTGTAAACCACTTTCAGGAGGGAAGAAAATGACGGTACCTCCACAAGAAGCCCCGGCCAACTACGTGCCAGCAGCCGCGGTAATACGTAGGGGGCGAGCGTTGTCCGGATTTATTGGGCGTAAAGAGCTCGTAGGCGGTTCAACAAGTCGGTCGTGAAAGTTCAGGGCTCAACCCTGAAATGTCGATCGATACTGTTGTGACTAGGATACGGTAGAGGTGAGTGGAATTCCGAGTGTAGCGGTGAAATGCGTAGATATTCGGAGGAACACCAATTGCGAAGGCAGCTCACTGGGCCGCTATCGACGCTGAGGAGCGAAAGCTAGGGGAGCAAACAGGATTAGATACCCTGGTAGTCCTAGCTGTAAACGATGGATACTAGACGTAGGAATTGGATTAACGATTTCTGTGTCGTAGCTAACGCGTTAAGTATCCCGCCTGGGGAGTACGGTCGCAAGACTAAAACTCAAAGGAATTGACGGGACCCCGCACAAGCGGCGGAGCATGCGGCTTAATTCGATGATACCCGTAGAACCTTACCTGGACTTGACATATAGGGAAAAGTTATAGAAATATAATGTGCATTAGCGCCCTATACAGGTGGTGCATGGCTGTCGTCAGCTCGTGTCGTGAGATGTTGGGTTAAGTCCCGCAACGAGCGCAACCCCTGTCCTATGTTGCCAGCAAGTAATGTTGGGGACTCATAGGAGACTGCCGGTGATAAACCGGAGGAAGGTGGGGACGACGTCAAGTCATCATGCCCCTTATGTCCAGGGCTGCACGCATGCTACAATGGCAAGTACAACGAGTCGCAATACCGCGAGGTGGAGCAAATCTCTTAAAGCTTGTCTCAGTTCGGATAGGAGTCTGCAACTCGACTCCTTGAAGTTGGAGTCGCTAGTAATCGCAAATCAGCAAAGTTGCGGTGAATACGTTCTCGGGGTTTGTACACACCGCCCGTCAAGTCACGGAAGTCGGCAATACCCGAAGCCAGTGGTCCAACCCTTTTGGGAGGAAGCTGTCGAAGGTAGGGTCGGTAACTGGGACTAAGTCGTAACAAGGTAGCCGTACGGGAACGTGCGGCTGGATCACCTCCTTTCTAAGGAGCATAGAACATTTAGTTCTAAGGTTAATCACCGGTTGTCTACAAGACTGATACATTACTCAGCTGTGAAAAAGTCATTCGGCTTTTTGAAAATTGTATAGCAAGCGCAATTGCAAAGTATTCATATAGTTCAAGCTACTAAGGGCTATTGGTGGATGCCTTGGCGCTGGAAGCCGATGAAGGACGTGGAAGGCTGCGATAAGCCACGGGAAGCTGTCAAACAAGCTTTGATCCGTGGATTTCCGAATGGGGAAACCCAATTTATTTATAAATTACTCCTGTTTGAATATATAGGACAGGTAGAGGGAACTAGGGGAAGTGAAACATCTCAGTACCTAGAGGAAAGGAAAGCAAAAGCGACTCCCTGAGTAGCGGCGAGCGAAACGGGAAGAGCCTAAACCAATTTAATGTCAAGACTGATGTCGTTGTTAAGTTGGTGTTGTGGGACCTCTTAGAAAGAGCATCAGATCTTTCAATAAGTCAGAAACAATTGAATTAGGAAAATTAACTGGAAAGTTAAACCATAGAGTGTAATAGTCACGTATTCGAAAATTCTTTTACTTATTAGAGTCATCCCAAGTAGCAAGGAGGATATTCCTTGTGAATCTGCGAGGACCACCTCGTAAGGCTAAGTACTAACCAGCGACCGATAGTGAACAAGTACCGTGAGGGAAAGGTGAAAAGTACCCCGGC
Source organism: uncultured Candidatus Actinomarina sp. (assembly GCA_902615855.1). Taxonomy (GTDB): domain Bacteria; phylum Actinomycetota; class Acidimicrobiia; order Actinomarinales; family Actinomarinaceae; genus Actinomarina. Next base: position 35,135 of record CACMQN010000003.1, read on the forward strand.
GAGGGGAGTGAAATAGTACCTGAAACCAATAGCTTACAAGCAGTAGGAGGAAAATTTATTTTCTGACTGCCTGCCTTTTGAAGAATGAGCCAACGAGTTATCCGTATGTAGCAAGGTTAAGGAGTAATTCCGTATCCGCAGCGAAAGCGAGTTTTAATAGAGCGTCTAGTTGCATGCGATAGACCCGAAGCCAAGTGATCTATCCATGGGCAGGGTGAAGCGAAGGTAAGACTTCGTGAAGGCCCGAACCCACTGATGTTGCAAAATCAGGGGATGACCTGTGGATAGGGGTGAAAGGCCAATCAAACTTGGTGATAGCTGGTTCTCTCCGAAATGTCTTTAGGGACAGCGTTATATGTTGCGCTTTGGAGGTAGAGCACTGATTGGGCTAGGGGGCCAACAAGCTTACTGAACTCAGTCAAACTCCGAATGCCAAAGTGTTTAAATATAGCAGTGAGCCTATGGGGGATAAGCTCCATAGACGAGAGGGAAACAACCCAGATCATCAGCTAAGGCCCCTAAATGTATATTAAGTGTGAAACGATGTGAGAGTGTTCAGACAGCCAGGAGGTTGGCTTAGAAGCAGCCATTCCTTTAAAGAGTGCGTAACAGCTCACTGGTCGAATGTTCTCGCGCGGAAGATGTAACGGGGCTAAATATACTGCCGAAGCTATGGGATTTTATTAATTCTGATTTCGATCCAGAAGATAAAATCGGTAGGAGAGCGTTGTATGGACAGCGAAGCGACAACGTGAGTTAGTCGTGGAGACCATACAAGTGAGAATGTTGGCATGAGTAGCGAAGGAAGAGTGAGAATCTCTTCCGCCGAATGTCCAAGGGTTCCTGGGGAAGGTTCGTCCGCCCAGGGTTAGTCGGGACCTAAGGCGAGGTCGAGAGACGTAGTCGATGGATAACAGATTGATATTTCTGTACCACTAATTAAGCGCCCAAACCGAATATATGTTGCTAAGGAAAGCCCTTCGGGGCCTACCGACCCACATATTACTAGGTTAGCAATGGAGCGACGGAGAAGGATAGATGAGCCCAGGTGATGGTTATCCTGGGGTAAATGTGTAGGAAGACTGATAGGTAAATCCGTTAGTCATATATTCTGAGACATGATGCCGAGCCGCTTTTAGGCGAAGTCATTGATTCCATACTTCCAAGAAAAACTTCTAGTTAGTTTTTTTAGTGCCCGTACCCCAAACCGACACAGGTGGACAAGTAGAGAATACTAAGGCGAGCGAGATAACTCTGGTTAAGGAACTCGGCAAAATAGTTCCGTAACTTCGGGAGAAGGAACGCCCAAGTAAAGTGATTAATTAACTTTATGAGCTTGAACGGGCCGCAGTGATCAGACTCAAGCGACTGTTTATCAAAAACACAGGAGGGTGCAAAGTTCTAATACAACGTATACCCTCTGACACCTGCCCGGTGCTGGAAGGTTAAGTGGAGAGGTTAGCTTCGGCGAAGCTTTGAAATTAAGCCCCAGTAAACGGCGGCCGTAACTATAACGGTCCTAAGGTAGCGAAATTCCTTGTCGGGTAAGTTCCGACCTGCACGAATGGTGTAACGATTTGAGTACTGTCTCAACCAGAGACTCGGCGAAATTGCAATGTGAGTAAAGATGCTCACTATGCGCGACAGGACGGAAAGACCCCGGAACCTTTACTGCAACTTGATATTGAAGTTTGGTGTGCAGTATGCAGGATAAGTGGGAGACTATGAAATAGCGGCGCTAGTCGTTATGGAGTCATCCTTGAGATACCACTTTCTTCATATTGAGCTTCTAACCTAGATCCGTTATCCGGATCAGGGACATTGTCTGGTGGGCAGTTTCACTGGGGCGGTGGCCTCCTAAAAAGTAACGGAGGCGCTCTAAGGTCACCTCAGCGTGGACGGCAATCACGCATCGAGTGTAAGTGCAAAAGGTGGCTTGACTGTGACACAAACAAGTGGAGCAGGTACGAAAGTAGGAACTAGTGATCCCATGGTTGCATGTGGGTGCGCCATGGCTCATCGGCTAAAAGGTACTCCGGGGATAACAGGCTTATACCCCCCAAGAGTCCATATCGACGGGGGTGTTTGGCACCTCGATGTCGGCTCTTCTCATCCTGGGGCTGGAGCAGGTCCCAAGGGTTAGGCTGTTCGCCTATTAAAGAGGAACGCGAGCTGGGTTCAGAACGTCGTGAGACAGTTCGGTCCCTATCCGTCGCGCACGCAAGAGTTTTGAAGAAAGTTGTCCCTAGTACGAGAGGACCGGGATGAACGAACCGCTGGTGTGCCAGTTGTCCTGCCAAGGGCACGGCTGGTTAGCTACGTTCGGAAAGGATAAGCGCTGAAAGCATCTAAGTGCGAAGCCCCTTCTAAGATAAGAACTCTCACCGGATTAACCGGATAAGACTCCTTATAGAACATGAGGTTGATAGGTCAGAAGTGTAAGTACAGTAATGTATTCAGCTGACTGATACTAATAAGTCGAGGGCTTGAACTGAAGACGGCGTATGAGCGCTTGCTATAGAATTTTTAAGAAGTTGAGTATTACGGTGGTGATAGCAGTGGGGATACACCCGTTCCCATTCCGAACACGGAAGTTAAGTCCACTAGCGTCGATGGTACTTGAGGGGCAACCCTCTGGGAGAGTAGAACACTGCCGATATTTATTGAAGAGCCCCTAGATAACTAGGGGTTTTTCATTTATAATTAGAAAATGTCATCTGAAAAAATATTTAGATATTTTTGTTATTTCGGAATGATAGGACCGACCTATTTATTTTTAAGTGCTTTGTTTCAACCAGATATTCCTTTATTTCCTTGGAGTGATCTTACATATCAACAACAAATAGATTTATATCCAGGAGATTTAAATGGGCGTTCAAATTTAGCAACATATCCAATGTTTTTATATATTGTCCATCCCTATTTTTATTTTAAATATTTGAGAACATCTAAATTTGAATATGTAAATATCCTATATCATTTATGGGTTATTTTATTTCTAATAAGAGGCAGTGCATTAATCGTACATGGAGTTGTACTAGATGATTATGCAGTATTTGTTTATCCAACTGAAATTATTCTTCCGATAATTCATTATTACTTTAGAGAGAAATTAAAAACGTAATAAATTAATGTATTTTTATGAACAAGGTTAACTACTTTAAATTACTAAATATATTTTTAAGTTTTTTACTAATTGTTATGTTGCTATTAGTTATTTACTCAGTATTTTTACCAAATTCAATTTTTCTTTTTTTTCAACAGACATATCTAGAAGTATTAAGTATGAACGAAACTGGAGGAAATGGGCATCTAAACTTATTGACATATCCATTGAGTTTATATCTAATGTGTACATTTGGTTGTGTGCAATATTTACGAAGTCAAAAGTTCTTCTACCTTGATTTTTTAACAATCGTTTGGACTGTTGTTCTTATATCAAGAATAATATCAATTTTTACAAGAGGAGATATAACAATTGACCTATATTTCTTTTTTGGAATACTCACAGAGTTTATGATTGCTCCAATACTAATTTTCTTTCGTAGTAAATTAAATAAAATAAGATAGCTAAATATTATTTAAATAATTTCTAATACCATCAACTTGCATCACAAAATTACCATTACCAATATAATTTTTTATTGTCTTATCATCTATACCTAGTGATTCATAATTTCTAGTAAGCCACTGAACTAAATCATTGCTTGCTTCGTCATTACTGAGATTTTTAACATTGTTGATAAAGGATACCCAATCTTCAATACTTTCCTTTGCGCTTGTGATAAGATCATAAGGATTTTTATGTATTCCAAAATGTGCAATTGCTAATTGATTTATATCTAGCTTAACTAAGCTATCAAGAGTTTGGAATAATATTTCTTTATCAAAATCAGGTGGAGGAAGATTTGGTTGAACAAAATCTCCGTGAGGATAGATCAAACCAAGTGTATCACCCATAAATAATGTTCCAGAGTATTCATCGTAAAATGTGTAATGATGTTTTGCGTGTCCAGGACTGTACAAAGCTTTGAGGTTTCTATTTATATCAAGCTTTAAATCAGCTCCATCATTCAATGATTTAATATTTTCTAAGGGAACAGGTTTTATTGCACCCCAGTTTTTTTTAAGCCAATCTTCCGTATAAACATCACTAACGGCTTTCCATAATCTCTCTGGGTTTGGTAAATGTTTAATACCTAACTCATGTACGTATACAAAATTTTCTTTATATCTTTCGTTTAAATGTCCTATACCACCTACATGGTCTAGATGTAAATGCGTAATAGCTGTTCTTTTAATATCTTGTATTCCAAGCGACTCTAATGCCGAGATCAAATATGGAAATGAATTTGAAGGACCAACCTCAATAAGTATTGGATCCGATGTATCTATATAATAACATGACATTCTTTGAGGTTTACCCTCCATATGAACATCAATTTGATATATCTCATTATCAAATTTTGTTACGTCTGTGTTCATATATATATTTTTGCATACAAAAGTTATAAACTACAATGTTTACAGTGAATGTTTCATTAGCAAGTACAGCGGAATACAGTTCAAAAGCAGCTGAATCAATAAAAGATTTAAATCCCAATGCTGCAGATTTACTGATTGCAAGTGTAATTACATCAATGGTTACTGATCTTGGTGTTGTTGCTCCTACTGCTTCTGGACTTTTAACTTATTATGACGGGGATAACAATTCAACACATTCAGTAGATGGTTATTTTGTAGCCCCAAAAAAATTTGATGGAAATGATCATGAAGAACATCGAATTTCTATGACTTATGGTGGTCATGTTGAAACATGTAAGGGAGCAAATACATTCGCTGTTCCAGGTATTTATAAGGTTCTTAACCTAATTTTCGAAAGATATGCATCTCTTCCTTTGGATAAATTACTAGAATTTCCTATAAAAACTGCCAAAGAGGGTTTTAAATTAACACAACCAACAAAAGATTACTTTATTCATTCATTAGAACCGATGTTCATGTGGCATGAACAATCAAAAATTGCTTTAGCCAATGTTTATAAAGATTTAGAAAATGGAATTGTTAAACTTGATAAATTAGCTGACACTCTTAGTCATATGTCAGATGAAGGATTCAATGATTTTTATATTGGTGATATCTCCAAATCTATAGTAGAAACTTTAAAAATCGAGGGTGGTCATGCTACACAAGATGATTTCAATGGATATGAATTAATTGAAGAAAATAAGTTTAAATATCAATACAAAAATTTAAAATTAACAGGGCATTCTGGACCTTCAATTGGTGGCTTAATGGTACTTAAGTACTTAAATGCGTTATCCGTAGAATCCCAAAATATTGAAGAAACTCTTAAAAATGTTTATTTGGATAGACAAAATAATTATGAGTTTTTTGGTAGCAGGGAAGACCTAATCAATAATGAAATATCAAAAATTTCTACATCTTCATCTACAATACAGGTAAATACATCTGATAAAAATAATTTTCATTTCTCAATAACCTTTTCCAGTGGCTATGGATCTGGTGTTTTATGTAAAAATACGGGTATGTATTTCAATAATTCTTTAGGAGAAATTGAGTTAAACCCCCAAGGTTTTCTTGGAGACACTAAGGGAGATAGACTGATATCAAACATGAGTCCATTAATTATTGAATCAACTGAAGGTGTTAGTACCATTGGTTCTCCAGGAGCTGACAGAATAAGCTCTGCGATAGCTCAAGTATTAACAAATTATACAAATGGTAAAACATGGAAAGAATCAATAGATATGCCAAGATTTCATGTAAATGCTGATGGAGGAGTAAGGGCAGAACCAGGATATGATAACATCAATGAAAATACAACAATCACTGAACCATTTGATATGTATTTTGGTGGGGTTTGTGTAACTGGTAGTAATGATGATATTTTTAGCTATGGAGATAAAAGAAGGGGAAATACTTCTTGGAAATATTAAAAAAACTACCTCATAAAAATCTTTTTTACTATGGTTTTATTGTTGTATTTGTATTTATAGGTCTGTCATATTGGCAGTTAACAAGGTATCAACAAGAGAAACTGATAATTGACTCTATTGCCTCAAAAGATTTAATAAATGAAATATCTGTGTCAGATTTATATGATTTAAATAAATTTGAAGAATTTACAAAAATTCAATTAACTGAAAATATAGAGAATATAGATCTTGTAAGAACTTGGTATTTACGATCACGTGTTCATAATGGGGAAAACGGATATCACCTTGTTAGTTTGTATAGGACAGGTTTTGAAGAATATTTTTTAATAAATAATGGATGGGTTCCCCTTAATAAAAATGCAGATAAAACATTTTTATACAAAAATCTAAATTTTAAAGGCAGATTATTAAGTTACGATATTCAGGGTGTTGGACAAGATGATATACCTGATTCAGATTATTTATTTAGAGTAGACAAATCATTTATAGAAAGTGAAACAGGAGTAGTTCTTCCAGAATTCTATATTGTCTTAATAGATGATTGTGGGAGTGGGGTAGAGTGTATAAATTTAGAAGAACCATACGACGCCCCTCATTTAAGTTATGCATTTCAGTGGGCTTTTTTTGCTTTTTGTCTAACAATTGTTGTTCTGAGAAAAAATAATTTAATTACATGGAAAAAATAGATTTAAATAACATTACTTTGTCTTATGAAACAAAGGGTAAGGGGAGTGATGTCTTATTACTCCATGGCTTTCCATCCAATATGTACATGTGGAATGCAATAAAGAATGAATTAATCGAAAATGGCTACAGAGTTACAATCATAGAACAAAGAGGATATCCATTATCAAGATTAGAAAATTTTGATGTACATTCTTTTAATATTGAAGAATTATCAAAAGATGTTGAAGAATTAATAATAAAACTAAAACTTGATCAAAATTTAACAATTGTCGGACATGACTGGGGATCTATTGCTGCATGGGCACTGGTATCACGTGAAGAAGTTAATATTAACAAATTAGTTTCTTTATGCGGTGGAACTGAATTTCCGATATCAGATGTATATAGTAATTTAACATACAATGAAAAACCTCATTATATTTCTTCATTTCAAAATGTTAAAAAGTCTGCAAATATTATTGATAACAATCTAGAGTCTTTCTTTAGATCTGCTTACAGAAACAATAACCAAATAGGAGAGAATGTAGATCTTTCACTAGAAAACGTGTTTATAAATTATTTATCAGAAAGTTGTGTTATGAATGAAAATGAAATTGTTAATTTAATTCAACACTTTGATGAAACCTCACTAGATCAACCAATTGCATGGTATGCAAATATAGATTTAAACTCAGAGTTAAGCTCAGCCTGGAGAAAGATAGTAACAACTCCTGTGCATTTTGTATTTGGAGAGGTTGATGCTGCTGTAAAATTAAATAACAAGATGCGAGAAAGACTTATGTCCAGTGGAACTAATGTTAAGATAACAGAGATACCTGGTGCAGGACACTGGCTGCCAATTACCCACAGGGAGAGTGTTTTAAAGGTAATATATGCATAATTTATTATTAACTGTTTGTCCTATAATATATATTATGTTGCGTTATGAATAAAGCCGTATTACATGATCATTTAGATGGTGGATTAAGGGCATCTACAGCAAAAGAACTTGCAATTAAGGACAACTATCTACCATTAATAAATGTTGATGACATTGAAAGTTTTTTTAACAGGGAATCATCAGAATCTCTTGAAGATTATCTTGAAGCTTTCGTTCATACAACAGCTCTGATGAACAGTTATGAAAATCTTGAAAGAATTGCATTCGAAGCAGCAGAAGATATGCATAATGAGGGTATTACACATTATGAAAGCAGGTACGCTCCCCTTTATTCCGTTAACAGTTCGTTAACGCCAAAAGATGTAATAGATGCTATAAATTCTGGTTTTAGACAAGCTGAGGAGTTATATGGCATAAAATCTGGTCTCATTTTGTGTGGGATGAGAAATGATATAAATAACGTAAAACAAGTTTCTGAAATTGCCATTGATTACAAAGAGAAAATCATTGGCTTTGATATTGCCGGGCCTGAATTAAATTATTTACCATCATTATTTAGTGATGAATTCAATAAGTTGATTGAAAACAATGTTAATTTGACAATTCATGCTGGTGAAGGTGATGGAGTTAACTCTATTCAAGAAGCATTAGATAATGGTGCAAAAAGGATTGGCCATGGTGTAAGAATAATCGAAGATATTGACCTGGAAAGAGGCTTATTTGGGCCTACAGCAACATATATTTATGAAAATAATATCCCACTAGAAATTTGTATTACTTCAAACATACACACAAATATGTATTCTGACTATAAAGAACATCCAATAAAAAATTTATTAGAACTAAACTTTGCAGTTACGATTAATACAGATAACAGACTTATGAGCAACACTAATATATCGAAAGAAATCACTATTGCAGAAAAATTAGATATAAAAAATGCAGAAAAAATATTGGAAGATTCAGCTAGCTATAGTTTCTTGAATAATATCTGAATTATTTTTACTAAGGACATTGTAAAAGTCTTCTTCATTGAAAAGCTTAAAATTAATATTTGGATAAAGCTTACGTGCCATTTTTAACTTTTTTCTTTTTTTAGTTATAAGATTTTGATTCATTGTAGTGATCTCAACAAACAAATTGAGCGATGGTAAGTAAAAATCAGGTGTAAACATTTTTTTTATTGACCCACTACCCCACTCTAAAGGGAAGCTAACTGGTTCATATATCCATTCGATGTCAAATAAATCTAAGTGTTCTGAAAATGTTTTTTCCGACGGATGAGCGAAATTCATGCATTTGTTACAGAAATTTTTTCTGGATAAAGAGAATGAATTTCTGCTTCCGTTTCAGTGTGAATTGGCCCTAGTGAAATACCAAAGACAGCTTGTCCCTGTTTAATTAAATCTAACATTTCATTATTATTTGTTATTACGTATATTGATTTACCATCTGAAAAAATTGAGACGTCTGAAATATTAATATTTTTTCCTAAAATTTGCTTAACATTCTTAAGAGCAACTCTAATTTTTTGAAGACTAACTCCAGCTTCTCTCAATTTGTTAACTAATTTAATTTTTATAATATCCTGAAATGAATAAATTCTATGATATCCAGAACCTTTAATATTTCTAATTGAGGCATCAACTAGCGAAGTTGTTGTCCAATGATCAAGCTGTCTGTAAGATATACCAGTAATTTTACAAACTTCTGGACCTGTGTAACCCTGTTGCATAAGATAAATGTACTAGCTTAAAATTTATAATCAAGGTTTTATACAAAATCCTGAGGTTCAATATTCTCAATAAATGTCTTAAATTCCTCAATTTCATTGGTTTTATCATGTATTAAATCAATTGAGTTCGATAAAAATAAGTCAATATTAACAGAAATTTTAGTGTCGGTTCTTAAAGCAAGCGCAATTGCATCACTAGGTCTACACGATAAAGAAGTCTTGCCATTATCGTCTATTATGACTATTTCCGCGAAGTACGTATTGTCTTTTAGGTCAGATATTATAACTTCATCCAATTTAGCGTTAAGTGATTCAATAACATCTACGAGTAAATCATGTGTTTGAGGTCTAGGATGTTTTATTCCTTCCTGAGCATAAGCAATAGATACAGCTTCTATAGTCCCAATCCAAATCGGAAGAACCTTTTGAGATGATGGATCTAAAAGAAGCATAATAGGAGATTCAGTATTTTCTTCCAACCGTATACTGTTTACTTCAACAATAATATTTTTACTCATAACTTAAGAATAGAGAATAAATTTCAAATTTTAAAAAGTAAAAAAAGAAATTTGCATTATTGATTTGCAATTAATTTTAATAATTTAAGGAAATCAAATTTCCATAAAATTTTATCCTCGGTATCTACTATTTTGATACTGAGTTTTTCATCTTTTGTTTTAAATTGTAATTTGTCGATATTAAAATTTTCTAAATAAATAGTATTTTGAGAAGATTTATTAGCAAACATGCTCCATTCCTGTTTCGCTTTAATTATTTTTGCCTTTGAACTATTTCTTACTTGATATATATCTTGTTCCTTATCTATAATCGTAATTTTATCAAAGTCTTCAACTGACTCTTTATAAAGTATTTTTGTATCAATAAAATGATTATCTTTATTTTCGTTAACAATTGACTTGTTTACAATTGTCAATATATTTCTATTATTTGTCTGATTCAAGCCTATGAATGTAAGTCCTGCTTCATTTGTCCATCCAGTTTTTAAACCTATGTAATCATCTTTTATTAATTTGTTTGTATTCTTATATAATTTATCTGAACCTTGAATATTTGATATAAAACTTGGCTTAATAATTAAAGTAACTAATTCATAATTTTTAAGTATCTCTTTTGACAACAAAACTAAGTCATTCAAAGTTGTGAAGTGATTGATGTCATCTAATCCATCAGGATTTGTGAAATTAGTATTATTCATGCCTAGTTCATCTGCTTTTAAATTCATTAAAGAAACAAAATTATCTACGGATCCTGATACTGATAATGCTGCAGCAAAACAAGCATCGTTTGCAGAATAAATGAGTATGAATTCTAATAAAGTTTCTACATTCACTACCTGACCACTATTTAAATATGCAACCTTGCCTTCGTACAAGTAATCCTCAGGAAGATTAATTTCAATTACATCTGTTAAATTATATTTATCAATTAATAAAAGTGCAGTCATCAATTTTGTTAATGAAGCTGGAAATATTTTTTTATGTATATTTTTTGAATACATTACTTCCTCATTATCTAAGTCATAAGATAAATAATATTGAGTAGTTAGTAGTTCTTCTTCTAATTCGTCAGCAATTGCAATAGGGTTAAAAATTAGAATAGATGATAAAAATATTAATATAAATCTTCTAATATATAGCTCCCTATAACTATTGAAAATTTTTCAACTGCAACTTTTGCATCATCATTATCCATATTTAAAGATCTAAAATAACTTTCCAAAAAACCAACTCCCCTATCAGTCATTGATTTGATTATTGTAAGATTCTTTACACCAATTCCTAAAGAAAATAAATATGCTAATGAGGAAAACCTTTCAACATCTTGCTGAGAATAAATCTCTTTTAATTTTTCAAAATTATACTCTAAAAGTTCATTGTAATCACTGTCCTGAAGTCCAGATTTTTTTAAAGCTTCATGCTTTGAATATTTATTTATCGTTATTTTAGAATTCGTATTAGTTGCTGAAATTAGTTTAGGATTATTTTTAATAGCCTTTAATGAATAAAATTGATTTTCCTGTAAATCAAGAATTTTTTTTATTTTTTCTATATCTTTATCTGAGAAAGTTCTTGTACCACCTTTTGATCTTTTTGGTTTAATAAGCCCTTCTTTTTCTAAAAATCTTATTCTTGAGATTGTCACCGATGGGAAATCTTTTTTAATTAATTTTGTTGCATCACCAATATTCATTTTTTCTCAACTTTGGTAAGAATCAGATTAAATTTCCCAATTTGAATACGGTATCCAGATTGTAATTGTTTTTCTTTTATTAATTCTCCATTAACAAATATCCCATTTGTTGAATTATCATCTGTTATAAATATGTCATTATCATCTACAACAAAGTAACCATGATTTCTTGATACTGTCACGTCATCAAGTATTATCTCTTTGGTTGAGAGTCTTCCTATCTTATGTAATCCATCTGACAATAACCAAGATGATGATTGAATTTCATCATTTAATAATGATAAAACAAATTTAGCTTCTTGATTAAAAATTAAAGAATCATCAAATGGGATTGTGTCATTATTCATCTTCTAACAGTCTATAAAGATATTCTAATGCAACAAAGTAGTAAAATCCCAAAGATAATAACCCAAAAATTTGATAAATAAATAAGCTATAAGAAAAATTTAATACAAAAAAACATACTGATAAAAAAATTAAAACTGTGCCAAACTTACCATATTTTGAAACAGAAATTGTTTTTGTATTAGTTAATACGTAAATCGATCCAAGAAAAACAATAACTTCTCTTATCAAAATTCCATAAAAAAACCAACTAGGAAATATTTCAGATAGCCAGAATATAAGAAGAATAAAAACAAGTCTATCAGTAAAAGGGTCAAGTATTGTCCCTAATTTACTGACTAGATTAAATCTTCTTGCAACAAAACCATCAAGTGCATCAGATATACCAATTATTGAAATTATTATGATAAGTATGTATGGTTTAAAATCTGTTAATTCGAAATTAATAAAAAGTATTATTGATATGATCAATCTAGTAATTGTTATTAAATTAGGTGCAAGAAATATATCTTTGAATATCAATAAAGTAAGCCTTCGAATTCATTGGTAGACAAGAGATGTTTATTTCCTAAATCAATCATTGATGAATCTTGGTTGGCAGCTTTTATTGACCTGAGTTCAGTAAAGTCAATTTCATAATTCTCTCTTGTGTAAGTTGGATCTGGGATTGGTATGGATGATATTAGTCTTTTAGTATATGGATGAATTGGATTTTGAAGCAACTCTTCAGTTGGTGCTATTTCAACTAATTTTCCATTAAACATAACAGCAATATTGTTACACATGTATCTTGCAACAGCTAAGTCATGAGTGATATATAAGTACGAAACATCTAAATCATCTGCCAATTTCATCATTAGATCCATTATTGAAATTCTTATAGAAACATCTAACATAGATGTTGGTTCATCACATATAAGAAATCTTGGTTTCATTATTAATGTTCTAGCTATTGAAACTCTCTGTCTTTGACCTCCCGATAATTCATGAGGATACCTTGGTAAATAATTTTCTGGTGGTGTTATCCCAACTGTTTGCAATATTTCTTTTACAGCCTCTTCACGATCCTCTGTTGAACCAATATTATGAATATTCAATGGTTCCAATATTATATCTTTAATAGTCCACCTAGGATTCAAAGACTCATATGGATCTTGAAATATCATTTGAATATTTCTTCTAAAATTTTTCATTCCTTCTTCATCTAAATCATCAATATTTATCATCGAATTATCGTTGGAATCATTAAAAAGTATAGTTCCTGATGTTTTCGGATCTAACAAAGATAGTGCTCTTGCAGTTGTTGTTTTGCCACATCCACTTTGACCTACTAGTCCTAAGCTCTCCCCTTTCAAAATTTCAAATGAAATACCATCCACAGCTTTTACTATTGTTTTATTTCGAGAAAATATACCTTTTGAAACTTCAAAATGTTTCTCGAGATTTTTAACTTCTAAAATTTTTGTCATATACTTTTATTCACAATCTATGCAACATTTATCAACATAGTGGCTTGATGATATTTTTATTAGCTCCATATCAAGTTCTCTATTTTTGCACTCATTGGTTGGATTTGGACATCTATATGAAAATAAGCATTTATTGTCATTATTTATTAATGTTGGTGGTTCACCATCCAAAGAACGTAATTTTTTCTTTTCTCCAATTATTGATGGGGTTGATTCTAAGAGCATCCTCGTATAAGCGTGTTTTGGATCTTTAAATATTTCTTCTGTTTTACCTAGCTCAACTATAGATCCAGCATACATTACTGCCATGTTGTCAGTCATTTCAGCTATAACTGCAATATCATGAGATATGTATATTAAACTTAAGCCAAAAACTTCCTGAACTTTTCTAATTTCTTTTAGAATCTGATCTTGAATCACAACATCTAGTGCAGTTGTAGGTTCATCAGCAATTATTAATTTTGGATCACAAGAAAGTGCTAATGCTATCATAGCTCTTTGTTTCATTCCCCCTGACAATTCATGTGGAAATCTTTCAATTACAGACTCATCAAGACCAACCATTTCAAACAATTCTCGTATTTTTTTTGTATTTTCACTTTTTGAATTATTAGGACTGTGTTCACGCATAGCTTCCCTAATTTGTTCACCTACTTTCACAACTGGATTCCAAGCATTCATTGCTCCTTGAAAAACTATGCTCATTCCTTTCCATCTTATTTTTCTTAGTTCATTTTCAGAAAGTCCAATCATCTCATTACTGTCAAATTTAATGCTACCTTGGCTAATTTTTCCATTTTCAGGTTGTAACTGTAATAGAGTCATTGCTACTGAAGTTTTGCCACATCCAGACTCACCAACAAGGCCAAATGATTCACCTTGTTTTACATTAAATGTGACATCCTTAACAGCGTCGACATTTCCTGATATTGTTTCATAATGCATGGATAAGTTTGTGACTTCCAATATGCTTGACATTTATCTCTTCCTTAATCTTGGGTTAAAAACTTCATCTAAACCTCTACCCACTAAATAAAAGCCTCCCGTAAGAAAAGTTACGGATAAACCTGCTGGTAGTATGAGCCACCAATATTTCATACCAGAAAAAATAAATCCCTCAACTTGAGCTAAATAAATCATTAATCCCCAGCTCATTTCAATATTGAGTAATCCAAGGAAAGATAAAACAGATTCTGAAGCAATCGCTCCTGTAACACTAAAAACCATAAAAAGTAAAGCCAAAGGAGCTACATTTGGTAAAACATGGGAAAATAAAATTTTCATATTTGAACCACCAGTTATTCTTGCTGAATCTACAAATGGTTTTACTTTAACTTGAAGTGCCTGAGATTTAATAGTGATTACCGATCCACCTAACCCACCTATTGTTCCTAAAACAACAGCTAAGTGCCATATTTTCAACTCTGCAAAAGCTGAAATTATAAATAGTAAGGGAAGTGTAGGTAACATCAATACCAAATCTGACTGCCTCATCAAATAAGCATCAATTCTTCCACCGTAAAATGCTGCAATTGTGCCTAGTAAAGTTGATATACCTACACCTAGTGTCGCACTCAAAATGCCTAAAAGAAAAGCAACTTGACTTCCTTCCATAATTTGTGAAAATACATCCCTGCCAAGTGAGTCTGTACCAAGTATATGTCTTCTGGATGGAGGTGCTGGTTGTAGATTCAATTCAATAGTGTCGCCAACTTCAGCTGTATTGTAAAAAAGTGTTTTTATATTTACTTCATTTCTAGCGGGACAATCTGTTCGTGACTGATATTTTTCAGTTGGATATTCTTTTGGACAATCCACAACTATGAAATCAGAAGTCAGATCATCATATCCTACAACTGGATGATAAACTGCCTCATTCCAAAAACCAGTTATAAATAATATTGGCTGAAGGATTGTAAGAATAAAAAAGAAAAAAACAATGTAAAGACCAACCATACCAAGCCTGCTTTGTTTAAAAAGCTTCCAATTCTTTGAAAATGCTTCTCTTCTTAATTTTTTTTCAATTTTATTATTATTATTTTTCATCTTAACCTTGGGATTGTATCCTTATCCTTGGATCTAAATAAGCATATGATATATCAGCTACAAAATGGGCAATTAATGCAAATACACCAATAAATGAAAATGTTGCCATTGCTACTGGAATATCTTCATTTAATACGCTATCCAAAATCAATTGACCCATTCCAGGCCAAGAAAAAATTGTTTCTGTTAAAACGGAACCATCAATAATGGTTACAATTGTGAAAATAAATGATGTAACAACAGGTAGTAAAGCATTTCTGGCTGCATGCCTGTCCCTAATTCTTCTTTGTGATAATCCCTTTGCTCTGGCAGTAAGAATATAATCATCTTTAAGAACTTCCATCATAGTTGTTCTAGTCAAAAGAGCTGTTCCAGCAAAAGCTACAACTGTAACAGTCAATACTGGTAAGATCATATGATATGCAATATCGCCTGCATATGTTTTTTTTAATAAGGCATCACCAGTGTTCCAGAAGAAATAGCTTCCAACAATATTTAAAAGGAAACCAATAAATCTAACATTTCTTTTTAAAGAAAGTGATTCTATATTTTTAGTAAAGACGTAAATTAAAACTTGAATAATTGAAACAATGACTGTAAATTTAATCATTAAAACAAATATAACGTCACTGTCGTAAGGTGAGTCATACCATTTTTCAGGATACAAAAATTTACCGATTGGTAACCAGTCCATTTTATATCCAAAATACCAAAGCATCATAAGTGCAAACCAAGGATAGAAAACTGTATAAGAAAACACAGAAGTTATTGTTATCCATGTTTCAGATTTTGAGCCTCTTCTCCAAGCAAGAATTTTACCTATTAAGAAACCAGTGTAAAAAGATATTATATTTACCATAGCAAACAGCATAAGTGTTCGAGGTAGTCTTTCTGCTATGAGTTCTATGGGAGTTTTAGGATAATATTTATAAGAATATCCAAAATCACCTTTAAAAAAATTAACAACATATGAAAATACTCTTTCTGACAATGGTTTGTCTAAACCATATAATGCTAAAACTTGTTCATATGCATCTGGAGGTAAATCGGGATTAAGTAAAAGATTTTGAAATGCATTACCTGGTATGGCATCAAATAATAAGTAAGACGTAACAAGGAACAAAAAGAAAACAATTATTAATTGATAAGTTCGTCTGAATATATATCTGTACATAAGTATAAATTATAAATGGCGGGCAATAAATGCCCGCCATTATTAGTTCTATTTAACTAGTTTTTTTAACAGTTCCTGGACAACCAGTACAAGCATCTGCTAAACCATCAAGAACCTCTGTGAAAGGAAGTTCGATGCTATCAGATCTAAATACTTCTAAAACAGGTGGGTTGAATAAAACAACATATGGTAAATCTTCAAAAAGAATTTCTTCCATTTGATTAGATATCACAATTGCTTCAGCCACTGTCTTAGCGCCCTCGAATTGATTAGCTAAATCATCATATGCAGGATTGTTATAACCTGGTGTGTTATATCCTCCCTCACAAGTATCATTTCGTGAGTGGAAGAAATCAACACCTTGATCAGGATAGATTGAAAGACTCCAACCTAACATGTAAAAATGCCAATCTTTACATTTTTCTGGATCAAAAGCAATGTCAACAATGACACTAAATCCTGTCGGTCTAGCTGTTACATCAAAACCTAATTGTCTTATGTAGTCAGCTATAAATAATGAAAATGTGTTTCGTAATGGATCATATCCTGGACCTGGAGCATAAATTAACATGTTCTCAGGAGGTGCTTCACCATTAGGGCCTTTAATACCTGTAGGAGGTATAGCCCTTGTTTCATTTCCTGGGTGTTCTCCCCAATCAGTAGCAGTCCATCCGCCATCCTGAAGTATTGAAATAGATTTTTCCCATTTTCCAACGGAATCTAATTCTTTACATTCAGCCATAATGCCGGTAGTTGGAGCTACCCAAGCTCCAAGTGCAGCTGGAATAATTCCATCCATACTTGCAACTGTTCCTTGAAGAACACTATCTATAATAAAGTCTTTATCAATAATACAAGCAGTTGCTTGCCTGAAAGCTTTGTTGCTTCCTGGGAAGATTCTTGTATTAAATGCAAAGTATCTCATACCATTTGGAGCATTTTGAACTAGTTCAACTCCAGGTACTGTAGCAAGTTGGTTAAACGTATTTCGTTTGACACCTAATGGGTTCAAAACAAAATCTACGTCACCCTTTTGAAATGCTAGATAAGCTGCATCTTGATCACTATAGAGTGTGAATTCTACAGAACCAACAAATGGACCATTAGAATACGTAAATGAATCACCAGAAACATCACCGAATGTTTCGTTCACTGCAGGTGCTTTTCCATTATCCCATTCAATTTTGGTACCACCAGAATCGTAAATGGTAACGTCCCCACCTGGTGCCCACATTGATGATGTGTCATATGCCCAAGTGTAAAAAGCGCCTTGCTCAAGTTTATCGTAAACAAATGCACCTGCAACAGGAGCACTGCTAGCATCTGCCGCTAAGAGTGACTCTCTGTCAGTCGCAATTGATTCCCAATAAGCTTTGCTTAATGCAGGAGCTTGAGCTGCACCATACTGCCATTTTGCTAATCCAGGATCGTAGTTGAAAGTAATTTTAACTGTATAGTCATCAGTTGCTTCCACACTTACAATTCCTTGGTTTTCTTCAGTTCCAGTTGGCCAAGATGACAGCCAAGAACCAGCTAAACCTAGATCGCTTACAGTATTAAAGGTGAACTCCCAATCATTAGCTGTGATTGGTGCACCATCACTCCATTCATAACCTTTCGCTACAGGGACACTGTAGGAAAATGTACCATCACCATTATCAGTATTTACTTCAACAAGCTCACTTGCCATTGAAGTAATTAATTGATAATTAGGTACGGAAACTGTGAAAAGAGAGACAGCTTGTCCAGACATAACATAAGATGTCCAAACATCATTTTCAGTATCTAAATAATTCCAATAGTTTTGTGTTTGTGGATCTGAAAAGATAGCCATCTTATAAACACCACCTGGAGCAGATGGAGCCTCTTCTTCAGCAGCTGCAGCAGTAGTTGCAGGAGCAGCAGTTGTTTCAGTAGCCTCTTCAGCCACTTCATCATCGGCGGTATCGCCATCACCACATGCTACTACAACAAGTGCAAACACTGAGAAAAGTAAAATAAGGCGCCATGTTTTGGATCCTTTGAAATTACTCAATATTTTCTCCTTTTTGTATACAAAAAATCCACTTAAAAAGTGGATATATATATAGTAGGTACGAAATTAGTGATATCAACATATAATTAAATTTTATTTATACATCTAGTTGATAAATAAGCATTAATTGTTTAAGAAAATAGTAATTATTACCTGATAAATTCTTATAACTAAGTAAAAACCAAAGAAGAAAACACCAATTTTAAAACCAAAATTTTCCATCTAAATTTTTACCTTAATTTTTAAAGCTACATTTTTAAAATTATGGTCACTTCTTAACTTATTTTCGATAAAAGAAATATAGTTTTTAGGAATTCTAGAACTTAAATTAAAAGAAAATGAAGGAGGTTGAGTATCGTATTGTGTTACATATTTTAATTTTGCTCTTCTACCTCTGAAAGGATGAGGAGGATTTGCAACCCATAATTCTCTAAAATATAAATTTAAATCAGAAGTATCTATTCTGTTATCCAACTGCAAGTAGATCTCATCTAACGTAGCTGAAAATTTGTTTAGGCCTTTTTTTGTTAAAGCAGAAATTCTTATTATTTTTAACCAAGTAAATTTTTTAAGTTGAATTTTTATGTTTGAATTAATTCTATCCTTATCTTCTTCACTAAGAAGATCCCACTTATTAAGAATAAGAATAGGTGTACAAAAATTTTCTACCG
Organism: uncultured Candidatus Actinomarina sp.; assembly: GCA_902615855.1. Lineage (GTDB taxonomy): Bacteria > Actinomycetota > Acidimicrobiia > Actinomarinales > Actinomarinaceae > Actinomarina. Next base: position 54,348 of record CACMQN010000003.1, read on the forward strand.
ATTCATTGATTAATCGCAAATCTTCGAAATTTATACCTTCACTCGAGTCAATAACAATAAATGAGATTAATGAATTATCCAATGTGCTTAGTGATAATTTTGAAGCATAACGATCAATCTGATCTTTTTGTTTTTTTCTGGGGACACCAGCAGTATCAATAACATTAAATAATTTATCATCGAAAAGTACCTCTTCACTTACAGAATCTCTTGTTGTTCCTGGTTTATTTGAAACAACTGATCTTTCTCTATCTAAAAAAGCATTAAATAATGTTGATTTTCCCGAATTTGGTTTTCCTATTATTGAAATAGCATTCCTATTTTTAAAAACACCATTTACCGCCTTGCCTGAAAATTTAATTAAGTTATCTAATAATTCATCAGTGCCAATTTTGTGATATCCAGAAATAAAAGTTTCTTTGCCATATATATATTTGAACATCCTTTTATCAAGGTCGTAATGATTAAAATTTTCACATTTATTAAAAACTGTTGTTGTTTTAGTCTCAACTTTAACAAGTTGTAATAGGTTGTTTATTTTATCAAGACCACTAAAGTTTTTAGAATTTATATCAATCACAAACAATATTCGATCTGCATCAATCAAAAATTGTTGAAGTTTGTTTTGAAAAGCTTTATTAAAATCATCAGGATTATCATCAAAACCTGGAAGATCTGACAATATTATTTGTTTATTATTTAGTTCTAAGTAAGTACTTATTTTATCTCTAGTCGTATTTGGTTCAGAACCAACAATAGAACTTTTTGTGTTTGTAAGTGAATTTATTAGTGTAGATTTACCTGAATTAGGTAACCCAATTAATATCACTTCATTTTTTTTATTTTCGTTCATATTTTAAATATAGCTAATCTTATTTTATGGTAAATAATCTCTATGTAGTAACTCCAAGAGGATTTTGTGCAGGCGTTGAAATGGCAATAAAAGCCCTTACATGGATGCTAAAAATTTATGATGAACCTGTTTATTGCTATCACGAAATTGTACATAATGACTGGATTGTTCAAAAGTTCAAGGACAAAAATGTTATATTCATTGAAGATCCAAAAGATTTACCAAAAGATTCAATTGTGATGCTTTCAGCTCATGGAACTGCACCATTGATTGAGATGGAATTCAAAAAAATTTCAATGACAAGTGTCAACTCTGTATGTCCTCTTGTTACAAAAGTTCATCATGAAGCAAAGAGATTTAGTGAAGATGGGAAAAAGATAATCTATGTAGGTCATAAGAATCACGATGAGGCTATCGGAGCATTGGGTGTTGCACCAGATAATATGATTTTAGTAGAATCTGTCGAAGATATTGATCAAACTAACTTACACGATGATAAGGTTGCGTTACTTGCTCAAACTACACTTGCTATGTCTGAATGGGAACCAATATTAAATAAAGCAAAAAATGAGTATCATAATATACAATTGCCAAGAAAAAGTGATTTATGTTATGCGACTACTAATAGACAAAAAGCACTAATAAATATTTCAAACAAAGTTGATAAAGTATTGGTAGTTGGATCTAGTACCTCAAGTAATACGAATGCATTAGTAACTACTATTAATAATTTAGGAAAAGAAGCTCATAGAATTGAAACTCTAGAGGATCTAAATAATATAAAACTAAAAGATGTAGATGTCGCTATCACTGCAGGAGCATCTGCCCCAGATCACATCGTCAAAGAAATATCAGAATATTTAAATCCAAATAACTTAGAATTTTATGTTGATACAACTGAGGAAGAGTATTTTCCACTTCCTAAAGAATTGAGAAGTAATATAACCGCACTTTCAAAGCTTTTAAAAGATATGTTTCCGTCAAACAGGAAAGAAGCTGCAAATGGCATATCCAAAGATAAAAGTTGGTCAGCTACCGAAGCTTTAAGTTCTTTATAATAATCTCAATTGTTTCATCTATCGATAAATTTGAATTATCAACAACCAGTGCACCTTCTGGAATAGTTAAAGGAGAAAATTCTCTATTTTTATCTTCAAAATCTCTTTTTTTAACATCTGAAACTGTTTCCTCCATATTTGATTGACCTTCTCTTCTTTTACCTCTGGTTTCCAAATCTGCATCTAAATATACTTTGTATTCAGCATCTGGAAATACAACACTACCCATGTCCCGACCTTCAATTACTAGTGGTTTGTCGAGATTTTCAAAATAACTAATTAAACAATCTTTAACCAATATTCTTAATCCTACTTTTTTCGCGATTTCTGAACTTTTCACCGAAACTTCACTATCGTATAAATCCTCTTCATCAAAAATTACACCATTAACATTGCACTGTTCAGAAATAATTTCTATTTTTAAATCTTCAATTTGAACGTTTTTGTTATTAAGTAAAAATTTTGCAACAGATCTATAAATTGATCCACTTGAGAAAAAACAAGAATTTAATATAGTTGCAATACTTTTGCCAACAGACGTTTTTCCAACTCCAGATGGGCCATCAATTGTTACAAGAAACTTTTCCATATATTGATTCTATATTTCTAGTTACTATTTATTTGTGATAATTGACCAATTTTCATATCATCTAACAAAAAATTTCCAATAGAAATTCTCTTTAAATTTTTAATCTCAACTTTATTTTTTGCAAAAACTCTTCTAATTTCTCTGTTTTTTCCAGTACAGAGAGTTACTTTATATTCAAATTTATTAAGCTTACTTAATTTATTTATTACAAGTTTTTCGTTTTTATCAGTTACAACTTTTTTAAAAGAGTTAAAGTCAATCGGTTGTGAAACGGTTGCTATGTATTCTTTTTCATAGCCCTTTGAAGGATGATTTATATTGTTCAGCCAATCTCCATCATTGCTTAAAAGCATCAAGCCTTCAGAATCTTTATCAAGTCTTCCACTATATTTAAGTGAATTATCATTAATGATGTCGTATATAGTCTTAGATTTTCCTTGAGCTTTTGTAGAGCAGATATATCCTATTGGTTTATAAAATTTGAAATATTTATAAACAATCTTTGAAGATAAAATTTTGTTTTGATATGTGATTACATCTGTAGTCATAATATCTTGCCCTATAACTGCAAGTTTATTATTGACAGTTATTTTTTTTGCTTTAATTAATTCATCAGCATTTCTTCTTGATGTATTGAGGTGAAGAGCTAAATATTTATTTATTCTCAATTATTCTTCTTCAGATGGCGATGAGAAATATTCACCGATAGTAGGTAAATCATTTAAACTTTCAAAGCCTGTTTTATCTAAAAACTCATCTGTCGTTGAATATAAAATAGGACTACCAGGTACGTCCAGCTCCCCTGACTTGTAGACAAGACCTCGGGACTCAAGAGTCTTTATAGATGATTCAGATTCTACTCCCCTGATCTCAGAAACTTTTAACTTTGTAACTGGTTGTTCATATGCAATTATCGCAAGAGTTTCTAAAGCTGGCGTTGATAAGCCTTTTAAAACTGATGGAGGCTTTACTGAATCTAAATATTTTGGTATATCATTTACAGTCACTAAATCAGATTTCGTTGAATCAAATCGTAAATAAAATCCAAAATCAAGATTGGTTAAGTCGTTGTTAATTTCATCAAATAATTTAAATAATTTATTTCCATCTATCTCTAGTAGTTCTTCAAAATAGGAGTTTTGTACAGGGCCATCACTTACCAAAAGGGTCGCGGTTATGATTTTTTTATTCTTCATAATTTTTTTCAATCTTAATAAGCTCATTATTATTAACTTGTTCTGCTTTTACAAATCCCCAACGTATTGCTTCAAGTAAAGCTAAAAAAATTGCAACTGCTTGTTCAGAAGTCTCAACTTCAGAGGCAAGCTCTTCAAAAGAAGTATTTAATCTTTTATCTACATTAGACAATAAAGAATTGATCGCTTCATCAATGTCAGGTAAATCGTACTCGATATGATCAAAGCCTTTAATTGATTTATATCTAATAAAAACTTCTTTGGCTGTTTCTTGAAATATTTTTTTATCAATAGTTATTTCAATATCAGGTTTACTAAATAGATTTAAAGTCTGATAATATTTAAAAGCACTTATAGACATTTCATTTTCGCGTATTCTTGAGGCAAGAGCAATTCCAACTTCTGAAAAAGCTTTGAACTGTAATAATCTTGCAAATGCCAAATCTTTGTCCTTAATCAATTGAATTTCGTCAATCCAATCAACATCTTCATTTTGGGGAAGTAAACTTTTAGCTTTCAATTCAAATAATGACGCAACTAGCAAAACAATCTCTGAAAAACTATCAATATCTTTTCTAACATTTTCGACATTTAAAGATGAGAAGAGATTTAATAGGTTAGTGTTTAAATCTTCATTTTTATTATTAGAAAAATCGATAAGTAATGATTTAAGATTTGAAATTAAGTCATTTAAATCCATTAATAATCAGTTTTATCCAATATGAAATGTTTATTCTGTAATAGTTCTTTTTTATAGTATTGAATAATGTCATCATTGACAGAATATTTTTCTAATTCAGTTAAGCCGTATATTTCATGATCAAGATATAAACGAGATTTATCATTGTTTATAATTTTCAGTTCAGAAAATATCCTAAATATCCATGAAAAATGTGATATTGATTTTCCAATGTCATGAATAAGAGAAAGAGTAAATAAACTATTTAACGACTCCAATTCTTTAATAGATAGTGATTCATTATCAAAAGACATATCTATTGTGCGCTCAAGAACTTCTACAGAATGATGCCTGTCTTGCATTGAGAGTTGCCAAAATAATCTTAGAAGATTATCGTCGTTTAGTTGTTGCATGACTTTAATCTGATCTTCAACTGGAAGATGTTTATAAAACAAAAACCTAATTGCTCTTTTGATTTTTAAATATAATTTCATGCTCTTGGATGACTCTCTTTAAATATTTCTACCAAAAATTCCTTGGTTAATTTAGTATAAATCTTTGTTGTAGAAACTGATGTATGTCCTAATAATTCTTGTAGTGTTCTCAAGTCACATCCTGCCTCAAGCATATGTGTAGCAGCACTATGTCTTAATGTGTGTGGATGAACTGATAAGGCATTATCGGAAAGTGTTGCAGACTTTTTAATAATTCTAAAAATTGCTGATCTATCGAGCTGATTCATGTTTTTTGATAAAAATAAGTATGGTTCTTGAGTATTTAACTCATCACGAAATTTTAAGTACTTTAATAAATTAATTTTTAATTCAGAACCTATCGGAACAATTCTCTGTTTAGAACCTTTTCCAAATAGCTTTACAAAATCTTCTTCAAAATCTAAATCTGATACTCTCACGTCACATAGTTCCGAAACTCTACAGGCAGTTGAGTACATAAAGTCAATCAACGTTAAATTTCTAGAGTTCATATAGTTTGTGTGATTATAGATGTTTATTAATCTATTTATGTCTGATACTGATATGGTTTCAGGTAGATATGAGCCTTTTTTTAAACTAACTTTCTCAACAACTATCTGATATTCCTCATTATCTAAATTAAACCAATCAATATATTGATTTATAGATGAAATTTTTCTTATCTTTGAATTATCAGATTTGTCATTTAATTCTGAAGTTATGAATAGCTCAATAAGATCATTATTTATTATATTTTCACCGGTAAATTCTAAAAATTGAGTTATATCTGATTCATATGCGCTTATAGTGTTTGCTGATAGCCCTTTTTTAAATTTTAAAAAATTTGCAAACTCTAGGACTAAATCTTTGTTACTTTTCTTTGATTGTTTCTGAGACAATGTTTTCTGATTTTATTGATATGTTTTTAATTGAAGCAAGTACAAATTCTTTGAATAAAGGAGCTGGGTCCCATGGCCTTGATTTAAATTCAGGATGAAATTGCGAAGCTATAAAAAACGGGTGGTCTGGAATTTCTATCATTTCAACTAAATTATTGTCTGGGGAAACTCCTCCAATTTTTAGACCTTTTTCTACTAATATATCTCTATATTTATTATTCACTTCATACCTATGCCTGTGTCTTTCATAAATTACTTCATCACTATAAATTTGTGCAGCTAATGAATCATCATTTAATTTACATGGGTACGTACCTAGTCTCATAGATGCACCAATATCATCTTTTTCTAAATCTTGATTTGGTAGTAAATCAATCACATAATTTTTTGTATTTTTTGAAAATTCTGAAGAGTTTGCATCATCAATTCCACAAACATTTCTTGCAAATTCGATTACAGCACATTGTAATCCTAAACATATACCTAAAAATGGAATGTTATTTTTTCTAATGTACTCTATTGCTGAAATCTTTCCTTCTATCCCCCTGTATCCAAATCCTCCTGGAACAATAACTCCGTCCATATCTTGTAGGTTCCCTACTTCAAAATTATCTGCATCTATCCAGTGAAGATCAAGTTTTACTTTATTTTGAAGACATGCATGATTAAGTGACTCTACAACAGAGAGGTAGCTATCTGGCAATCCAAAATATTTTCCGAGGATTGCAATCTTAACCGATTCATTTGCTTCAAGTTTTAGATTTACCATTGTCTTCCATTCTTCTAATGACGGTTCATTAGTTTGTAGATTCAATCTCTCATCTACTGCTTTATCCAGTCCTTCATCACGCATCCTCAAAGGAACGGCATAAATATCATCTAAATCTGGAGCATTAATTACATTATTTACTGCAACATCGCAAAATAATGAAACTTTGCTCTTTATCTCATCATTAAGTTCTCTGTCTGATCTCAAAACAATTAAATCTGGAGAGATACCTGCTGCTCTTAACAAAGATACGGAATGTTGAGTAGGTTTTGTTTTTAATTCGGTACTTGGACCGATAAAAGGTACCAATGTGACATGAATAAACATTACGTTTTCAGTTCCTAATTCTTTTCTTATTTGTCTTGCAGCTTCAAGAAATGGAAGAATTTCAATATCTCCAACGGTTCCCCCAATTTCTGTGATTTGAACATCTACATCATTTGAAATCCCCTTGATTCTTCTTTTTATTTCATCAGTAATATGGGGAATGACTTGAACAGTTGCACCTAAGTAATCTCCTTTTCTCTCACTTTCAATTACTTTTCTATAAATACTTCCAGTGGTAACGTTGGAGTCTTTTCTTAAATTAACACCTGTAAACCTTTCATAATGTCCAAGATCTAAATCAGTTGTTGCTCCATCTTCAGTTACAAAAACTTCACCATGTTGAAAGGGATTCATTGTATCCGGATCAACATTAATATAAGGATCTAATTTTTGATTTATAACGCTTAATCCACGAGCTTTGAGAAGGTTTCCAAGAGACGCAGATGTAATCCCTTTACCAAGACCAGAGACAACACCACCGGTGACAAAAATGTATTTGGTCACATTGAAACTTTAGCATATAAAGAATTAAATAAAAGGACTATCTTAAAATTTGATTTAAAAATAAATCTAACTTTGGATCATTATCTGTACCAAGTATGTTTATAGATTTATCTGATAAGCCATAAACATACTTCAGATTCTGATCACTTTTTTCTTGAACTTCAACAACACCATCAAATTGAATGGCATAATTTTGATTCTTATTTATTGATACTTCAATCAAACTACTTTTCTCAATGACTATCGATCTTGGAAACTTTGAAAATGGAGAAATTGGTGTAATAGATATAACATCTAGATTATTTTGAATAATTGGACCACCAGCAGAGTAATTGTATGCGGTAGAGCCAAGTGATGTTGACAGGATTAGACCATCAGCACGTAATTTTACTTTTTGTCCATACATAGTTAATTCCAAATCAAGAATCCTGGTTGGAGAATTTTTAATAATAACAACTTCATTGAAAGCAGGGAGGCTAAGGTCATTATTCTGAATTATTGCTTTTCTTTTAACAACATCGTAATCCTCATTTTTCCAAGACTTAAGAATATTTTGAAGATTTTCAGAAGATGATACTAAATAACCTAATCTCCCAGGACCAATCGTGATTAAGGAAGTATTTTTCTCCCACGCAACTCGCATTGCTTTTAGAGCTGTGCCGTCACCACCAATGCTTATAATTAAGTCGGGGTCAATCTTATTTAATTCTTTTGAATCTGATTCGACGTCAAATACATCGTATTTTAAATTGTTTTTCTCAACAGTTTTGAAAATGTCATCAGATATTTTTTTTGATAGGTACTTTTTAGATGAAATTATTAATAAATTCTTCACTAGGATATATTATACGTATCTTCTTAGGAGTACAAAGTGATACCAATTTCAGATATAAATCCAGCAAAAAGAAATCCAATTATTTCAAGAATCTTTATTGTTGCTTCAATAATTGTTTACGTACTTATTCAGCCAAAAAATCCTAGTGAGCTTTTTAATTTTTTTTATGAATTTGCTGCTATACCTTGTGAGATTTTTAACAATAGACCATTGTCAATAGATCAGTACTATAACAATGATTGTTCCGCTCTAACCAGTAATATTGTTTTCGAAAATAAAAATATTTTTTTAAGCCTATTCCTATCCAATATTTTCCACGCAAATTTTATACACATATTAGGAAACCTTTGGAGTTTTTGGATATTTGGAAACAATATAGAAGATGTTTTAGGAAAAGCTAGATTTATTATATTTCTTTTTATGACTGGATTGTTCAGCATGTTTGCTCACGTTTTTTTAAATTTTAATGATATTAATCCAATTGTTGGAGCATCAGGTATAGTATCGGCATTAATGGGTGCTTATGTATATTTATTTCCAAATGCTCAATTACTTGTTCTTGTTCCTTTTGGATTTTTATTTCCAACAACAATAAGAGCAAAATTCTTTATGATTTTTTGGTTTTTTTCTCAAATTGTTATAGCTTTACAAAATAATAATATTTCATGGGAAGCTCATATTGGAGGATTTTTAATTGGATATTTAGTTCTTAGAATTTTCAATTATAGAAGATACACTCTGTGAAAAAGTATCGAACTTAAAATCTGCTATATCTTCATCCAAATAGTTTTTTATTGAAGATTCAACAAGATAAGATTTTGCATCAATCTTTTTTGCAAGTAACACATCCGTATCAACTCTATCTCCAATAACAGCAAAAATCTTAGGGAATTGTTTTAACAAATACTCTAAATAGAAGGAATCTGGTTTTCCAAAAGAGTTAATACTTGATCCAACTAAGTTTTCAATTTCCCGTACTATCGCACCATTACCATCTTTAAATTCATGATCGTTAATTGGAAAAGTGAGATCTTTATTCATAGCAATAACATCAACGCCTCTGTTAAAAGCATCCGCTATGTTTTCGACATCATATCGTGAAAATGAATCTGTTCTCCCTATTAGGATAGTTTCTGATTTATCAATTGGAAAAAGTTCAGTTGTTATGGTCTTTACATATTTTTGTAAATTGGATGAACCATGCACATAAATTTTATTATCTAAATTCTCTAGATAGTCTTTTAAAATTACTAATGGGCTAACAATATCATTAAGATTTATTTCATTAGAAAGCATATTTTCTAATTTTCTTTTTATTTGATAAGGAGTCTCTGAACTGTTGTTTGTTATGAAAATAAATTTAAAATTATTATTTTTAGCTTGGTTAATAGAATCTTTTACTCCAGGAATAATTTTTGATTGAAGATAAATAGTTCCATCAAGGTCTGTAGCGATTATGTTCACGTTTCTTTTCCATTATTAAAACTTTCGCTGTAATTGCATTACTTTCATAAAAATTTTTTGCTTGTCTATCACTTGGTAAGGCAAATGACCTAACTTCAAAATTTTTCATATTTGCATTGTCTGCAATATATTCAAAAAGTTTTGTACCTAAACCAAGTTCTCTAAAATTATCCTTAATAAACAATTCATATACATTCCAGTAGAAATCGGCCTCTTGAATTCTTGCATAGCCAACAATATCTGAATTACCCTTTCGAGAAGTTTTTAAAACAAAATAGTACGAATCAAAGTTTTCTGATATTTTTTGATAATAGTTAAATAAAACACTATCAATATTTTGAATTTCTTTGTTAAATATTTTTTGAAGTACAACTGGTGAGCTTTCTTGTTGCACTATTTCAAAGTCTATTCCAAAGTCTTGAAATTTTTTCATACACAGTCGTGACAAACCTTTGCCCGTGGTTTAGCTAGTTGCGTATTTTTTAGTACCAAGAAACAGATTGAACATGTAAATTCATCTTCTTGAATGTCCTCTACAGTTTCGTCTAACTTAAGATCTGAGCTTTTAACATTCCTTTTTTCCGCGGCATCAACGGACATGAATGATCCTTCTGCTTCATCATTGTCATCAACAGCCTTTTTTTTCTCTGTTTCTACCCTAGCTTCTAAAGACTCCGTCTCTACTTCTTCTTTCTCATCTTCTTCTTGAGGAGATTCAGGTTCATCTAAATCTTCCTCAAGATCCTCAATAGTAGGTTCTTCTATGTCTTCGATCTCTTTATCTGCCATAATTGTCCTTAAATTTCTGTAAGAATAATACTAAATTTTTAGAAGTATAGCTTGTTTTTTAACAATAATCTCAGCAGGACCATTATCAAAATAATCACCATCAACTTCAATTGGACTTCTAGATTTTAGAGAAATCTTATTCATTCTTTTCAATATCACATCGGGATCCGTTAAATGTAGGCCTTTCTTTGCTAAAAAGAATAATTTCATTGCTTTAGTTTTTGTAACTTTAAATATTTGAGTATTTAACAATCCATCTTGCAAGCTTGATTTAGGAGAAATGTTCCAGCCACCACCAAAGTATTGTCCATTACAAATTGAAATATTAAAGGCGATATCTCTGAATTCATACGAATCATTGCGGATTTCAAATATGTCACTCTTTGCTGGAAGCAGTTTTACCCAAAAACTAATTGGATATCTAAATCTTTTAAAAACTCTTGGGAGTGCCTCGCTAGTTTTAACTGTGTCAGCTAAAAAACCAAAATTCAATACATTTACAAAATGTCTGGATTTATTTTCTGATTTTATATATGCAACATCTATTTTATAATCTTGGTTCATTTTTAGTCTCTCAACGCCTTCATTGATGGTTTTTGGAAATGCAAATGTTCTCATAAAATCCGAACCACTACCCGAAGGAAGGCATGCAACTTCTGGATTAGATATATTGTTTTTTAAAAGTACATCGATTAAATTACTAAGTGTTCCATCACCTCCAACAGCACAAAAAATAACCTCATCGTCAATATATTTTTTAATAATTACTTCAACTTCTTTAGATTGTTTTGTTTGATAAATATCACAATTTAATTGATTATCGTCAAAAATCTTTTGTAAATTGGGACGCGTTAGTTTTTTACCTCTGGAATTTTTATTATGGATTACTACTATTTTCTTCACAACATCGATTTTTGAATAATATTATTTCTAAATTTATCTGAAATAAAATCAAAATTTTCATTTCCATAAATTAATGAAACTTTCTGTGATATTTCTGCTGCTTCTCTTGACGCCTTTATGAAATCTCCTAACGTAATATTAAATTTACTAATTGTGTATTCGATATTATTTGACTTTATATATTCATTAAAAATACTAAACCATGAGACATCTAACGTGGTCTTATTTTTAACATTGTGTTTGGTTTCAAGTATGTTAACTGTTTCTTGAGTGATCAAAAATTTACTTAACAATTTACTATGCTTTTCATGAATTGGTATTTCATATTTTTGGTTTGAAATACCAGAAGATAAAAACATTAGACAAAATTCAATATCATTTAGTTTATCCAACAGCTCTATTCCAATTAGAAAACTATCACGATAAGTTTCAGTTAGGAGTTTATTTTTTTTTGATTCTGTTAAATAACCAAGATCATTCAAAACTGAAATTTTTGCTCTAAAATTTTTTTCTAATGATTGATCATTAATTTTATTTTGATAAGAATAAAAACTTTTTTTTATCATCTCTAATCCTTCATGTTCACCATATTTATTTTTAAGATTCAATACAGATCCATATGAATTTGAATATGAAGAAATCAATTTATTTGGCTTTAAATTAAATAAATCATTAAACCAATTATTTTCAATCCTCCTGTCGTAATTAATGAAAGCAAAGCCCTTATTATCTATACCTCTTCTTCCTGCTCGGCCAGTTAATTGTAAAAATTCTGACTTTGAAATCAATCTAGTTCTTATACCGTCATACTTAAAAGATGAGTCAATCATGATTGATTTAGCTGGCATATTTATTCCTAAAGAAAGTGTCTCAGTAGCAAATAAAATATCAATATATCTATTAATAAATAAATGTTCCACAAATTCTTTGACAATTGGTGCCAGTCCAGCATGGTGAAAACCAATTCTTCTTGACCACATCCAAAAAAGTTCATCTAAATTTAAAAGATGAAATTCCTCACTTGTTAGATCCCCAAACACAGAATCGAATAACACTTTTAAGTCATGGTTATCAGTTTTTTTTCCAATTAAGTTTGATGCATGTCTAGCTTTGCTTTCAACCTTATCCCTTGAAAAAAAGAAAAATATCGAGGGTGTTGAATTCTTTAAAGATATGAATTCTAATTGGTTTGAAAGTGTTGGTTTTTTAAATCTTCTATATTTTTTATCAAATTGAAAAATTCGTTTATTTTTTTTATCTTTTGTTGATTTGATTGTTGTTATTTGATCATCATTCTGTGTTGCCGTAACTAATGAAATTTCTAGAGGAACAGGTCTTATGTTTGATTTTATCAAATCGGTTGGACCTCTTTGTGAAACAATCCAACTTAAAAACTCGTTCTCATTACCTATTGTTGCCGATAAACCAAGAATTTTTATTTTTTTGGGTAAATGAATGATAATTTCTTCCCAAGTCGCACCTCTTTCTTTGTCTGCTAGATAATGAACTTCATCTAAAATTACTAAACCAATTTCATTTATCCGTTCGTCCTCAGAAAATATCATATTTCTTAAAATCTCAGTAGTTGCAATTATTAAATTAGCGTTAGGGTTTTCATTTCTATCTCCTGTTAATAAGCCCGTGTCAATTCCTTCATTTTGAAAATCATTAAATTTTTGATTAGATAATGCTTTGATTGGCGTCGTATAAATGACTTTTTTTCCATCTTCAATGTATTTTTCTATGCCTTTTTCTGCAATTAATGTTTTACCAGAACCTGTTGGAGCTGTAACTAAAACATTCAGGCCATCTAATAATGATTTGATTGCTTGTTTTTGAAAATTATCAAGTTCAAATTTCACTTTGAACTTTTTTTATGTATAAAAATAGTAATTTCCATGAGTACATATAAAGGTATCGTGAAAACAAACAAACTAACGGGATCACCTGTGGGTGTAACAATTGCAGAAATTATTAATATGAATATAAATAATTCAGCTCTGTTTTCTGTAAGTAATTGAATATTTAATAATCTTTTATTTAAAAGAAATAATGTAACAAGAGGAAGTTGAAAAGTAATTGCAAATAAAAGAGCAACTCTTGTAATGAATTGATAATAATTTTGCGATCTCAGAATGACTTCATTTTCATTAAATGAAAGTAGAAACTCAATGCCATATGAACCAAGATTCAATGCTGTGTATATTCCTAAATAGTAAAAAATAGTAAAAAATATATTGTAAAAAATAAAGGATAGCCACGATAAATCTACTAACGCGGGTTTTAGGAAAACACCAAGATTTAACAAGGTAAGTGGAAGTAATAAAATTAGTGAAATTAAAAAAACATTTGTAATTTTTACTTGAAACCCTTCATAAATAGTTAGTGCAAATATATTTGACTGATCGTATCCAGCATCAATTAATGGTTTATTTAGAATTTCAACAAAGAAGTGATACTCAATATATACATAAATTCCAAATATAAGAATTAATAACAGAGAAAATAAGATTCTAGTATTTAGTTCTTTAAGGTGATCAAAAAAAGGTTTCTTCATTCTTCTTCGTTCTCTATCCATTCCCATTTTTGATTTAAGCTAGAATCACCAATTACTTTTCGAGTTGGTCCTTCGTTGAAATTCTGAAATGTTTCCATAAGTTTTTTTATACGTTTTTTATCGACTATCCCCAAGGAAATAAATAATATAATCAAAAGTTCAGTAAGACTCATAAATTTATCATATCTACTAAATTATTAATTCTTTTGTTGAATTCAATTTTTAATTTATTTGGTGAAACGATTTGTAGTTCTTGAAAATGCTCAAAGAAAAACTCTAATGCTACATTAAAATCTCTAAATGTGTAAATACACAATCCATCTTTAAAAAAGGTATTATCTTTATCTAACTTATTTAAAAAATTTTCGTTTTTGTATTTAAATTTTACTTCTATCGAATTGACTTTATCTTTATTACTTGAATTTATGAGATTTAATTCATTAACCTCAATTATTCTATTAATTAAAAAAGTTTTAACTTTGTTATCAATTAAATCAATTGCTTCTAAAACATTTCCATCTTGATTGTTTGAAATGGAAATAGGTTTAATAGAGTATGTTTTAGGATCATCGTATCCGATTTTTAGATATTCTATATTTATATCTGTTAGTAAATGTATTGAAAGGTTATCTTCAAATTCTATATTTGACTTTTCATTAAAATACATATCAAGAATTTTAAAAAAATTATTGTAATCTTTTTTATTTATGTTTTGAATATTAAGATTTTGGTTACTTTTCAGTAAATTATAAATTTTAAACAATTCAAAATCGGTTATTGTATTCAATTCATTAAATGTAGATGAATATTCAAAAAAAATTATATTTTCAGACGAATCAATCTCAAAATTAATAAAATTTTCACCATTAACTGAATAAACCTCGGACATAATATTGAGCATATATACAATTGTTTCAATATCTTTGCCAAGCTTTTTAGTTAAATCATCAATATTCCATTTGTTACTATCTTTTAAAATATTGATGAAAAATGTGAAATCTTGTAATTGTAATTTATTTTTCATCTAAATACTCCAAAAACCTTTTTTTGTCGTTGCTAGTCATTTGTATTATTTTTGCGTCTGTGATTAAAATAAAAACGATTAATTTTTGAATATCATATGTTGAAATTTCAATATTTATTTTATTTCCATCGTCATTGCTTTTAATTAACGAATGCTTAAAACTATTTTTTTGAACAATATAATGATCCTTTAATATTGATAAAGTAATGAAAATTGGTTGAATACTTTCCTCCCATGAAAAATTAATTGTTTTTAACTCGATACCATGTAAGTCAGGTTTAGTTCCAAGTTTAAGATCATCTATGTTGTCAATTTTAAATGTCTTAAACTTTGACTGTTCATTTGCTCCTACATACCATTGATTGTCATATTGTTTTAAACCAAGAGGATATACTTTTCTTAAAGAACTTTTATATTTGAACGATACTCTTCTTTTTTCATTTATAGCTTGCGTTATTTTTGATATATTTATATTTCTACTGTTAAATTGATAATCTGATTTAAAAAACTGTTTTATCAAGCGATAAGTATTTATAAAATCATCAATATTGATAGCTTCGTTATTTTTTATATCATCAAATATCTGAGTGCCTGATAATTTATATCCATCATTAATTTTCCATTTATCATTTTCAAAATCCAATAAAAAACCCATGTCCTTTAATAAAGCTTTATCTCTTTCAAATGATCTTTTAAAAGCAGATTCACTTAATTCTCTGTATTCAATTACATTGTCTTTAATAAAATTTGTTGTTAAATTTTCATTATTTAAAGAGAATAAAGTTAATAATTTAAGACATCTTTTGAACACATTCTTCATAGGTTTTCCTACTCTTATTTTATTTAATTCTGTATATTATTTTTTTACTCTTGTATTTGTATATAGCAAAATTAATGTATTATTGAATATATGAAAGTATGGATTGATCAAGACCTATGCACTGGTGATGGCCTTTGCGAAGAAATATGTCCTGACGTTTTTGTTGGTAAAGATGATGGACTATTTTATGTTAAAGAAGGTGACAAAATTTTCTCAGAGGAAGATGGGAATGTAGGTGGTGCTGAAGGCTTAGCTGTTGTACCAAAAGGACAAGAGGAAGCTGTTATAGAGTCGGCAGAAGAGTGTCCTGGTGAATGCATAATGATCGAGCCTAGTTAGACAAAAACCTAGCACTTACCACAAATCCTGTATGACCTACCATTTCATTTTTTGGTCTTACAATTTTTTTATCTACAATCCATTCACGATTTAAAGTTTCCATGATTTTGATGTTTATGAAATTATGTTCATGGAGTTTGATGACAATTTTCTCTACTTGTGTAATTGATGGCAAATAAGATACCCAATTTAAACTCTTTTTGATTTTATTTTTGATAAAAAACTCCCAAGGTTCAGGAATATCAGTAATTATAGTGTCTACCTCATCTGCAATATCTTTAAAAGAAAAATTTGATAAATTAGTATTTATATAATTTACTTTTAAGAAATTATTATTGATTTTTGATGAAGTTAAGAATCGTTCAATTGTTTTTTGTGCTCTCCTTTGATTCCTTTTACTTTCATCTAAGGTAAACAGTTGGCTTTCTTTATCTAGAATTAAATTTAAATAAAGTGTTAAAGCTCCGGAACCAGTGCCAATTTCTAATATATTAGAATTTTTATTTATGTTGCCAGCGATCAATATTGATCCAATATCTTTTGGATATATAATCTGTGGTCCACGTTTCATAAGTAAAATAAACTCTTCGAATGTTGGAATATACACATGATATTCATGGTTATTAGAAGAAGTTATAACGGATGGTAATTCTTTTATATCATTAAATTTTATTACACCGTTTTGTGTTACAAACTCTTGATCATCTTTTAAAACAGCTAAATGTTTATTTTTATTATTTTTAAGAACTACAACAGTGTTATCAAGACTCACTTAGTATCAAAGTAAGAGTAAAAAATAAGCAATTGTTGAGAGTACAACTCCAGCAGATATTGCAACAGCAACAAATTTCTGTAATGACTTATTCATTTTCTAAATTTCATTTTTTTTCTAAATTTTTTATATTTTTCTAAAAGTCTTCCAAGAATTATACCGTAAATTAGAAAACTGATAAGTTTAGAGTTTTCAGTGTTGATATTATTTTTTAAATCATTGTAATTGTCTTTAAACTCATTCATTTTAAAAGTCTCCAAATTATGAAACTAAATGCCAATATGCATAGAAAAGACATTGAGAAATATACCATAGCTTGAATAAAGTAATTTCCATTGAAAACCTGTGTAAGAACACTTGAAATACCAAAAATAATAAAAAAAGTAGCAATAGCAAAATAATTACCAGCTTTAAAATTTTTTCTTAAAGACTTAATTGAGTCTTCAACTTCATCATATGTTTCTTCTTTAGCATGTTTAATTAATGAATCAGCTGTTTTAATTGCGTTTGTTGATAAATTTAAAAAACTATTCACTATTATCTCTATTTAACAAAATTATTTCTATTATTCCTTGAATTGTGGCTGCTATGGGTAAAGCTAATACAGCACCAATTACTCCTGCTGTATATGCTCCAAATATAGTAGCAAATACAGCTACTGCTGGATGGATGTCCATTGTGACTTTTGTAACTCTTGGACTAATAAAATAATTCTCAACAAATTGATATGCAACTAAAACAACTAATGTATAAAGGATATAAGTTGGTCCTAATGATATAGAAGCTAGCACAGGGACAATACCTCCTAGGAATGTACCAACGGCAGGAACAAGTTGCGACAATAATCCTGCTGAAATTCCCAAGGCAAAGGGTGAAGGTAATCCGATAATTAAAAAAGAGATTGTGAATGCGATGCTTGCAAGAATTCCAAGAATTACTCTAGCTGCTATCCATGCTCCAGCTTTTGATACTCCAATTGTCCAGACTTGATCAATAGTTTTAGACACATTACCTGGAAGAGCTTCTTTAAGACGGATTCTCCATCCATCACCTTCTGCAATAAGATAAAATGAAAAAAAGAATATAACAAAAAAATGAAACATTGCGTTTAAGATTCCTCTTCCAGCAAAAACAACTGTGTTTCCTACAGTACTTCCATATTCTCTAAATAAATTATTAAATTCTTCCTCAAGATTCAATGACTGATTCGATATTGAAAATCCCTCACTATTGAAATATTTCACGATATTATCAAAATATTCAGGCATGTTTGAGGACAAAAGATATAATTCTTGAACCATTATTGGAATAATGGAAAATATTATTCCTCCAATGATCAAAATAATTGTTGCAACTGTAATAATTGTTGAAAGTCTCCTATTGAATCTTTTTGATAATCTATAAACTATTGGCTCAGCAAGCACTGATAAAACTACTGCTACAAACAAGTCGAAAAGTAATGCTCTAACTCTAAGAAATATAAAAAATGAAAACCCTATTAAAACTATGTATAAAAAAGCCCTATTTAAAAGCGCCTGTCGTGTTTCACCTTTAAAATTATTCACGATATTTAGACCGAATTAAGCGTTTTATAGTTACGATTTATAAACGCAATATACATAAAGAATATTATCAGCCCACCAGAAAAATAAAGCTCAAACTCTGAAATCTCATCAAACATTGTGTTTCTTATGATGAGAATAAGAGCTTGAAATGCTGCTGAGATTAGTAATATTCTAAACTTTAAATCAACCCTGCGTATTGTAAGGTTTAACAGTAACAGTCCTGTACCTAATTTAATTAGAGCTTCAAATGTATTACTCGAAATAAAATATAACTCTCTTAATGAGAAGAAGCCAGAAAGTCCAATACCGCCAAGAGTTATTTGAAATATTCCAATTAAAACCAATAGTGCGGATATCCATGACAAAGAAAAATTACTGTACGACAACTTTGCTCTAATTGGTGTTGGCCATGGTTGTAGTGGGTTTACTCTACTAATTATATTTGATGATAATTTAAAGACTGAACGTTCGTAATCACCAAACATTATAGCAAATAATAAAAGTACCAATACGTACAAAAATGTTTGAATGTTGAGAACATACATAAAGAATAAAATAAATATGTGCCAAAGAAACAACGTAAATATATTTGCATGAATATATGAAAATATATTCCATATGATTTTGATCTTTAATACTTCTTCAATAGGTTTTCGTATAGTTAAAAATACAGACGATAAACCCAAAGAGGCTATTAAGTAATAAAGCGTTGGAGGATCTTCGTTAGAAGTTAGGATTAATCTGTAACTTGATAACGAAAGAAATTCATCCGAAGAGTTACTTTTATAAAATAAATATCCATAACTTAAAATAGATAATGATAAAAAGAATGAAATTTTAAATGAGAATATTTTTCCGTCTGCGAAAAAATATCCTAATTGATGAATTGCCAACCAAAACAATAGATAATTTATAAGTCTTATGTAACTAAAAGCTAGTGGAAACTCAAATGTATCAATTGCAACTGTTGAAAGAACAAAAACAGCTAATGTAAAATATGGATTTGTTTTATGCAGAAATAGTGTAAATGGACTAAAAATAACGACTACTAAATATATAGACACTAACCATAATGGCCACATTATAAACTCAGTCAAAGGAACAACCCCATCATCTTGACTTGTAAAAAACAGGGGTATATTTGTTGTTCGAATATATGTATTAAGCGATATGGTAATTACAAAAATCCAAACTATCACAGGTCCTAAAAGTGCGTTTACTCTATCAGTTAAAAATTTCCACTGACTTCCATCACGTCCAACATTTGAATACCATGCAATTTTATTTGTAAAACCCACAGAAAAGAAAAATAATGCCATCCCCACTGTGAACCATGTATATGACGTTTTTAATGGATCATCAAATGAAAGATTATATATTAGATACTCTCCGAAGGAATCATTAAACCTTATAAGATAAGTTGTATTAAAGATAACCATCAAAAGGCCTACGACTTTAATAAAATCTATGAATCGCTCCCTAGACATAGAAGTATTGTCAATCTCTTTTTTTATGTTCTTAAAACTCGTAAAACCTGGCAAAAATAATTTAAATATTTTTATCACATTAAATATTTTACCGTCCTTATGGACGTTGAATAGGAATATAATATTTATGTGGAGATTGTTTTATATAAACCTGAAATTGCAGGAAATGTAGGTGCGTGTATAAGACTTTCAGCAAATACCGGTTTAGCATTAAATCTCATAAAACCATTTGGTTTTAGTTTTCAAGAAAATAAAATCAGGCGAGCTGGACTGGATTATCATGACTTAGCCTCCGTCAGTGTTTTTGAAAATTGGAATAACTTTTATAGCGAAAATAAAGATAAAAAAATATGTTTTTTATCAGTTAAAGGTAGTCGAAACATTTGGGATGCCAATTTAGATGAGTACGATTATATGATTTTTGGACCAGAATCAGTTGGTCTGCCAGATGATATTCTTGCATTACAATATGAGACACTGTCAATTCCAATGAATGATAATTCTAGAAGTATTAATCTCGCAAATGCTGTTTCAATAGTAAGCTATGAGTTTCTCAGACAAAATTATAAAAATTAACGTAAAATTACATTATGCCAACATTTGATATAACCTCAACATTTGATAAACAAGAAGTAACAAACGCAGTTGATCAAATGAATAGAGAATTAGTTAACAGATATGATTTTAGAGATACGAATACTTCTGCCTTGTTATCTGAAAATGTCATAACAATAAAAAGCACTACAGATGAAAGATTAAATGCAGCAGATCAAGTTCTGAGAGAAAAATTTGCTAAAAGAAATATTTCAATAAAATTTTTATCTGACTTTCAAGATGAAAAAACACCATCTGAATCAAAAAGAATTTATACTTTAAAATCTGGTATTAACAAAGATATAGCAAAAGAAATAGTTAAAGATTTAAAAGGTAATTTTAAAAAAATTCAAAGTAGCATTCAAGATGGTTCAATTAGAATTTCTGGGAAAAAAAGAGACGAATTGCAAGAAGTAATCACATTCTTAAAGTCAAATGAATACAACATATACTTAAATTATGGAAATTTTAGAGATTAAGTTTATTCTTAAATGCCTTATATCCTATTCGTGATAAAAATATTGAGAATATAAAGATCATACCTGTTTCATATACATTTAAAGAAAGCTCTCTTGAAAAATAGTATGCAAATATGACAATAAAAAAACCATAGATTGCTCTAAAAATTGAAAATATAAAAAATGATTTGAATATAGGATTCTTTAAAAACTTCTGGAATATCAATTTGATTTAAATATTCTATGTCGATTTTTAGATATAAATTTATAAATGATATCTCTAAAAATTTTTGGGAATATCTTTAATGCAAAAATTACTTTGTAAAAGCCACCTAGATCATATGTAGACTGTATGAAAGCTTCTGCACCATAAAATCTAAGATTATCTCTCTCATAAACTATTTCGTCTCTTTCAATATCTTCTTTGGAAAGTTCTAACTGATTTTTTATTGATATGTCTGACGATCTTTTTTGAAGAAAATTTCCATAAGTTTGACACATTACACATTCTTGATCTATATAAGCTTTATTCATTCTCATTAAAACTTAAGCTTAAGGAGTTTACACAATATCTTAGTCCGGTTGGTCGTGGTCCATCTGGAAAAACATGACCAAGGTGAGCATTACAATTACGACAACTTATTTCAACTCTTTTCATGCCATAAGAAAGATCTTCTTTAGTTGTAATCGTATCATCAAGTGCGTCATAAAAACTAGGCCATCCAGTTCCTGATTCAAATTTTGTATCTGATTCAAAAAGTGAAAAGTCACAAACTACACAACTATAAATACCTTCTCTTTTTTCATAAAGAAGTTCTCCCGAGAAAGGTGGTTCAGTACCGCAGTTTTGGGTAACTTCAAATTGTTCCTGGCTTAAATGATTTTTATTTAATTCCATATAGTAATTTTAAATCAAGCAGGATTAAAGTAAATTTCTGTAATTTCTTCAAAATCTGCGAAAATTTTATTTTTGAGTTCTGAATTTACATTTACAACATCGCTATCTTGTGCTGTATCTAAATAATCTAATGTACAAAGTACCAAATATTTATTTGCACCAATAGAAATAATTTTTAATGACTCTATATTCTTTATCATGTCATTTTGTTCGATAATATCGAAAATCTTAGCTTTTGTTTTAGTATTAACTGTTTCCCCAGTAATTAAATGCTTCATTTCGTATCCTAGAAACAATCCAGAAACCATTAAAAGTATTCCTATTAAAATGGAGCTTGCAGCATCATATACAGGGTTAGATGTTAAATTTGCAAGAATCGAGCCAACTAATGCTATTCCCAATCCAAGCGTAGCTGCAAAGTCTTCGACAACGATTGCTATCAAAGGTCCATCTGTTGATTCTTTAAGTAATTTAAAGACAGAAGTTGTGTCTGTTTTAGATTTGCTCCTAAGTTCTTTTACTGCTTTATAAAGAACATAGAGCTCTAAAACAATTGATATTGATAATACAACAATGGATATAAATAGGTTTTTTAATTCTTTTGGATGAGATAAAGCTTCAATACCATGCTCTAAAGAAACTAGCCCACCAATCGTAAAAATTAACACTGCGACTACTAATGTCCAAAAATATTCTTCTTTACCTCTTCCGAGAGGATAAATTAATTTGTTTGGCTTTTTCGACTGTTTAATCCCAAACCACAATATGAATTGATTGCCTGAATCAACATATGAGTGTACAGCTTCAGAAAACATTGCAGATGATGACGTTATAACAGCAATAACAGTCTTTACACCAGCTATGAAAAAATTAACTGAAAATGCTAGAAAAACAGTCTTCGAAGATCCGTTAGAAGCCATTGTCCTCAAACCAAGTTACAAGTTGTGGAAAACCACCAATCCTTTGATCATTAATATATATTTGAGGGACTGTACTTACACCTTCCCCTACTTTTTTATAAAATGCTTGTCTTTCATTATCATCAGATAAATCAATTTCATCATAGGATAAATCAACAGAAGCGAGAAGATTTTTTGCTCTATCGCACCATACGCAATTATCTTTTGAATAAACTGTTATATTCAATTGTTTTCACTTCCTGTGTAAATTTCATTCGTAGTTTGAGTAACCCTTATAAATGTAGTGCTTTTGGGTAGGTCTTTAAGTTTTTTTGCACCAACGTAAGAACAGGCTGAACGCATTCCACCTAATATCTTTTGAACAGTGTTATCTAAGTCTCCCTTATATTTAAGCCTTACTTTCTTACCTTCGGCAGCTCTGTGTTCAGCTAGATCACCATAATAAGTTTGTTGAGCTTTTGTCGAAGACATTCCGTAAAAATCTTTATATCCAATCCCATCATCATCTGTGACCAGCTCTCCCCCCGATTCTTTATGTCCGGCAAACATACCTCCTAGCATTACATAATCAGCTCCTGCACCAAAAGCTTTTGAAATATCGCCTGGATATTTACAACCTCCATCAGCCATTACATGACCTCCTAAACCGTGAGCAGCATCAGAACATTCTGAAATTGAAGATAGCTGAGGGTAACCCACACCAGCAACACTTCTAGTGGTACACACAGAACCTGGACCAATTCCAATTTTTACAATATCTGCACCAGCAAGAATTAATGCTTCTGTCATCTCTCGAGTTGCAACATTGCCTGCAATAATAATTTTGTTAGGAAATGTTTCTCTATAATTTTTTACTGAATCAATAAAATCTTCTCTGTATCCATTTGCAACATCAATACATAAATATTTTATGCTATTGTTTAATTCAAATATTTTTTTTCCTAGATTTAAATCTTCATCTGATTGACCGACTGTTACAGAAATAAATTCTGGATCTAGTTTTTCGATATTATTTTCCCATTCTTCTAAAGAATAAAATTTATGGATAGCTGTTAGCATTTTATGTTTTTGTAAAGTTATTGCTGTTTCGAATGTACCTGTTGTGTCCATATTTGCAGAGAAAATTGGAACACCCGTCCAAGTCAGATTAGTATGTTTAAATTTAAAATCTCTCTCTAAAATAACTTCTGATCTTGAAACTAATGTACTTCTTTTTGGCCTAATCAGTACATCATCAAAAGTTAATTTAATCTCATCTTCAATTCTCATTATCTTTAAATATCCCTTATCCTAAATACCAGAAATTATGATAGTTGAATTCCCATTTTTTGGAGCTGGTATTAATTATTTTCCTACTGAAATATCAGCATTAAGAGTTTTTGAACCTAGATATTTGCTATTGATAGCTGATTCAATAAAAAATCAAACAACTTTTTGTGTTGGTGGTAATTTAGAATCCATTGGACAGATAGTGTCTGAAGTTGAAATTGTTGAACATCAAGACATTTCAAATGCTGAACAGCTTGTAGTAGTTCAATGTATAAATATTCATAAAGTATCTGATATAGACCTTCAAAAGGAATATCCAACTTGTTTTGTTGATGAAATCATAGATATTGGTCTACCCCCATCTGAAGAAGAACTATTACAACTACAATCAGACATAAAAAAAGTAATAAGTATGTTGATTGAACAAGGTTTAGATATGCAATTACCTGATTTTGAAATAGATACTGAGAGTAGAATTATTAGTCTTTGGAATTTATGTACAAAAGTGCCAATGTCAATAGAAATGAGAAATAAACTTCTTTCACATAATTCAATAGACGATCGATTTGAAGAATTAAATAACTATGTACAACTTATATTAAAAAAGTCATTCAACTAGCTATCCATTTATCAAACAAAGAATTCACAGAAATTGAAATTTCGGACTCGTTTGCTTTGATTCTCTTAAATTCCTTATCAATATCAAAATTTTCAAGTTCTTTTTTAGTTTTTTCACCTACGTACCATTTTTCAAATAAATTTTCGTTTATCTCAGGATGAAATTGAATTCCGAAAGTTTTCTTTATTGAATATATTTGAGGGAATGATGTTTTTGCAATTAATTTCGCATTTGAAGGTAGTTTGAATGTATCTCTATGCCATGTAAAGACTTCAATATTTTTGAAATCTTCAAAAATAACGTTTGTATCCATGAACTCTAATTTTTTAAATCCAAATTCAATATTGTCTGAAAGATATGCTTTTCCATCAAGTGCGTCTGCAATTAGTTGAGCTCCCAAACAAATACCTAAAACTTTATAGTTATCATTTACAGCTTTTAAAATCCACTTCTTTTCTTCTTCCAAATAAGGATAATCAGAAGTATCATAAGCTCCCATATGACCACCTAAGAGGATATAACTATACTCTGGTGTGAGATCGCTCCAATTAACCTCCCAAGCATTTAATAAAATTATGTTTCTTTTTTCAAGATGTCCTAACGTAACTTCAGGGTCGTTTATTATTCCAATAACTTGAGACTTATTCATAAATATGTGCGCGGAAGAGGACTCGAACCTCCACGGGTTTTACCCCACAGGATCCTTAATCCTGCGCGTCTACCAGTTCCGCCACCCGCGCTTGTGTCAATCTAAAAACCAAAATAAAGATAATGTTGTAACAGCAAACAAGAATGCTACAAATGCTGTTATTCTGCTTAAATTTCGCTCTGCAAGAGTTTGGCCAATATTTCCAGACGCACCAGGTCCACCAAGCATATCAGATAACCCACCGCCTTTTCCACTATTTAATAAGACCAAAGCAATGAGTGCTATCGATACGACAATATGAACTGCTATTAGTACTGCTGTTACTGTATCCATAAATTAACCCTTTGTTATTCTAGATTGTTGTTCAACTTCTTTTTGTAATTTTTTAATTTGTTCTTGTTCACCAAGATAACCAATTTTAGATACTTTATCATCTTGAACATTAAATGCCAATGGTATTCCAGTTGGAATATTTACATTAACAATATCTTTATCTGAAATATCTTCAATTATCTTCAAAATAGCTCTAATACTATTACCGTGTGCAACGACTAAAACATTGTTATTTTTTGCTTTGTCAATGATTGTTTCCAATGTCTTTTCAACTCTTGATACAACATCCTCTAATGATTCTCCTAGTGGTAATTGAATATCAATACCCTTATATAAATCGTCATTATTTGGATCAAATTCTGAATTCTCACTTGCTAGTGGTGGCTGTATATTAAAACTTCTTCTCCATTGAAGGACCTTATCTTCTCCAAATTTCTTTGCAGTTTCTGATTTATCTAAGCCTTGTAAAGATCCATAATGACGCTCATTTAGCCTCCAATCTCTAATCAATTGAAAATTGTTATTTAATTTATTTTCATATTTATTTAACAAAATATCAGCAGTATCTATAGATCTTTTGAGAAACGACGTAAAGCAAATATCTGGGATAAATTTTTTATTAATTAATAAATCACCAGCATTTGAGGCTTCTTTTACCCCATTTTCTGATAAGCCTACATCAACCCATCCAGTAAATTTGTTCTCTAAATTCCAAACACTTTGCCCATGTCTAACAAAAATTAAATTCATAATTCAATTGATTCAATTATTTTTACAAATTGTTCTACATCAAGTGATGCTCCGCCTACCAAGGCACCATTAATAATATTAGAGTTTAAAATTTCCTCTGAATTATTTGGTGAGACACTACCTCCGTATACGAATTTTATTTTTTCTTCATTATAAAAAGGCTTGGACTCGATAAATTTTTTAACTTCAGAAACTACTTCAATAATATCTTGTAATGATGCCGTCTCCCCTGTTCCAATTGCCCATATTGGTTCATAAGCAAAAACTATCTCATCAACCTTATCTTTTCTAAGTCCTTTTGTAGCACTATCAACTTGTTTAATTATGTAATCCAAATACTTACCACTGTTTCTTTGTTCAATACTTTCGCCAAAACAAATTATTGGAGTGATCTTCTTGTTTACTAAATTATGGACCTTTAGATTAATTGACTCGTCTGTTTCTTTAAAATGCTGTCTTCTTTCAGAATGACCAACAATACAATAAGAAACTTTTAATTTTATTAACTGTTCGGATGAAACTTCACCAGTATATGCGCCCTCAACAAACTCCGAAACATTTTGAGAAGATAAAAATAAATTTAACTTATCTGCTTCAATTATTGTTTGAATAGACCTAAGTGAAGTAAATGAAGGGGCAACAACAATATCAATTTTCTTGTCTACATCGTTGTTTAGTGAGTAATTTAATTTTTGGAAAAGCTGTATAGCCTCTAAATGATCTAAATTCAGCTTCCAGTTTCCAATAATTATTTTTTTCATTATCAAATTATAAGTGGTTTATAAATGTTAACTCCCGGTAATTTTTTACCTTCTAAAAACTCTAGGGAGGCTCCACCACCAGTAGAAATATGATTAAACTTTTTTCTGTCAGAAAACTTGTTGATAGCACTCACAGAGTCTCCTCCTCCAACAGAGGAATATGCTTGAGACATTGATATAACTTTTGTAATTTCTCTCGTACCAGTACTGTATTCATCAATTTCAAAAATACCCATCGGCCCATTCCAAAAAATATATTTTGAAGCATTTAATATTCTTGAAAATTCAGATAACGTTTCATTTCCGATATCTACTCCAATATGGTTTTCTTGGAAATCTTCAACTTTTATATTCGATCGAATATTACTTTCAATGGATTCAGTAACTCCAAAATCAGTAGGTAATACTATTTTGTTTCCGTACTTTGAATCCATTAAAAATTTAGCTTTTGCAACAAACGATTCTTCAAAAATCGAATTGCCAATTTCATAACCTAGTGCTTTTAGAAATGTGAAACACATTCCTCCGCCGATCATTAATTTTTCTACTTTTGGAAGTAAATTCTCAATTAAAGATAACTTATCTGATATTTTTGCACCTCCTAGTAAAACCGAATATCCTGATTCATTTGTATTTAATATTTTGTTTAATTCCTCTAATTCTTCACTTACCAGTGGTCCTTGATAAGAGTTAAGAAAATTCCCAAAGCTTACAACTGATGCATGCTCTCTATGAGCTGCTCCAAATGCGTCAAAAATATATGTTTGAAAAGGCTTTGTTACATTCGCAGCGAAATCAAAACTATTATTTATTTCGCCTTCATCAAATCGCAGGTTCTCGAGAAGAAATATTTTTGATTTTTGATTTTTTATTGCCTCCTCAACTTTTGCGCCGTAAATTGCATCAATAAACATTACTTTTTCGTTATCTAGTAACTCTGACATTGCATCAGCTATTTTAATAAGTGAGAAATTTGGGTCACTATTATTCGGTCTACCAAGATGACTTGTAAAAGTAATTGTTCTTGAGGATTCATAAATACTATTAATAATGTTGATTGATTTAGAAATTCTAAATTTATCAGTAATTTCATTATTTATCATTGGTACATTTAAATCTGACCTAATTAAAACGTCTCCTAAGTCTGTATGATTATTTGGCTTGCTCATTGTTTGAAGATAATAATGTAATCTAAATTAAACAATTATGATTCTTTCATATCTCTATGAATAATCACTGCGTCCTTACCATCACTTTTTAACCATTTGCCAATTTCTTCAGTCATAACAACACTTCTATGCTTTCCACCTGTACAGCCAATTGCAATACCTACATATGACTTTCCTTCAGATGTAAAACGAGGTAGAAGGAAATCAATCATATCTTTGGTCTTATCAAGAAATGTTTGAGCATCTTCAAAAGAGAGAACATAATTTCTAACCATAGGGGCTTGTCCGGTTGAATCTCTTAACTCGTCTCTCCAATGTGGATTAGGAAGAAATCTAACGTCTAATACCAAATCGGCGTCCCTTGGAGATCCATTTTTAAATCCAAATGATGTGACAGAAATTTTTAGATCTTGACTACTGGCGGTGCCTTGAAATCCTTCAATAATTCTTTTTCTCAAATCATGGACATTCATATCAGATGTATCAATAACCAAGTCAGCCAATTCTCTTATAGGCTTAAGTAATTCTCTTTCATTTTTAACAGATTGTTCTAATGAGTCTTTTGCCATTGGATGAGGACGTCTATTTTCTTCATATCTCTCTATAAGCGTGTCGTTGTCAGCATCCAAGAATATTACTCTGGTTAACACACCAGACTGACTTAACCTATCAAGACTTTTTGTTAGCTCACTTTGTGATGAGCTCTCCTTAGCGTCTACAGTTAAAACTAATTGCTTGTTTGTTTCAGCAACATCATTGGACTCAACAACTGATTGAATTAAATTGGTTGGTAAATTTTCAATCACGTAATAACCAAGATCTTCGAAAACATTAGCACTTGCAGAGCGACCAGCTCCCGACATTCCAACTAGTAATAATACTTCAGGGCGTTTTGATACCATATTTAATCTAATGATATTCTAATTGCCCTATGTTTACATGGAAAAATTTATTATTGTTTGGTATAAATTAATCTAAAAATCACCATTGAAATATGAATATACTTTCCTCGCTATACTATCTGAAACTACTTCTCTCAGCTCCTCATATGTGGCTTTTGAGAGCCTAGAGACGTCCTTAAACCTTTTTAATAAGATATCTGATGATTTAACGCCAACGCCATTAATACTCAATAATGTTTGATCATCAAAATTTTTTATTCTTAGTCTTCTATTTTCGGTAATTGCAAATCTATGTGCTTCATCTCTTATATTTTGTAATAAAAACATTGATTCAGAACTTTTATCAAGAATAAATGGGTCTTTACGATTAGGTTTAAAAATCTCCTCAAACTTTTTAGCTAAACCAATTACTTCAATATCTAACTCAAAATGATCAATTACACTTTTTGCAGATGATAATTGGCCTTTACCACCATCAATTAGAATTAAGTCGGGTTTACGTTTGAAACTTTTATCTTTTTCATCAGGTTTTATTAATCTTTTTAATCTTCTGAACAAAACTTCTTCCATGGATTTAAAATCATCCTGACCAGTAAATGATTTTATATGGAATTTGCGATACATAGAAGGTTTACAAATTCCATCATCCATTACAACCATTGATCCAGCTCTGTATTCGGCACCTAAATTTGAGATGTCGAAAGCTTCAATGCGAAAAGGAATCTGTTTAAGGTCTAGATTATTTCTTAACTGCTCTAAAGATTGAGATCTGAACTCAAGATCTGTTCTTCTTCTAAAATTTACAACTCTTCTAATTTCTTTTGCATCTAAAATTGCAGTTTCAAGAAGATCTTTTTTCCATCCCTTGACAGGTGTTTTTAACACGATACTTTTATCCCATTTTTCTGATAAATTTTTCTGTACTGTTTCCACAAAAGGAAAATTATGACTCACCAATATTTCATCCGATGGTTGGTTTTCTGAGAAAATTGAAAGAATAATTTGTGGTAGATATTCTTCGTACTGCTCTGTATCAATTGGTTCAAGTGTCTTTTTAACCTCTCCAATTATTCTCCCATTTCTAATCAACAGACATGAAATCACAACGTCAAAATTGCTTATATCAATACCAACTACATCGACAGATTTTTTATCAGCAACCATAAGTGTTTGTGTAGTTCTTGCGTTTTCAAGATGCGAAATTATATTTTTTGCTTGTTGTGCTTTTTCATATTCTTGATTTTTAGAGAAAGTCATCATTTCATTTACTTTTTCATCAATATACTGATCTGACTTACCAGAATAAAAATTTTCTAATTTAGCTGTTAATTCTTTATAATCTGTTTCACTTATAGCGCCAATACATGGTCCTGCACATTTTTTGATGTCATAGAGCAAGCAAGCTTTTTCTAGTTTTTGGTGTCTTTCAAAGACATTTTTAGAACAAGTCCTTACAGGAAATATATTTATTAAGTGATCTAGTGAACGCCTAGCTGAGCCGATAAAAGGGAACGGTCCAAAGTTTTTATTTCTTTGACTTATTCGTCTTGATATATATGCCCTAGGCCATTCTTCATTGGATAATGTTACGTATGGATAGGATTTGTCATCTTTGAACTGTACATTGTACTTTGGTTTATATTCTTGAATAAAAGAATACTCGGCAAGTAATGCATCTGCCTCATTTTTAGATACAACAAAACTTAAGTCTTTTGATTCAGCTACAAGTCTTTTTATTTTCCAAGAAGATTTTTCTCTAAAGTATGATGGAACTCTTTTTCTTAGATTTTTTGCTTTTCCAACATATAAAGGTTCTTCATACTCATCTTTGAAAATATAAATACCTGGACTTGTCGGAATTTCTTTGATATCTATTTTTTGCATTATAAGACTGACTTTAAATGATGCCCTGTCAGAGAGGTTTTATCAGTAGCGATACTTTCAGGTGTACCCTCTGAGACAATTTTTCCACCATTTTCTCCTCCCTCAGGACCTAAGTCAATTACCCAATCAGAGTTTTTAATTACATCTAGATTGTGTTCAATGACTAATACTGTATTGCCTTTGTCAACAAGCATATGTAAAACTTCTAAAAGCTTTTGAACATCAGCAAAATGTAATCCTGTTGTAGGCTCATCTAAGATATACATGGTTCTTCCCGTTGATCTCTTACTTAATTCTTTTGCAAGCTTTACTCTCTGTGCTTCACCACCAGACAAAGTCGTAGCTGATTGTCCTAATGTAATATATGACAATCCAACATCATCTAATGTTTTAATAATTCTTGAAATTTGGGGCTGGTTTTCAAAGATTTTCAGTGAATTTTCAACAGTTGAATTTAATATATCAGCAATAGTATTGCCTTTCCAACGAATATTTAAAGTTTCATTGTTATATCTTGAACCGTTACAATCTTCACACATTACATAGACATCAGGTAGAAAATACATCTCAACTTTTATTGTCCCGTCTCCCTTACATAGCTCGCACCTTCCACCAGGAACATTAAATGAGAATCTACCAGGTTTATATCCTCTAATCTTGGCTTCTTCAGTTTGTGAATATAAAGAACGTATCATGTCAAATACTCCTGAATAAGTAGCAGGATTTGATCTTGGTGTACGACCAATTGGAGATTGATCTATTTCAATTAACTTGTCAATATAATTTAAGCCACTAATGCTTTTATGAATACCTGGAGGATTCCAGTTTTTACGATTAAATTCGTTTTGAATTGCTTTTGATAGAATTTCTGAGACAAGAGTTGATTTTCCGCTTCCAGATACACCTGTAACCGAAATAAATTTTCCTAATGGAAATTCAGCTGTTAAATTCTTTAGGTTATTTTCTTTTGCTCCTCGTACAACAATTTTTTCATTGTTACCTTTTCTTCTATTTTTGGGATATGGAACAATCTGTTTTCCTGATAAGTATTGACCAGTAATAGATTTTTTATTTTTGGATATTGATTCACAGTCACCTGTGGCAACTATATTTCCACCTTCTTCACCTGCTCCCCAACCGATATCAATAATAAAATCTGAACTTCTCATTGTTTCTTCATCATGTTCAACAACAAGCACTGTGTTTCCTAAATTCTTTAACCTAAGTAAAGTTTCTATTAATTTTTTGTTATCAGACTGGTGGAGGCCGATGGAGGGCTCATCCAAAACATAGAGCACACCCGTCAAACCGGATCCTATTTGAGTGGCTAATCTAATTCTTTGTGCTTCACCACCAGATAAAGTAGCCGCACCTCTATTTAACTGTAAGTAACTAAGTCCAACTTCATTAAGAAAAAGCAATCTTTCATTTATTTCCCTAAGTATTGTCTCAGCTATTTCTTTTTCGTTTCCTGTAAGTTTGAGATTTTGAATTATTTCGCTGGCTTTTTGAATTGATAATTTGTTAAACTCTCCAAGTGTTAGTGATTTTACCTTTACATTTCTTGACCGTGAATTTAATCTTTCACCTTCACAATCGCTACATGGCAATTCTCTCATAAATTGCATATAATATTCTCTTCTATGGTCTGAGTCAGTTTCTTCGTATATTTTTTTAAACAATGGGATTACTCCTGGAAAAGCTCTTTCCCATGTTCTGGAATTTCCAAATCTGTTTGTATATCTTATAGGAGTTTTTATACCATCTGATCCAAACAGCAGTATATATTTATCATTGTCAGATAAATCTTTGTATGGAATATTTCTAGGTATATTGAAATATTCGCAAACACCATATATTTGAGCGCGAAAATATTTTCTCTTTGACATTTCAGGAAAAACATTGTCATCAATTGCTTGCTCGGAATCCTTAATAAGCAAGTTTTCATCTATTTCATAATTAATACCAATCCCGTTGCATGACTCACAAGCACCAAATGGTGAGTTGAATGAAAAATCTCTGGGTTCAAGTTTTCCATAAGAAGTTCCACATTCTTTACAGCCAAGATTTTGACTAAAGTTTTTAATTTCTTCATCGATTTTTACATCAATCAAACCATTTGTAAGATTTATTGCTGCTTCAACAGATTGTGGCAATCTCCTACCACCTGTTTTTTTTATTTTTACTCTATCGACAACAACTGATATGTTGTGATTAAAATATCGATCTAGTCGTTTGGCTTCATCTAATCTTATAAGTTCCCCGTCAACATAAGCTCTACTGAACCCTTGTTTTAGAAGATCTTTAAACAATGTTTCAAATTCACCTTTTCGTGATTTTACAACTGGTGCAAGTATCTCTACATTTATGTCTTCTCCAATCTCTAATATTTGATTTACGATAAAATCAGTTGATTGTTTCTCGATTTTTGATCCACAATTTGGACAATAACTAATCCCTATTCTTGCCCACAAAAGCCTTAAATAGTCATGGATTTCAGTCACAGTTCCAACTGTTGATCTAGGACTTCTTGAAGACGTTTTTTGATCAATTGCTATTGCTGGAGATAATCCTTCAATCTGTTCGACATTTGGTTTTTCCATTTGGCCAAGAAATTGACGTGCATATGCAGATAAACTCTCCACATATCTTCTTTGGCCTTCTGCATATATTGTGTCAAAAGCTAAAGAAGATTTTCCCGAGCCTGATAGACCCGTTATTACTACCAATTGATTTTTAGGTATATCAACACTGATATCTTTTAAATTATGTTCTTTTGCACCTTTAACTTTTAAATACTCATTTTTCATTAACTAGGAAGCTCCATTATTTCTTTTTTTATTTCTTTTAATTCGTCCCTTAATCTAGCAGCGACTTCAAATTCTAATAAATCTGCAGCTACTTTCATTTCTTTTTCTATGTCTTTTGAAATTTTGTATAAATCTTCTCTTGATGCATTTTTTAGATTTATATTTGATCTAAATGATATATCTTCTTTAGAAGGTCTATTTCTCTCAACTATTTCTAGAATATCAGTGATTTCTTTCTTTACCGTAGTTGGATTGATGTTGTATTTCTCATTATGTTGTTTTTGAATTTCTCTTCGTCTTTTTGTCTCATTAACAGATTTAGTTATTGAGTCTGTAACTTTATCAGCGTACATAATGACATATCCATCTTTATTTCTTGCAGCTCTTCCTACTGTTTGTATAAGACTGGTCTCAGATCTTAAAAAACCTTCTTTATCAGCATCCATAATGGCTACCAATTGGACTTCTGGTAAATCTAATCCCTCTCTGAGTAAATTAATACCAACTAAAACATCAAACTCACCTTTTCTTAAATCCCTTAGGATTTCAATTCTTTCTAAAGTATCTATGTCTGAATGAAGATATCTTGTTTTAATTCCCATTTTTAAAAAATAGTCACTTAGTGCCTCACTCATTTTTTTAGTAAGAGTCGTGACTAATACTCTATTACCATTATCAATAACTGATTTTATCTCACTTAATAAATCTTCAATTTGATTTTTGGTTGGTCTAACAAAAATATTTGGATCTAATAATCCTGTAGGCCTAATAATTTGCTCAATAAAAATTTCAGAATTTTCGTTTTCCCATTTTCCAGGAGTAGCCGAAACTAAAACAGTTGAGTTTACTTTATTTTTCCACTCATCAAATTTTAATGGTCGATTGTCCAATGCAGCTGGCAATCTAAATCCATAATCTACAAGTGTTGATTTTCTTGATTTATCGCCTTCATATTGGCCTCTAATCTGAGGTATTGCAATATGACTTTCATCGACAACCATTAGAAAATCTTTTGGAAAAAAATCGATCAATGTATATGGTGCTTCGCCAGGTTTTCTTCCGTCAAAATATCTTGAATAATTTTCAATTCCGGAACATACACCTAATTCAGTTAACATTTCTAAATCAAACATTGTTCTTTGCTTTATACGCTGTGCTTCTAATAACTTATTTTCGCTCTCAAATTTTGCAATTTGCTTAGATAAATCAGTTTCAATTTCTTTTAATGCACTTTTTCTTTCATCATCAGATGTCACATAATGAGATGCGGGGAATATTGCTAACTCACTTAGTTTTTCAAGTATTTCACCAGTTACTGGATCAATACGTGATATTTTTTCAATTTCATCACCGTAAAATTCAACTCTAAATATTGTTTCCTCGTAGACGGGAAATATATCCAATGTATCACCTTTTAATCTAAATGTTCCTCTTGTTACTACGAGATCATTTCTAATATATTGTTGTTTTATAAGCTGACTTATCAAATCATCTAAATCAAATTCATTACCTTGGATTATTGGGATTATTTTATTTTTATATTCTTTAGGGGAACCAAGTCCATAAATACAAGAAACAGAGGAAACTACTATAACATCATTTCTCAAAAGTAGAGCACTTGTAGCAGCGTGTCTTAACCTGTCTATTTCCTCATTTATGTTTGCATCTTTTTCAATAAACGTATCAGTTCGAGGTACATATGCTTCTGGTTGGTAATAGTCATAGTAAGAAACAAAGTACTCAACCCTGTTTTCAGGAAAAAATTGTTTAAATTCATTTGCAAGTTGTGCAGCCAAAGCTTTGTTTGGTGCCAAAACAAGAGTGGGTTTCTGAATTTCCTCTATAAGCCATGCAATAGTTGCAGATTTTCCAGAACCTGTAATCCCCATTAATGTTTGAAAGTCAATATTATTGTCTATACCATTTTTTAGTTTTTTGATTGCAGAAGGTTGATCTCCTTTGGGTGTAAATTCCGAAATGACTTTAAATTTTTTCATAATAACTTTTGAATTTCATGAATTAATTTATTTTCTAAGTCTTCGATTTTATTATTTTCAATCAGTGTACCAATGGAGTACCACCACTCATCATTAGGTTGGTTATTTATTCGATTTGTAATATCTTCTTCATCCATTCCTCTATCAAGCAATCTCTTTATGCGTACCTCTTTTGGACTCCAAATCACAACACATTTAAATAAGTCTATAACACTTTTTGGTGCTGATACTTCAATAAAAGTAAATCCTTTATTTTTTTCTAAAATAGATAATAAATTTTCTTGTACTTTTGGATGTAAAAAGCTCTCAAGTATATTTAATTGATCTTTGTTTTTAAAAACAATGTTTGCCAGCCTTGTTCTGTCTATACTATTTTCGTTTATACAATCAGGAAAAGTTGAATCTAAAAATTTAATTCCTTCATCGCTTTCTAGGATTTCATTTGATATAACATCAAGATCAACTGTAAGATAACCTAGTTTTTTAATTATTTTTAAAGCCTCTGATTTACCAGAACCAATAGGTCCAGTAATAACTATTCCATTTTTAAACATATATATAAGATTAAGGAAAATTAGAATTTAACTTTAATTGTTAATTACTTCCAATTCCTCTTTCTTTAAGTTCCTGCAATATATTTTCAAGGGATTCATCAACACCTTCAACGGTTTGTCTTTCTGCAGGTTTATCATCTGATTGTGATGAGTGAGTTTTTGGCTTATTTTTTTCTTCTTCTTTAACTTCCCAATTAGGATCGGCTTGTTTAATTGATAGATTTACTCTTCTCTTTGGTATATCAAGTTCCATAATTTTAATTTTTACACCTTGTCCAATGGCTAACGTAAGTTCTGGAGATTCAATTTTATCTACAGAGATTTCTGAAACATGGACCAGTCCCTCAACACCTTTGCCTATTGTTACAAATGCACCAAAAGGTACAACTTTTGTAACTTCTCCATCTACAACATCACCTTCATTAAAATTTAGTTCAAAATCTAACCAAGGATCTTCGGTAACCTGTTTAATTGATAATGATATCCTTTCCTTATCATTATCAATTTCTAAAACTTTAACTGTTACTGCATCACCAACTTTTACTATTTCATTTGGGTTTTCAACATGTCTCCATGACAATTCTGAAACATGGACAAGTCCATCCATTCCACCAATATCTACAAACGCGCCGAAATTTACAATAGATGATATCTTGCCATCTTTTACATCGCCAACTTGTAAGTCACCTAAAAATCCTTGTCTCTCTTCAGAAAGTTCTTCTTCTAAATGTGCTTTTCTCGAAAGAACTATGTTATTTCTTTGTTTATCTAATTCTAATATTTTCGCTTCAACCTCTTCACCGACATATGAACTAAGCTCCTTGACTCTTCTTACATCTATCAATGATGCAGGTAGAAATCCTCTTACGCCAATATCAACAATTAGACCTCCTTTGACGGATTCAATAACTGTTCCTTTTACTGACTTATTTTGATCTGAAATTGTCTGAATGTCTCCCCAGGCTTTTTCATATATTGCTCTTTTTACAG
This sequence comes from uncultured Candidatus Actinomarina sp., assembly GCA_902615855.1. GTDB lineage: Bacteria > Actinomycetota > Acidimicrobiia > Actinomarinales > Actinomarinaceae > Actinomarina. Next base: position 91,807 of record CACMQN010000003.1, read on the forward strand.
ATAAAATTAGCCTTCCTTCATCATCTTCTTTTTCAAGAACAAGAGCTTGTACTTTATCACCAACATTAAATACTTCGTTAGGATTTATTGATTTTCTAACTGATAATTCTCTGGATGGAATTACACCTTCGGACTTATAACCAACATCAACCATTACTTCATTTCTGTCAATCCTGACCACGGTCCCTTCAATAACATCACCATTTTTAAAAGATACAAGTGTTTGTTCTAATAATTCTGGAAAATCATCAGGGCTGATGTCTTCAGGAAGGGTTACGTCATTGATTGGCTTTACTGCCTCATTTTGGCTATCTGACATATGTTTTATTAATTCCAATCATAGTATTGCGTTTCTTAGGATAACATATTTGTGTAATTTGCAAGTAATTAATTTAAATTTGATAAGTTTATATTTTCTTTTATATCAACAAAAAGTGGAACTTTTAATTTAGAGGCACCCTCCATCTCCTTTTTAACTATCTTTGATACTTTATTGGCAGATTCTTTGGGTGTCTGAATAATAATCTCATCATGTATTTGTAAAAGAAGATCGGTTGATTTTATTTTTTGAATTTCTTTATTAAGCTTTATCATTGCAATTTTCATAATGTCTGAAGCTGTTCCTTGTATAGGTGCATTCATAGCAATTCTTTTTCCCATTGCTTTTAACTGAAAGTTAGATGATGCTAATTCTTTAATATATCTTTTTCTACCATATAGCGTTTCGGTAAAGGTGTTTGTGGTTGCGTCATCGACTATTTTGTCAAGAAAACCTTTTATCTTTGGAAATTGTGAAAAGTATGCTTCTATTAGCTCCTCGGCTTCTTTTTTTGAAATATTTAAGCTTTTAGAGAGACCAAACGATTCCATTCCATAAATTAAACCAAAATTAACTTCCTTAGCCTTTCTTCTCATATCTTTTGTTACAGATTCAATATTTGTTTGAAAAATTTTTGAAGCAGTCTCTGAGTGAATATCAGATTCTCTATTTTGTAACATATCAATCATTGATTTATCGTTACTTAAATGAGCGAGAACTCTCAACTCTATTTGTGAATAATCAGCAATAACAAAAACATGCTTAGAATCTGCGATAAAAAATTCTCTTATTCTTTGACCCATGTCTGTTTTATTTGGAATATTTTGTAAATTTGGTTTTTCTGAAGAAAGACGGCCTGTTGTTGTTCCAAATAAATTGTAACTGGTATGTACTCTATTCTTAACAACTTCATTTTTTAAGCCTTCGATGTATGTAGAGCGTAACTTTTCATACTCTCTATATTTTAAAATTAGTTTTGGAAGCTCATGAGATTTTGAGAGCTCTTCTAGGACTGATGCATCAGTCGATGGTGCTCCTTTTGGAGTTTTTTTAAGAACAGGATATTTCATGTCTTCGTAAAGAATTTCAGATAGTTGTTTTGGAGAATTTAAATTAAAGTCTTTTTTTGTGATTGACTTTATAGCGTTTTTATAATTTTCTAATTCATGATTTATCTCCTCTGAAAGTATCTCAATTTTTTTTAATGATATTCTTACACCCTTCTTGTTCATTGAATCTAAAATTTTTAACATTGGATAATCTAGATCTTCATAGATTAGATTTAGTTTTTTATCTTTTCTAAATTTACTAATTTCTTTGTCAATAAATTCAATATTTTTTTGGAAAAATTGAAGATATTCATAAACTTCTGACTTCTTAGTTAGACCTGATGTTCTATTGATATGCTTACAAATACTTAAAAGATTATCAGGCCTTATGCTTGGATCTTTTAGAAATAAAATGCAATCATATGCCTCTGCCTCTTCAAAATTAATTTTTTCATCTATTATTTCCAAAATACTTTGAGAGTTTAAGAATACTAATTTCTTTAGATCTGAAATTTTGCCAATATATTTTCCAAAACTATCTTTTTGTATGAAATATATCTCTTCTTCAAAATTTAGTAAGTATGCTTTACCTTCTATGTTTTTATTTTCAGATATATCTTCTTTTGAATCATTTTCATTCTCTACCTCGATATTTTCATCTTGAGATATTGTGTATTTATTAAGTTCTAGATTTAAGACTTTTTCTTGAGCTTCAAGTAATACCTGATCAGATAAATATGCAGTTTCGCTAGTTTTTACTGTTGGCAATTCCAGATCTAAATCAGTTTTTATAGTTGCTAACTCCTTACTTATAAATAAAATTTCTTTATTTTCTTCAAATGAGTTTTTCAACTTAGGAGTTAACTCTTCAAGGTTTTTATATATTCTGTCAATATTCTCATACTGTTGGAGAAGTGAAATTGCTGTTTTTTCTCCCACCCCTGCAAGCCCAGGTATGTTATCAGAAGGGTCACCTTTTAAAGCTAAATACTCTATGTATTGTGATGGCTTAATGCCAAACTTATTTTTAAAAAATGATTCATCTACTTTATCAGTATCCGAAATCCCTCTTTTTGTATATAAAATATTTGTTTTTTTTGTTATTAATTGAAAAGTATCTCTATCTCCAGTCACTATCAATACATTTTCATTATTTTGATTAAAAAGGTTGGATAAAGAACCTAAAACATCATCAGCCTCATGTCCTTCAACTGAAACTTGTGGAATATTAAATGATTCAATGAGTTCATGTAATAAAGGAATTTGAACGTTAAAGTTGTCAGGTGCTGGAGACCTATTTGCTTTATACTCTTTATATATGTCATTCCTAAATGTTTTTCCTGGTAGATCCCACGTAATTATTATTTGTTTAGGATCATAATCATTTACAACTTTATTAATCATGGATAAAAAACCATGTATAACGTTTGTAGGCGTTCCAGTTGAAGTCATTAAGGTCTCTGGTAGTGCATAAAAAGCTCTAAACGCAACACTGAAACCATCTATGAGAACTATCACTTCACCATTTTAAACTTAAAAAATAAATTCTCTTATTTTATATATATCAAATATAATCTTTAGATAGGCCCGGATGGCGGAATTGGCAGACGCGCTGGACTCAAAATCCAGTATCTTCGGATGTGGGGGTTCGACTCCCCCTCCGGGTACATTTTAAAAACTAAAATATTTAATGGACAATAATGTAGTGTGAAGAAAATTCCTTTAATAAGTGTGATAGTTTTTATAATCCTAAGTATTTCATTTATAATTTATCAAAATTTTTCAAGTGATTCATTTGGAAGTGAATTTGTTGAACAAATTAGAATTGCAGATGCTGAAGATACTCTAGATAACATTCCTGAAAATACTTTAATTAATATAGGAAAAAATATATGCATATCTTCTGTGGATTGGACTGATGTAGAGACTTCAGAAAATCTTATTAGGAATGAATTAATTAATAACGAGATCATTGTCGATGAAAAAAATAGAATTATTCCAATTCTAAGGTTTCAATCAATTTATGAACTATGTCCAGAGAATATCCCTTATCTTGAACAAATTTTCATAATTAATGAGTAAGAAAATTTTAAAGAGGCTTCCACAATGTTTCTTCGGCCTGTTTCTATGTGGAATAGGTCTTGCGTTTACGATAGAGGCTAAGTTAGGACTTAACCCATGGGATGTATTCCATGATGGTTTTAGTCAGTTAATAAATGTAAGAATTGGCTTTGCCGGGGTAATTACTGGATTCATTGTTTTATTAGGTTGGATTCCACTGAAACAAAAGCCATTTCTTGGCACGATTCTAAACATTTTAACTATTGGAAATGTACTTGACTTAACAATGTATTTCATACCAACGCCTCAGGAAATTTGGATAAGACATATATACCTATACTTTGGAACCGTGCTATTTGCTATGGGTGTTGGAATATACATAGGTTCAGGATTAGGTCCTGGTCCAAGAGATGGAATTATGACAGGCATTGCAAAGCGAGGCCCAAGTGTTCGAGCAACAAGAATCGGAATTGATTTCACAGCATTCTTAACTGGAGTTTTACTTGGCGGTTCGTATGGATACGGAACAATATTTATGGTTATAGTTGTTGGACCAATAGTTCAATTCTCTCTAAAACGATATGATAAAGGTGCTATCTTTTCTTTATAGATATATTTGTTTTTAAGTTAATTTCACCTTTTTCCTTCTTAATTAATTTTTTTTCAAAATAAATTAATCTGGAGATTGATGAGACAATTTCAAATTTATTTGTATTTGATGAAACAATATCATTCACTGAAATCCATTCCTTGCTTACTAAATTAAGAACAAATTTATTTGTATTTAGAATATCACTCTTATTTTTAAATTTTTGTTTACATTTTTTAGAGCAGAGAAAATATTTATCAGATCTATTAATGTGTAAAATTCTTCCACAATAATCGCAACGGTCCATTTTCAAATTTTTATTATTTCTTGAATACCTGATTCATTTGTAACAAGCATTCTTCTAGACTTTCCTCTAAATTTTATTCTTGATGCTTGTTCTTGTCCAAGAAAGCATCCTTTCTCAAAATCAACAAAGAAATCTAACCATTTTGTTTCATTGGGCAGTAGGCCAGTATTTACTATTTCTTTTGTGGGTAGCTCGTTATTTAATTCAAAATCACTCCAAGAGACTGACTCTTCTTTCGTTTCAATTGTTTTAAATGTTGCTTTATCAAGATCAACTTGTAAAGTAATTTTGCTGTCTTCAATTTCAAAATTACAGTCAATTCTTATGGCATATTTTCTCAAACTATCCAATATAAAATTCAATTCTCTCTTGTCTTGATATACAAATACTTCTTTGTTTTTTTCTTCTATTAAAAACCAATGATTAATTTTTCCATCGGGTCCGAGTAAAAATGAGGGCTTGATGCTATCTACTTCGATATTATTTGAAATTATAGAGTCAAGGAATGTTACATTATCACTACCAGTAATTTTTAAAACCTTTTCAGTTTGAATATTTGAAGTCATAATTAAATATTACTTAGACGCTCTAAGTTGAGACGAATGAATATGTCTTGAAAGAAAGAAGCAAGTATGTACATTCTATCAGAAAAAATAAGTGCACCTATTGCAACCAATGTTGTTCCTGATATATAAGAAGAGTATCTTTTGAAAAAAGTAAATATTTTTGATTTTAAATTTACCTTTGTTGAAAATATTGGTAACAAAATAAATGGAATCGCTAATCCAAAAGAGTAAAAGATTAATAGCGATATCCCTTGGTTAATTGTGTTACTACTTGAAGAAAGTGTTAGAAGTGCTCCTAACACAGGGCCAATGCATGGTGTAAATCCAAAAGCAAAGGTTAGACCAAGAACAAAATTTTTCATTCTATTAAAGTTTTTAATATCTATGTAATTCGAACTATAAAAATACTTATTGTTTAAAGATGGAATCATTAACATTAGGCCGAAAAATATGATTATCAAGCCACTTACCCTAGACAAAGATTCAGAGTTTCTGCTAAAAAAAGATCCTATATTTGTTGCTATAGCTGCAAGCGAGATGAAAACTAAAGAAAATCCTAATGTAAATTGTACTGATCCAAATAAGCGGGTTTTAATGTCATCTTCTGATTCTGAAAATATAGCCAGATAACCAGGCACAAGGGGAAGAACACAAGGAGAAACAAATGATAAAAACCCAAATATAAACGCAATAAAAAAAATTGACTTCCATTTATTTCATATCTTTTCTTCCATACTTGCTACATATTGGACATAATTCTTTTTTATGTGAAATCGCAGGGCAATATTCTCTTCCAAAAAAAATAATTTGTAAATGAAGTTTATTCCATGAATTTTCTGGAAATAATCTTTTTAAATCCTTTTCAGTTTGCTCAACACTTCTTCTTGTAGAAAGCCCCCATCTCCAAGCAAGTCTATGAATATGAGTATCAACTGGAAATGTTTGGACTCCAAAAGCTTGGCCCATCACAACAGATGCACTTTTATGACCGATCCCTGGAAGAGATTCTAAATCATCGAAGTTATCTGGGACTTTTCCATTATATTTTTTTACTAAGATTTTTGATAGATTTGATATTGCTTTTGACTTCTGTGGTGAAAGTCCACAAGGTTTGACGATTTTTCTAATCGTCCTGACATCTATTTTGGACATGTCTTTTGGATTATCTGCGATCTTAAACAGTTCAGGAGTAACTTCATTTACTTTTTTATCAGTACATCTTGCTGATAACAAAACTGCAATTAATAACGTATAAGCATCTTTGTGATTTAATGGTTTTTGAGGTTTTGGATAAAGTTCATCTAAAATTTTATGAATTTTTTTTACCTTATCTTGTTTTTTCATATCATTATTTTATACAAGATATTAATGTTCACTTATTCGGATGATTTTAAATAATAAAAATATTGCAATTGTAGCTTTGGTTACATCCGCTTTATTATTTGGATCAACCTTTGCTGTTGTAAAAGATTTAATAACTTCAATTAGTCCTGTAAATATAGTTTTCTTGAGATATGTTATTGCAGCAATGTTATTTTTAATCATTGGTGGAATTCCCGAAAAAACGTACATATTTCCTGGCTTGCTTATGGGTGTATTCTTATGGATTGGCTATATAACACAAACAATTGGTCTTGAAACAACTTCAACGATTAATTCTGGAGTTGTGACAGGGTTTTATATTGTCTTAACTCCTATTTTTTCAAAATTTATAAATAACAAAACTATTCAGAGAAAAAATTTAATTGGATCAGTATCAGGTTTTTTTGGAATTTTATTAATTGCTTTAAACGATTTAGATCAATTATTTGGTAATTTATTTACATTAATTTGTGCAACTGGATATGCCTTACATATAGTTATGGTTGAAAGATATATTAAAAATATGAGCATTTCAAAATTGATGTTCATACAATCATTATCAGGAGCGATTTTTTGCTTACCCTTTTTAAACTTTACAAACTTAGGCTTAGCTAGCGATTTTATATTTCCAATCTTGTTTTTAGGATTTGTTGTTAATTTTTGTGCGTTTTATCTTCAACTATTTGGACAGAAAAGTATAAATGCATCTACAGCATCTTTATTATTTGGATTAGAAGGAGTTTTTGCTTTACTAATAGGTGTTTTTTTTGTTGGAGAAGTTTTAAATTTAATTAATTGGCTCGGAGTGATTGTTATATTAATTTCAATATTTTATGTAATTAAAGAATAGTTTGTTCATTATTAATATTGTTCAAATATTTCATTATTGCTCTCAAAACAGCGACTAAAAAGAAAAAAGTAATAATTAAAATAACAAGAATTCTTGGTCCTTCTAGAAATGGGATTTCACAGGTAATTAAATCACTACAAAGACCAAACCCATCACCACCATTTGCAAGATTGAAAATAATTAAAAGTGGATATGCGAGAATGACAACTAACGATACTAAAATTAGAAAAACTACTACTCTTAATAAAAACATAATTAAATTATTTTAATATATTATTTGAAATGAAAGTAAAGTTAATAAGTTATTCAAAGCCAACTGATTCTATTAGTGATGAAGGAATAGATAATGCACAGGAACTTGTTGCTTTTTGTGCGAGGGTTTCAAATCCATCAAACCAGTTAAATACTGAAACCAGTGAAAAATTAATTAATTATTTAATTAAAAATGCACATTGGTCACCACTAGAAATGGTAAGTGCTTGTCTTGAGATTGAAACAACAAGGGACATAGCTAGACAAATTCTCCGTCATAGATCATTCAGCTTTCAAGAATTTAGTCAAAGATATGCAAATCCTGTTGAAGATTTAGAGTTTGTTATTAGAGAGGCAAGATTACAAGATCCAAAAAACAGACAGAACTCTATAGAGACTGAAGATGAGAAGATAATTGATGAATGGGAAAAATTACAAAATAGCTTAATCGAAAGTGCTAAAGAAGTTTACAATTGGGCAATTAAAAATGGCATAGCAAAAGAACAAGCAAGATCGGTTTTACCTGAAGGGAATACAGTTAGTCGTATTTATATGAATGGTACTTTAAGAAGTTGGATTCACTATATTCAACTTAGAGAAGCTAACGGTACCCAAAAAGAACATATGGAAATTGCAAAGGCGTGTGCTGAGGTTATAAATAAAATATTTCCAATGGGTAAAGATTTAACTTAATTATCTAATTTATATTTAAAAATTAAGTATTCATCAGTTATTTCAAATTCTGAATCTGAAATAATCATATAATCTTGATAATCCAATTCAGCCTGCTTTATAAACTGCATTCTCTCATCCCCACCTATTGGAGGCATTGGTCTATCTTTAACAGCATTTGCTCTGTCTTTGAATCTATTTATAAATTCTTCAACATTAAAGGACATGATTAAATTTTAACTACTTAGTAAGTAATGTATTAATTTCATTTTTAAGTTGCTGAGTTTTTTTTATTTTGATCGATTTTAATTCGAGTAACTTAACTCCCTCAGGTGAGTTAACTTCCAGTTCTACTTTTGAATTACCAGGATATTTTTGGAGCAACTCCTTCAATAACAAGAGATTTTGTTTATCAAGTATCTCTTCTTCAACTGAAATTCGCATTGGAGTGGTATCCATGTCATTTAACATTTTTGATGGTTCTATAAGTACTAGATCTCGTGCTCTAATAATATTTTCCGATCCACCAACATAACTTCCAGAGACTTTAAGGTAATTTTCTCCATCAATTTCATTGTTAAACTTATCAACTAGCTTATTAAATAACAAAACTCCTACTGTTCCGGTAATGTCTTGAACATCAAATTGAATCCATGGATTTCCTCTTCTTGAAACCCTTTTTTGAACATTGGAGAATAAACCAGATATAGTAACATTTACCTCTTCATCCTCACCAAACTCTAGTAAATCAGTTATTGAATGTGTAGATTCAGATCGTAAAACTTCACCATAACCATCTAACGGATCTTCGCTTACAAAGAAGCCAAGCATTTCTCTTTCTCTATCAAGATATTCCTTCTTTTCCCATTCAATGTTTTCAATAATTGTTTCACTGTCAACATTGTCGTTTAAATCAAACAAAGAACCTTGTGAATTGTTTTTATTTTGTTTTAATTCTTTTGCATCTTCAATTAAATCTGGAATTTTTTCAAAGATACCTTTTCTTGGAAAACCAAACTTATCAAATGCACCACCTTGAACTAAAGCTTCGACACCTCTTTTATTAAGGGATCTTGATTCGATCCTAGATAAAAAATCTTGGATACTTTCAAATTTGGAGCCGTCGCGTTCAATTATTATTTTTTGAGCTGTAATGTCTCCAACGTTTCTAATTGCAGATAAACCAAATAAAATTTCACCATCGTTCACAGAAAAATCTTCGAGGCTCAAATTTATATCGGGAGTGTTTACCTTTACATTCATTTCCCTTGCTTCGGATAAAAAGATTGCAGTTCTATCTTTATCTCTTTTTACTGCAGTTAAACAAGCTGAAAGATATTCTGCAGGATAATTTGCTTTCAAAAATGCAGTTTGATAGGCCAGTAAAGCGTATGGAACTGAGTGACTTTTGTTAAAACCATATCCTGCAAAATATGCTATCTGATCAAAAAGTTCGATGGAAAACTGTTCAGAATAACCATTTTTTAATGCACCCTCAGTAAATTTATTTCTTTGTTGTTCCATAACTTTTGGAATTTTCTTTCCCATTGCTTTTCTTAAATCATCAGCTTCATCTAGTTCAAAACCAGATATTCTTTGGGCTATTTGCATTACCTGTTCCTGATAAAGTATTACACCATAGGTCTCCTCTAAAATTTCTTCCAAATCTGAATGCAAATATTCTATTTCTTTTCTTCCGGTCGCTCTGTCAGCAAATTCATTGTGCATTCCTGCGCCTAATGGACCAGGTCTTATGAGTGCAACCAAAGCAACCAAATCCTCAAATCTTTTTGGTTTAAGGCTTCTAGCAATGGACTGTGCAACTCTGCTTTCTAATTGAAATACACCTGTCATTTTTCCTTGTGAAAACAATTTGAATGTAGATTCATCATCCAATGGAATATTATCAATATCTAAATCTTTTTCACCAATTAGTTCAATTGCCCTATCAATAATCGACAGATTTCGAAGACCTAAAAAATCCATTTTTAACAAACCCAGTTGTTCAACAGTGTGCATCTCGTATTGTGTGACAAGCTCTGCTCCCTCTCCTTTCTGCTGTATTGGTAGAAAGTTGGTAATACTATCTGGAGAAATTACTACAGCAGCTGCATGGATTCCATCTTGCCTTCGAAGTCCTTCAAGGCCCAATGCGATATCAATAATCTTCTTAACTTCTTCACTTTCTTTATACTGTTTTCTAAGCTCTGAAGAAGCAGAATAAAATTCTTTGCTATACCCATTTTGAGTTGTTTCATTTGAATCTAAGCATTCTCCTAGTGTTGCAGAAACTCCAAGAATCATTGGTGGCATAAGCTTAGCTACTTTATCTCCAGAAGAAAAAGGTAAACCTAAAACACGCGCAGCATCTCTAATTGCTTGTTTTGCTTTAATTGTTGCAAATGTAATAATATGTGCAACCCTGTCATCTCCATATTTTTTTGAAACATAATCTATGACATCATTTCTGTATCTTTCGTCAAAATCCATATCGATATCAGGAAGTTCTTTTCTTCCCTTGTTTAAAAAACGTTCAAATAAAAGTCCATACTTTAATGGTTCAATCCCAGTTATTCCTAAACAATATGACACGATTGATCCAGCTGCTGAACCTCTACCTGCCCCTGTTCTTATACCATTTGATTTTGCATAATTAATGAGATCTCCAACAATCAAAAAATATGATGCAAACCCCATTGACTCAATAACTTCTAACTCATAATTTATTCTTTCTTCAAGATCAGAAGTGAGCTCACCATAAAGATTATTTGCTCCCTTATATACCTTATCTCTCAAATACTCATCAACATTTTTATTACCGTCTTCTATTGGAAAATCAGGTAAATAGTAAGTATCTTTTTTAAACTCATAATCGACTCTCTCTAATATTTTTAAAGTGTTATTACATGCATTAGGAAAATCCTGATTTGGAAATAACTCTCTCATTTCTTCAGATGATTTTATATAGTATCCACTCCCATCAAATTTAAATCTATTTTCATCATCCAAAGTCGCATTTGTTTGTACACAAAGTAATGCGTCATGAGCTGAAGCATCGTCTTGATGGACATAGTGTGAGTCATTTGTTGCTACAAGTGGTGCTGAAAGTTCCTCTGAAATCTTGAGTAAATCAGGAATAATATCTTCTTGTTGTTTAATCCCATGTTTATGTAGTTCAATGAAAAAATTATTTTCTCCAAAAATAGATTGATAAAATTCCGCTTTTTTTAATGCATCATCAAAACTTCTTGTCTGTCCTTGGTTTCCTTCTTCAACAGATCCATCAGGTGCTAACAACTGGGCAATTTCTCCACCAAGACATCCAGATAAAGCTATTATCCCTTCGCTATATTTTTTTAATAGCTCATAGTCGATTCTTGGCTTATAGTAGTAACCCTCTGTGAATGCTTTACTTGCCATTTCAACAAGATTCCAATATCCTGTGGTATTTTCTGCTAATAAAGTTAAATGGTATCTCTTGTTATTTTCACGATCTGGTCTTTCAAATCGACTATCAGAAATTACATAAGCTTCATATCCAATTATTGGTTTAAGTTTTTTATTAATTGCAGAGTTATAAAACTCTAATGCACCATATAAATTACCATGATCAGTTATTGCAGCACCAGGTTGTTTTAACTCAAGTATTCGATTTAGAAAAGGTTCTATTTTTGCTGCACCATCCAACATAGAATATTCGGTATGAGCATGAAGATGTACAAAAGATTTTTCCATAAATTTATTTTAAAGGATTTAACTTAATTAAACATTTAAGAAGTCATTAAAAAAACTTGGTTCATCCGCTTCAAATTTATAATTTTTATTTTTAATCTCAAATCTAATTTTTTTTGAGTGTAGACAGATCTGATTTTCATTAAGCTGGGGCACCTTCTTTGCTCCATATAAAACATCGTTGACTATTGGATTTCCTATATATTCCATTTGTGATCTAATTTGATGATTCCTTCCAGTTATAATCTCAATTTTTAATTTGCTAAATGTATTACTTTCATAAATAACTTCAAAGTTTGATGAGGAGACTTTACCATCACTGCTTACTTCTCTTTTTACTCTGTTTTTTCTAGAGCGACTTAGAGGCACTTCAATTTTGCCTGATTGTGTTCTTAACTTACCTTCAACTATACAAATATATTCTTTATAAATATTTCTATTTTTGAATGATGATTGAAGTAATGTAAATACCTCATGATTTAACGCACAAACAATCAAACCTGATGTTTGCTTATCTAACCTATGAACGATCCCTTCTCTGTCTGGAATACCCCATTCTTTAATCGATGGTTCAATATCAAGAAGTTGATCACGAACAGTAAAGTTATCGGTTGAATTGTCAGGGTGTGTCAGTACACCATTAGGCTTATTAAAAATAATGAATTCTTCATTCTGAAAAATAGTTTCAATTTTTAAAATTTGTTAACTCCGAGATAATTAAAAGTGAAATTCCAATCGTAATAAATGAATCAGCGAGGTTAAAGGAAGGAATAAATAGAAGCTCTATGAAATCTGTTACCTTTCCATTATTTCCATTGAGTAAATTAATAAATCGTTCACCTAAATTTCCAAAAGCTCCTCCAAGTACAAATATAAAAGCATATTCTTCAATCTTGCTTGTAAATTTATTTTTAAATTGAAAAATCAACCATATTAATACTACGAAAGATAAAACAAAGGTAAATTCCGCTCTGTCTTTTAAAATTCCAAATGCGATTCCTGTATTGTAATTTAAGTCAATTTCTAAAATATTTTCTATTAAAACTAAATCGTTATAGTCTTTTGACCTAATATAAGCTTTCAATATATTATCAACGATTCCTAAAATAATTGAAATAATTAATGGTATTTTATTTGATTTAAGAATCGATAAGAGCTGCACAGTCTTTACAGTAGTTAGAGTATGGAAGGGCTTCAAGTCTTGCCACTGGTATTGGTTTTGAACAGCTTTCGCAGATCCCATACTTTTTTTTCTTTATCAACACTAGAGCGTGCTCTATTTGATTTAGCAAATGTTTTGTATTTTCGTCAAGAGTAAGCTCTTTTTCTAATTCAAAAGCCATCGAACCACCGTCTGCAGAGGATGGATCTGGACTTCTTTCAGCTGAAGCTTCTGAGAGCCTAATTCTTTCTCTCTCTTCTTGATGTCTTTCAAGCAAGCTTTTTAATTGTTCTTGTTCAGCTAAAAGCTTTTTTTTGAACTTATTAACTGTATTTTGTGATAATTTTCGTGTCATAGTTTATTTATTAATGAATGTATATTAGTAAAAATTAAATTAAAGAAAAGGGATTTTAGATAATTTAAATTATTTTAAAATAAAAAGTCTTTACACAAATAAACATTAAAATTCTAAGGATATGTTCAAAAGAATTGAAAATAATATAGATTTTGCTAAAAATGAAGATAAGATATCAAATTATTGGAGTGATATTGATGCTTTTCAAAAATCACTAGAAATAAGAAAAGAATCTAAAATATTTAGATTTTATGATGGTCCCCCATTTCCAACAGGAAGTCCTCATTACGGAAACTTACTTGCGGGCGTAATTAAGGATATTGTTCCAAGATATTGGACTATGAGAGGATACTTCGTAGAAAGAAGATTTGGATGGGATGTACATGGGTTACCAATTGAAATGGAGGTACAAAAAGAACTTGGATTAGAAGACCCTCAAGATATTGATGATTATGGTATTGATAAATTTAATGAGGCTTGTAGAAGTCAGGTACAAACGAATACAGAAAACTGGGAAAAAATTACTCGTAAAATTGGAAGATGGGTCGATTTTGAAAATGATTATAAAACTATGGATGTTGGTTTTATGGAGAGTGTCTGGTGGGTTTTCAAAGTATTATTTGATAAAAATTTAATTTACAAAGACTATAAAGTATTACCTTATTCATGGGCAGCATCAACTCCTTTGTCAAATTTTGAAGCAAACATGGACTATCGGGATGTGGAAGATCCGTCAATATTTTTTAAGCTAAAAGCAAGAAAAGACTTCAATAAGGTGTCGAAAGACGATTACTTTCTAGTTTGGACGACTACTCCATGGTGTATACCTGGCAACTTAGCTATTGCTGTTGGTAAAGATATTGAATATTCAAGAGTTGAGATTGAAAATGAATTTTACTGGATCGCAACAGAGAGACTACATGAACTTGATGAATTTGACATTAAAGAGATAGAAACTTCAATTGGAAAAGATTTAATTGGTGCAGAATATGTACCTGCTTATTCAGAATTTGAAGATGAAAATTTAGGTAAAGCATTTAAATTAATTCATAGTGATGACACAAATACTGCATCTGGGTCAGGATTAGTATCTCAAGCTCCTGCTTATGGAGAAAGTGATTTTTACTCACTCAAAAATGCTGGCATTTCTGTAATTGTTGATCCAGTAACTTTGGCTGGAAAGTTTGATACAACCGTTAAAGGTTTAGAAGATATGTATGTTAAAGATGCTGATGTAAAAATAATTGAACAATTAGACGAACGTGGATTACTTTTTTCTTCAAAAAGAGAAATGCATTCGTATCCTTTCTGTTGGAGAACTGGAACACCGCTTATATATAAAGCGATACCTACCTGGTTTGTGAATGTTGAAAAAATTAGTGAGAGAATGGTTGAACTAAATTCTCAAACTCATTGGGTTCCTGGTTTTATAGGTGAAAAACGCTTTTCAAATTGGTTGGCCGATGCAAGAGATTGGGCAATAAGCAGAAATAGATATTGGGGAAGCTGTATACCTATTTGGATAAATGATGATGACCCTGAAGATATAATTTGTGTAGGCTCAATTGAAGAGCTTAAAGATTTATCTGGTGTTGAAGTAACTGATCTTCATAAACATTTTTTAGATGAAATCAAGATAGACATCAACGGTAAAACATATACTAGAACTCCCGAAGTTCTTGATTGCTGGTTTGAATCAGGCTCAATGCCTTACGGTCAACAACATTACCCATTTGAAAATGCTGATGAATTCATGGACGGTTTCCCAGCAGATTTCATAGCTGAAGGTTTAGACCAAACAAGAGGATGGTTTTATACATTAACTGTTTTGGCAGTTGCATTATTTGATTCTGTCGCTTTCAAGAATTGTATTACAACTGGAATGATTCTTGCAGAGGATGGAAGAAAAATGAGTAAAAGTCTTAAAAACTATCCTGACCCTGAAGACTTACTAAACAAATATGGTGGCGATAGCCTTAGAGCTTATCTGATCAATTCTCCAGTTGTTAGGGGTGAGCCTCTTAAATTTTCTGAAGAAGGTGTAAAACTAGTTACAAGAAACGTAATACTCCCCCTTTGGAATAGTTTTTCTTTCTTTTCAAATTATGCCAACGCTGACAACATTACTAATGAAGAATTATCAAAAGCTTCACCTGTGAACGAGAGATCACTCATGGATCAATGGATTGTATCAAGTCTTCAATCTTTAATAAAGACGGTAAACGAGAAAATGGAAAACTATTACCTTTATGAGGTTATACCTCCATTAATTGACTTTATTGATGAATTAACCAATTGGTATGTTCGTACTAACCGTAAAAGATTTTGGAAAGAAAAAGACACTAATGATATTGATAAATTAAATGCATTCAAGACACTTCACGAGGTTCTTCTTGAGTTTTCAAAAACAATGGCGCCTGTGTTGCCATTTATATGTGAAGAGATTTATCAGGGTTTAACAAATGAGGACAATAAAAGTATTCACTTAGAAAATTATCCAGAAGCAAACCTAGATGTTATTAATCAAGAACTTGAGAGGCAAGTCAAAATAGCTAAAAACATTATCAGAACTGCTAGAAATGTTCGATTGAATTTGAATTTACCAAATAAACAACCTCTTCAGAAAATATCAATTATTTCAAATAGCAAATCTCTTAAAAATGATATTGAAGCAGTTAAAGACATAATACTTGATGAACTAAACATAAAAGATATTGAGTACATCAATAAGGTTGAAGAATGGTACAAGTATGAATGTAAACCAGACTTTTCAAAATTAGGCCCAAAGATGGGTAAAGGTATTGGAAAATTTTCGGCTTATCTGGAAAAACTTTCACAAAAAGAAATTAAAACCTTAATTAAAAAACAAACTTTGATATTTGAAGAATATGATGTCTCATTATCAGAACTAGATTTAAGAATTGTGCGTGAAAATATATCAGACAGTCATGAAATTGTTGACAATTTTAGTATTAATTTAGATACTGAAATCAATGATGAGTTATATTTTGAAAGAATATCGAGAGAAATTGTTTCTGTTGTTCAAAACCAAAGGAAAGAGCTTGGATTCGACATTACAGATAGAATTAAATTAGAAATAATCTCAGATGACAACAAAGCTCTAAAGGGAGTCGAGATGTTCCAAAATTACATTTGTAAAGAAACTTTAACAAAAGAATTTAATATTACGCAAAAAAAAGGTAAAAACACACTTCTTGATTTTAATTTAGATACCAATATTGAAAAATTAACAAACAAATCTTAAGACAATTGGTTGTATAAAGTTTACTCCCAAAATCAAAATTATTGGAGATAAATCTATTCCTGCCATTCCAAATCTAATTGCTGGTATTCTCTCCCGAATAGGTTCTAGCAATCTACCATAAAACTTATCTAGAATAAATTTAATTTGTCCAATAGGATGGTCTGAAGAAACTTGTATCCAGCTTAAAATTATCCAAACAAATAATGAATAACTAAAAAGCCTAAAAAATAACAAAAAAAGGCTACACATTAATTTTGTATAAACCTAAATTTTGAAGTCTTTCTCTTTCTGAGCTTGGAAGAGAGGATGTAGCGGGCAATATTAAAAAAACTCCATCTCTATTAATAGATCTTATTGTAGAGTTACTTACAAAAGCCATACCTGTCACAAAATCTAGTATTCTTCTTCTTTCATTCTGGTCATCTATATCTCTAATGTCCATAGCAACTGTATAGTCATCTTTTATAGCTACACCAAGACCATGAATCTCAGAAAAATTTTTTAAAACTTTAATTTCAACTTCATC
This sequence comes from uncultured Candidatus Actinomarina sp., assembly GCA_902615855.1. Classification (GTDB taxonomy): domain Bacteria; phylum Actinomycetota; class Acidimicrobiia; order Actinomarinales; family Actinomarinaceae; genus Actinomarina. The sequence continues at coordinate 108,874 of CACMQN010000003.1, forward strand.
CTTTGGTTGGTGTATCTTTAAGTCACCAGTGTATTCTTCATTTGTGAACCTATTCTCTGAAGATGGTCTTACAGTACGAGTGTTTTCTTTATTACTTTCTTCAATGTAATCTGGCTGTTTAAGCCCAATTGATATTAAAAACTTTTCTAACATTACTTAAAAATTTTACTACCTATGCGTATTATTGTAGCACCATAATCTAATGCAATTTTATAGTCATTAGACATTCCCATTGAAAGATCACCTTTATAATTTTTGTAATCTTTTTTAATTTTTTCATTAATTTTTTGCATATTTGAAAATGAAATTTTAGGGTCATAATCAAAATTTGGTATACACATTAATCCAACTGGGAAAAAATTATAATTTTCAAACATACTAAAAAAAGATTCGACATCTTCTGGCTTAAGTCCACTTTTGTTTTTATCATTATCTATATTTATTTGAACAAAAATTTTTTGATTAGTAAAATTTTCATTTATTATATCTGCTTCTTTTTTTCTAGATAGAGTATGAATAGAAACACAATTTCTCATAATTTCAACTATTTTTCTTGACTGCAATGGAGCAATAAAGTGAAACTTTGCATCCGCAAATTTTTTTTTATGAGCAAATAATTCATTTAACCTATTCTCCCCAAATTCTCTAAAACCAAACTCATATATCTTTTTTACTTCATTGTCTGTTCTACCTTTAATTACTGGCAATAATTGCGCATTATATTTTTCTACCTCATTACTAATATCATTTAATTTTGTTAAATCCATGCAAAGCTCCATTGCCTGTCATTAGTTTGATCCCTTCTATATGAATTATATTTTTCGTCGCAAATAGTACATATTTCAGAAACTTCTATTGGCCAATTATTCATTCTGCAAAACTCTATAATTGCTTTGCTTAAATTTAAAAATATTTTTTTATCTTTACTAATGCAATACGGTTTTAAAGATAGATTAGATTCTAAGTCCTCTTTAACTTCATAACAACATTTTTGAGCATGAGGTCCAATAGAAACTTTGAGATTCGATAAATTGAAATATTTAAGTGATCTTGAAAATATTCTATTTTCTAATCCTCTCCAACCAATATGTAAAGCTCCAACTTTTTTTTCATCGTACATTAATACAGGCATACAGTCAGCAGTTTGTACGACCACAGCTAATTTTTTTTCTTCAGTTATTATTCCATCTGCTTTATATGTTCCAGGTTTCCTAACTTCTACAACAATATCACTATGAAATTGTTTCATTAATGCATATCTAGATATCTGTGGCTTTTGAAAAGCATCAGAGTTGTTAAACTTTCCGTTAGGAATTAATTTGGATTGAATCATCCTCTGATGAAATCAGGGAGGCTATCTCCACCGTTTTCATCAAATTCAGAGGAAACTCTTCTATTTGGTCTCTGACCAAATCCAGCAGCAACAACTGTTACTTCAACAGTATCACCTAAAGATTCATCAACTAAATGTCCAAATATAATTTCAGCATTATCATCTGCTCTTTCAGTAATAACTCTTGCTGCTTCATTTACTTCTTGTAATTTTAGATCTTCTGATCCAGCAATTGTAATTAGAACACCCTCTGCTCCGTCCATATTAGCTTCTAAAAGAGGTGAAGATATGGCAGCTTGTGCAGCATTAGGAGCTCTTTGTTCTCCAGTTGAGCGGCCTATGCCTAAAACTGCGTTTCCAGCATCTTTTAAAATAGTTTTTACATCTGCAAAATCAACATTTATAACACCTGGGTTTGTAATTAATCCAGTTATGCCACGAACACCATTAGCCAGTATTTCGTCAGACTTAAGATAAGCTTCACTTATTTTTATATCTTTATCACTTATCTGTAATAACCTATCATTAGGAATTACTATTAAGGTGTCAACAACATCCCTCAATGCTTGAATTCCCTCTTCTGCTTGTACGGATCTTCTTCTACCTTCAAAACCAAAAGGTCTTGTTACAACACCTACTGTTAATGCTCCCATCTCATGTGCTATGTTTGCTAGAATCGGGGATGCACCTGTACCAGTACCTCCTCCTTCTCCAGCGGCAATAAAGACCATGTCTGCTCCTTTAAGTGCTTCATTGATTAATTCATCGGAGTCAACGGCCGCTTGTCTTCCAACTTCAGGATTAGCTCCTGCTCCAAGACCTCTTGTAGACTTTCTTCCTAGGTCTAACTTCAAATCTGCTTTTGAACCAAGTAAACTTTGAGCATCTGTATTACAAGCTATAAAGTCAACACCTTTTATGCCCATTTTGATCATTCGATTGACAGCATTAGTACCTCCGCCACCAACACCAACTACCTTAATTACAGCTGCATAATTTCTTGGTCTCATATTTAAATTAACTCCTTTTTGTTTAACATTTTTTCTTGAAGATGAAGTCTTTTTCAAATTAGGCTTCTTCTTTGAAGATTTAGATCCTCGTGTCTTTTTGGGATCACTTTTTGTAGTTTTTTTTGTAGTTTTTTTTGTAGTTTTTTTTGTTGCCATATTTTTACCTTCTTAAAAGATTATCAAGAAATTAAGATTAAACAAAAAGTTTTTATATTTTTATCTATATCTAAACTTTAGATTTAGATTATTCACATGTAAATAATGCTTCGATGTCCTCATCTTTGGTGTCCAGGATTGTTACGCTGCCCTTGCAGTTACCCTGTTCAAGAATGTAACCAATGACGGTACCTTTTCTTGACAGGTCAAAAGTGGAGCCTATGTTTATCTCGGTATCAATATAGTTTGCGATCAGGCTCTCTCCGTTATAAGTCAATTTCAATTCCTCAAGGTTAACCTCATATTTTTTAAGAGTTAATATTAATGAAATTAAATCACTATAGAACCCATCAGGTATGGGACCATTAGTAATCTGCAAACTCGGTAATAAATCAGATTCAATTTTTTCGCTAATCAGTAAATTTTTGTATAAAGTTTTCACTTTAGGTAGTGTGCTTCTAAAGTCTGTAAAGTGTAATATCTTTTCGTGAGTTGAAATTTCAATTTCTAATGTGTTTGGAAACTGTTTTGAAATAAGAAGTCTTTCGACAACTAAGTTTGAAGAATAAAATTCTTCAAAATCGCTTTCATTTATGAACCATATAGATTTATATTTCAAAGTTTCAAAACTTTCAAAATTTAAACTTAAAGAATTGTCGTAATTAATATTCATTACTCTGTATTTTGAGGAATTAGTAATCATAAAAATAAATGAAAATATCAAACAAAATAGAATAAAAATCAGGAATGATTTATATGACCTCCTTTCTGCTTCATTAAAATTCATAGGCTATTGAAATTCACCAACAAAAATAATTTCTTCTTCTAAATCAACTCCAAATTTTGATAAGACACTTTCTTTTACATGCTGAACTAACTTATATAAAGAAGAAGCCTTAGCATTTTTTTTAGCTATAAAAAAGTTTGCATGCTTTTCGCTTACACTTACACCATCAATGTCATATCCTTTTAAGCCAGCTTTTTCAATTAACTCCCCTGCGTAAAATTGGCTTGTGTTCTTAAAGACACTTCCTGCATTGTAAATTCCAGGAGGTTGGGTATCTTTTCGTATTTTATTATATTTCGATAAAAGTTTGTTTATTTCCTTAGTATCTCCCTGTTCAATTTTTAATCCAGCACTTAAAATAATTTTATTATCTAGATTTTCAGCTCTTCTGTAAGAAAAGTTAAGATCTTTTTTTTCTATTTCTTGGACCTCAAAACTGTTTAAGTCAAAATACCTTATAGAGTTAACTAAATCTGAAAACTCCCAACCGTAAGCACCAGCGTTCATCTTAACTGCTCCTCCAACTGTCCCTGGTATACCAATTAAAAATTCACCATTAGCAATCATGTTTGCCTTAAAAAACCTTGAGAGTTTTGGTAAAAATACTCCTGACCCAACAATAATTTCGGATTCATTTTTCGTTTCAATCTGATCGAATTGTGGAAGAATAACGTTTCCATTAAAACCTCTATCAGAAAATGCGATGTTTGAACCTTTTCCTATGACAAAGTTAGTTTTGTTTTGTAATAAATTTTTTAATTTAGGTAAGTCATTTTCTGAATCAAGGATAATAAAGTTTTCACAGACACCCCCAAATCTATAGGTTGTTACATCTGAAAGTTTTACACTATTTATTTTCATCTAAATACCTTAATATCTTTGGGCCAAGTAATGTGATATCTCCAGCTCCTAATGTTAATATTACATCTCCAGGTTTTACTTTTTGAGCTAAATATTCTGGTACAAATCTTATTGATTCAAGATATTTAACATTCTTTCCCTCAAAGTTTTTACTAGTTATACCTGGAATAGGAGATTCACCCGCAGGATAAATGTCTAGTACTATCGAAAAATCCGAACTTTGCAAAGATTTTTTAAATTCATTAAAGTATTCTTTAGTCCTTGTGTAGCGATGTGGTTGAAAAATAACATATAATTTATTCTTTGCAATATTTTTCATTGCCTTTATTGTTGCGTTCATTTCTGTAGGATGATGGCCATAATCATCATAAACATAGATGGAATCTGCTATACCAATCAGTTCAGTTCTTCTTTTAACACCTGGAAAAGATTTAACTGCCTTTAAAGAATCTTCGATTTTGACTCCATTTTGATAGGCAAGTATTACTGCTCCAATTATGTTTGATTTAAAATGGTCTCCAATTAATTTTGTTTCAAAATTGTATTTCGTTTTATTATGTATAAAACTATCTTTAGTTTTAATGTAAAAATCGGCATTTTTAGTTTTTCCATAGGTTGCAGTTTTTTTCTGTGATTTGAATCCTTTTAAATTTTTGTCATCATTATTTAAAACTAGATTGTCAATAACATTATGCATAACGTTGTAAAATGCAGATTTATAATTCTCAAAATCTCCAAAAAAATCAAGATGATCGCTGTCAATATTTAAAACTAACAAATCTGAAATTTTTATATTTTTAAAAGTATTAAATGCCTCATCAGTTTCCAAGATAATAGGCAATGTATCGCTACCATAATGACCACCTATTCCATTAAATGATGTGACACCTCCGTATAAGTATGAAACATTTATATTGTTGAAGTGAAAAATATGAGCAAGTAATGCTGTTGTTGAAGTTTTTCCATGCGTTCCAGTAATACCAATAATTTTATTATCTTGGGATAATCTTTCTAGATACTTTGGCCGTGAAATAACATTATCTCTATTATCAAATCTAGAAAATTTATCTGACTTTAAGTTTATAGCACTTGAATATATGTAAAGACATTCATTATCAAAAGGTATCATCTTTTCATCAAATATGACTTTAATTCCATCCTGGTTGAGTAAGTTTGTGATGTAAGATTTTCTTTGATCATACCCCGTAACATCGAAGCCTTTTTGTTTTAGATACTTTGCAATTGAGCTCATACCTGAACCCCCTACTCCAAGAATGAAAACTTTTTTAAATTTCATTCTTGAGTTCACTAATTATGCTATTGATGATTTTGTCATTTCCGCTTGTAAATAATTCATTTTTTTTGATATGTTTAAACCAGTCTTTTTTTAAACTATCTAATTTTAAAATCTCTGATTCAAAATCCTCATAACTTTCGCATATTTTTGCGAGTTTTTTATTAACAAGATACTCAGCGTTTTTTTGTTGGTGGTTTGAAGTTGTACCGTATCTATATGGTACCAAAATTAAAGGTATCCCTAAAATAACTGGCTCAAGAACACCCCCTCCAGATCTTGAAATTTGGATATCAATTTCTGAATAAAAATCATTCATATTTTCAACATAATCTATCTGTTTGTATCCTTTATAAATTCTTGTAGAGTCAATATTTTTTGGACCAACAATATGAATAAACTTGATATTTTTTAATTCATAATTATCTAAAAATCTAAACAATAAGTTATTAATTTCTCTTGATCCTTGACTACCACCCATAACACCAATAACTAATTTATCTTCAATAATTTTATTTCTTGTTAAATTGCTACTCATTATTGGTCCTACATAACTTATTCTTTTTTTATTGATTTTTTGTGTATCTGGAAAGGATGTAAAAACTGTACCGTTTACATATGATGCTATTTGATTTCCTAGCCCTGCATAAATATTTTGTTCTTGTATAAAAATAGTCTTCTTATGAATTAAAGCTATTGCAGCTGCGAAAGGGGCTATGTATGATCCTGTTGTAAATATTGCTTTAGTATTATCGAGATCCATTTCTTTTTTTATATTTATATAAGTGTTAATTTGTTTAAATATGTTTAGAAAATATCCAATCTTTCCAATTTCTGATCTGTAAATATTTATAGTGGAAATTTTTATATCTAAATCTGAAAGAAATTTAGCACCTCTTTTGTCAGTGATAACTTCAATTAAATCCCTTTGAAAACCCTTATTGAGTAAATCTGATATTAAATATTTAACAGGTAGTACATGTCCGCCTGTACCAACACAAAAAAAGGCTATTTTATTATGTTTCATAATTTAGAATAACCAATTGCTAAACCAGCAAATAAAGCCACCATGGCACTACTACCATAAGAAATAAAAGGAAGGACAATACCGGTTATTGGTAATAATCCAACAGCACCGCCAAGGTTAATCACTACTTGTATCAAGACCCATGCTCCTAATCCAGAAAATACAAGTTTTTTAAATTCACTTTCTGTTGATATTGATAATCCAAATAAAGATACAATTAAAAGGCTTAGGATAATCATAAAAATTACTAAACCTACAAATCCATACTCTTCGCCAATTATAGATACAATAAAATCAGTATGAGAATTAGGAAGCATCCCCCATCTTGCACGAGATGTACCAGGTCCCAAACCAAACATACCGCCCGAACTTATGGCTATTCTACTTTGATTGAGTTGAAAGCAGTCACCTAATAAATCTATACCCTTGTCACAGTCTCCATTTATCCAAGTTAAGATTCTGTTCCATCGGTAATTTCCAGATATTGCAAGAAAATATAATGGAACTATTGATAAAGATAAGATACCAACTGGAAACTTTAAATTGATTTTTGAGAACAGAATTTGTGCTAGAACTATACCAAATATAGTAATTGTTGTTCCATAGTCTGGTTGAAGATAGATAAAAAGACAACACATTAAAGGAAGAATCATCGCTCTTTTTAAATAAAATAATTCAGAATATTTTGAATCCATGTTCGATAATTGATAAGCAATCCACAATATAATCAACGGTTTAGCTATTTCACTTGGTTGAAAGTTTATTACACCTAAATCAACCCATCTTCGACTTCCACCTCTAACAATTCCATAAGTTAAAACAAAAAATAGTGATGTTGTAATAAATAAAATAGAAAGATTAATCAATTTTTCCCGTATTGAAATATTTATTTTTTTACCAATATTGAATATCACGATACCAATTAAAACAGCAGCAATATGTCTTTTTATAAAATAAAAGTTATCACTGTATTGATTCATTCCTTGAACAGACGAAGCTGAAATATTTACTAAAACACCAAAGGTTACAAGAAACCAAATGGAGAAAAGATTTAATCTTTGAAAAAATAAATATGAAAGGTTCAATTTAGCCCCCTTTTTATATTTTTCACTATTGATTTAAAGAAATCACCTCTTGCAATGTAATTTTTAAAATCGTTAAAACTTGAACCGCCACACGAAAACAAAATATTATCAAATCTTTCAAATTCTTTCTGAAGGATGTCCTCTAAATCAAAAATTGTTTCTATTTCTTCAACTTCACAATTAAATAAATCTTTATTGAGATTCATATCTTTAGGAATGATTACTTTTTTGATTTCATCAGATAAAATAAGGTCACTTGTAGGAATTTTTTTTGTTATTCCATGCATGATGAGTAAAGCATTTTTCACTCGTTGACTTGCTGATGATACTGAGTGAAAATTTGTTGACTTTGAGTCATTAATGAAATTTGTACCATTAATATTTTCAAAATTTTCAAATCGATGTTCTGTATATAATTTAATTTTTAAAAATTTATATGCTTCTTCTAAATCAAGATTTAATTTGTTAACAATTTTAAGGAATGCAAGGGAAGTATCAATCGGGTAGTTCGATAATTTAAGATCAAACTTTTTAATAAAATTTCTATTTATTTTTTCCTCTGATGGAATTCGTAAAATATCTTCAAGTTTTAATGAAGATATTGTATTTTTACCAACAATAAGATTTTCATTTGTTTCTAAAAAAGACAATAACTTTATTTTTGAATTTTTATATTCTTCTATATTTCCATGCCAATCAAGATGATCAGAATGAAAATTCAAAAAAACTCCAAAGTCTATTTTAAGATTTTTTGAATAAAAAAGTTGAAAACTTGAAAGTTCTACAACAGCATAATTTTTTTGATTAGATTTAAACTCAAGTGGAGAAATACCTACATTTCCACATGCAATTGATTCGATTCCATTTTCATTTAGAAAATTGGATAATAAATTAACAAAAGTTGTTTTACCATTTGTCCCAGTCACTCCAATAAACACTCCTTCAAATTTACTAGAAAATAAGTCAATATCAGTGAATACTTTTTTTTCAGGAAATTCATTTAGCAATTTATGATCGGGTTTGATCCCGGGAGAAACTATTATTTCTTCAATTTGTTTTAATTGTGATTCTTTAAATACTAATTTTTCGTTTATACCTTTTAATAAATCTAGATTATCATCGTAAATTAAATATTCTTTGGATATTGTCTTTAGATATTTTTCAACAGATTGGCCTGTCTTGCCGTAGCCAAGAATCAAAGATTTCACTTAATTTCCAAACAATACCCAGTCTGCATAAAATAGACCGAGCCCCATTACGATAAATATACCGTTAATTATCCAAAATCTAACAATAATTGTTGTCTCTGCCCAATTACTCATCTCGAAATGATGATGAATTGGTGTCATTTTAAAAATTCTTTTCTGTTTGAATTTAAATGAAGATACCTGCAGAATGACTGATAGAGCTTCAAATATATAAAGGAAACAAAAAAAGAAAATTAAGCCATCGGCACCCAATGATATTAAAATTATCGGAAACATAGCACCTATAAAATGAGATCCCACATCTCCCATAATTATTTTTGCAGGATTTGTATTCCACCATAAAAAACCAAGTGTAGAACCAGCTAAAGCGGATATAAGTGTTGATAGTTCGAGACCGACCATTTCATTATTCATAAAACTTACGTAATAATCTGGGTGTCTAAAAATCCAAAATGAAATAATCAAAATACCTCCAAAAGAAACCGAGGATGAACCTGCTACAAGACCATCTAAACCGTCTGTCAAATTTGTTGAATTAGTTATACCTACAATTAGAAAAACTACAATAAGCCACTTTATAAATCCAACTTCAAAACCAAATCCACTAAAAAAATAAAATGTTGATGAGTAATCAAGATTGTAAAAATACAAGCTTACGATAGAACCTACTAAAATTTGTAAAAATATTTTGTAAGTTGGTTTAAGTCCTAAATTTCTATTTTTTCTAACCTTTAAAAGATCATCTATTAATCCAACTAAAGCCATTAGTGTGCCGAACAAAAGGAGATTAAAAATTACAGAATTAATTGGTATCAATTCAATCTTAAAACCTTTACCAATTGTCCAAAAATTTATATGAGATAATACATAACCGGCATAAGTTCCCAAAATGATAAATACACCTCCCATTGTTGGAGTACCTTTTTTATGATCATGAAAGACAACCTCCTCTTGAATGGGTTGGCCAATATTTCTTGATTTGAAATAATTAACACCAATAGATGTTGACATAATTACGAATAAGAAAGAAATTGCTCCAGATACAATAATTGCAATCAAAAAAAGCCTCCAATAGTCTTATTGATGAAATCATTATCATTAAATGGAATCTGTGAATCATTTATTTCTTGATACATTTCATGCCCTTTACCTAATACTAATAAAACTGAATTATCCTTGAGTTCATTTATTCCAGATGTTATAGCCTCTTTTCTGTTAAGAATTACAGAAGTTTTTGATAAATCACATCCATTTAAAATATCATCTGATATTTGGCTAGGATCTTCATCCCTTGGATTATCATTTGTAATTATTACTCTATCTGCTTGTTGGGAAGCAATACCCATAAGTTTTCTTTTGTCTTTATCTCTATTTCCTCCAGCACCAAACAAAACGATTACTTTTGAAAAATAAGGATTTACATATTCTATAATTTGAGATATTGATTCTGGAGTGTGGGCATAATCTACAATTATCTTATTCGTTTTAAAACTAATCAATTCAAACCTTCCTTTAGGATTTTTAAGTTTTGAACTATTTTCAATGATTTGATCTAATTTTTTAACTTTTGAATAATATGCCATAGAAAAAGCTAGTAAAAAATTTTGATAAAAACTTGGACCAGCAATATCTAATTCAAAATCGTGTATTTTATTATCAATTTCTATTTTTAAAATAGTTTTAGGATATGATTCTTTCTCTAGAATTCGTAAATCAGCAGAAGCGTCCGAACCAATTTTAAAAGATGGCAGGGATGAGTTTTCAGAAATTTTACTACCCCATTGATTGTCTATGTATACATACTTGTCAGATAATTTTTCGGTGAATAATTTCAATTTTGAACTAAAATAATTTTTAATATTTTGGTGATAATCAAAATGGTCTTGAGACAAATTTGTAAACCCCGATGTATTAAATCTAATTCCATTAAATCTATCTTGATCTAATGCATGAGATGAAGCTTCAAGAATTATATTGTTATATTTTCTAAAATCTGAGCTTCCAAGTAATTTAAGAATATTAAATAATTTAGGTGAGGTTAAATGCTTTTCATTTGTTATTTCGGAAAATAAATTTTCTTCATTTGTTCCAATAAAAAGACTATCAGATCCTAATAGTTCTTTTAGATAAAATCCGGTAGTCGTTTTTCCATTTGTTCCTGTAATTCCAAAGTATTTTTTCGATTTATAGTCATTACAAAGGTAACTGTATGATTCGATAAGTACTTCATCATAATTTTTTGCTTTAATAACTTTCTTATCGTTAAAACTGCATTTCGAAGATGTAATGACTAGTTTTGCTTTCTTTTTTAAGGATTCGTCTACATATTTGTCAAGCTTATCTTTCCCATCATTATTAATAAATAGTACTGATCCTTCCTTTACATCTAATGAGCTGTTAACAAAATTTTCAACATCTTTTTGGGAAAATTGTAAATTTGACAACTTTAATTCTTTCATTTTATTTATCCGGAACTAGATTTCTTACAATATTTTTAAATATTGGTGCAGCTGTAGAACCGCCTGTTACATACTCTGAAATAGGAGATCCTTTTGCACCCCATAAAATTACTGAACCTACAATTGGTCCTTCATTAGTTTCTATAAATCCTGTAAAAGATGTAGTGAAGCGGTTATCTGAATATCCAATTCCTTCCAAATATGTACGACTAGTCCCAGTTTTACCACCTATTACATATCCATTCATTTTTAAGGACTTACCTGTACCATTTTCTCCCTCTACTACCTTAATAAGTAATTTTTTCAATCTATTTGATAAATCTGTTGTGATGATTGATTTTTTATTTATACTCTGATTTGATTTTCTTAATAATGATAGTTGAATATCTCTACCGCCATTTGCAATTATGCTGTATGCCTTAACCATTTGATATTGGGTGGTGTTAATTGAATAACCTATAGCGAGCGAGCTAAGGCAGGTTTTACATGTATTGTATTCTGTAAATGAACCTCTAGATTCTCCAGATAGCTCTACACCTGTTCTTGAACCAAACCCAAACTTTTTTAAAAATTCTTCTATATCATCAATATTGGAATTTTCTACAATTTTTATAGTTCCAACATTAGATGATCTTTCTATAATTTCTTCAACAGTAATGTTAAACGGCTCATGCTTTAAAAAATCTTTGAAACATCCTTGTAGACCTTCATAATTATCATTACATGATCCTTCAATAATTTCTATCTCATCTTCAACTAGGTATGATTTTTTCTCATTTACATGATCAGAATCTAATAAAGACCCAATAGTGAATATTTTTAGCGCCGAACCGGGTTCGTAGTTTGCTCGTAAACTTATTAAGTCAATATTAAAATATTTGTTATCTGAAGATGATACTTCTGAAGAAATCAAAACTTCGCCTGTTAAAGAATTTGCAAAAACAACTGAACACTTAAATGCTCCAGTATCAATTAATGCATTATTACAAAGATTTTCTGTCAAATATTGTAACTCTGAGTCGATCGAAAGAATTAAATCTTCTCCATGTTTTGGTTGAATTGTTTTAATCTCACCTTGTGGAATTATTGCCCCATTTGGCGCTGATTCATATCTTAATTCTCCATTTTCTCCCTGTAGATGATTATCAAAATATAGCTCAATCCCCTCAATTCCATTTCCATCTGGATCAACTAACCCTATCAAATTTGACGTTGATTCATCATAGACATTTCTTTTGTTTGATTGCTCTAAATGTACTCCTTTATAATTCCAAGATTTTATTTTTTGACCAGTTTCAAATTCTACATTACGTTTAAGATAAAAAAAGGTAGGATTTTGTGATATTTTTTTTAAAATTTTATTCTCATCGATTCCTAATATCGGTGATAGTACTTTGACGAAACTCAAATCGCTTATTTCGTTTGGTTTTACCGCTACATTGTAAGATTGAATGCTACTAGCTAGAACATTAAAATGTTTATCATAAATTGTTCCTCTTTTTGCTTCAAGAACTTCCACTCTTTCTCGGTAAGATAATGCTTGATTTTCAAAATAATCAGATTCAATAAATTGTAAAGAATATATTTTTTGAATAAATAGAAATGAACCAAAAATTACGAAAGAAAATATTGTTAAGAATAAAAAATTTAACTTTAATCTGTTTCTATTGAATCTCATCTACTGAACCCCATTACTGTAGGATTCATTTCTTCAATATCACTAAATTTGTAGGGTGTTTCAAGATCAAGGTTTAAATTATTGACACTAAGTTTGACATAGGACTTAACTTTGGATATGTTTTCAATATTTTCAAAAGAATATTTTTTAATGTATTCAACATTTACACTTGCTTTAGTAAGCTCGAGTTCTACTATTTCATAATTAATTGATGAAAGTTCATTTGAAATTTCATTTATTTTTATATTTATTATCAACGAAAAAATAACTGATATAGACAAAAGTAAATACACTAAACGAAAGACATATTTTTTTCTCATAATTTAACCACATACCTTAAGGTTGCAGATTTTGCTCTTGAATTAGTTTTTATTTCTTCATTACTGGGGTAATACTTTTTTTTATTGGGAAACTTAAAACTTTCTACTTTATTACAAACACATATTGCAATTGAAGGATCACAAGTACAACCAATAGTCAACCCGTTCATAAAATTCTTCACAATTTTATCTTCTAGGGAATGATAAGAAATACAAATTATCACTCCCTTTTTTAAAATTACATCTTTTATACTTGTTAATGATTTTTTTAACTCATTTATCTCATCATTAACTTGAATCCTGATAGCTTGAAAGATTCGTCGGATGCTTTTTTCAATGTAAATAGGATTTTGCTTTGGTAGAGCGTCTTTAATAAGTTTTATCAATTCCTTTGTTTTGTAAATAGGCCGATTGTCTATAATTTTCTTTGCAATTAATTTTGAATATCTTTCCTCTCCATAATTTTGGAAAATTAATGTTAGCTCTTCATAAGAATATGAGTTAAGTATATTTTCAGCTGTTAAAGATTGTTGTTGATTCATTCTCATATCTAAATCTGAATCAATTGAATATGAAAAACCTCTTGAAGGCGTATCTATTTGATGACTTGAAACACCAAGGTCATATAGAATTCCACTGATTGGAGTAAATGAATTATCTTCTAAAAAGTCGTATATTTTTGAAAAGTTTAAATGAACTACATTATGGTTGTTCTTACTATTCGCAACAGAATCAAAATCTCGATCAAAACCAATAGCGGTAAATTTATTTTCTGAATCAATAAATTCAAAATGAGATCCATCGCCATAAGTTGCATCAATGAAATAACCCCCTGGGACATCTTTTAGTAAAGAAGAGATTTCTTCTTTCATAACGCCAACATGTGGCATGTACCCAACCCTGTTTCTGTTCATACCCAGCTCTCTAGAACTGGCACCAATTGGAAAGTTGGGCGGAGTAAGGGTGTTCCAATTTAGTTGTCTAGAGAGCTGGCTATGAACTTATCCTTTCACTTCGTTAATGTTTGCAAATTCATGATCTGCTTCATTTTGAATTTTTTTCCAGACCTTTGAAGACCAAATTTCAATTGTGTTTCCTGTACCTGTAACAGTAACGTCCCCATTAATTGGAATACTGCTGTAATCTCTCAAGTTTTCAGGAATTTGGATCCTTCCAGCTGAATCAAGCTTTGAGTCAACAGCGCCACTAAATATGGCTCTTCTTAGTTGACGTGATGATTTTTCAGTTACAGGAAGGTCAGCCATTCTTTCTGAGAGAAGTGACCAACTTTTCTTTGTAAGTATCTGTAGACAGTTATCTTGTCCCTTGGTGACTACACAGCCCTGTTGGAGCTCTCTTCTAAACTTCGATGGAATAACTACTCTACCCTTCGAGTCCATTGTGTGTTGATACTCACCAAGGAACACTTTTATCCGCCTTTCGTGCCTTGAACCACTTTGTGTCATTATATGACACTATATGACACTTTGCAACACAATTTTAAAAAAAATTTATGCTGAAATGAGAAACTCTTTCCACTCCGGATCTGGGTTAGAACCAATAATTGTTTTAATCCAAAAATTACCTTCTGGCTTTAAAGGTGCTTGAACTAGCTTTAATATTGTTTGATTTAAATACTTGTCTGCTTTTATAAGATTACATTTTTTACAGCATGCAACAACATTCTGCCATTCGTGTTGTCCCCCTTTTGATTTTGGAATAATATGATCAATTGACTCTGCTTGGTTACCACAATATTGACAAATATATTTGTCTCGTATAAAAATATTCTCGCGATTTAAAGCAACTCTTCTAGCATACGGTGCTTTAACATAATAATTCAAGGTAGCAACTTTTGGAATAGTGATTGTTGATGACTCAGATCTTATTTCAAAATTTGAATTTTTTATGACATTTATTTTGTTGGATAGTAAAAGTGATATTGATCTCTTGGCTGATGCAATAGAAAGTGGCTGATAAGTTGCATTAAGTATCAACGTTCTATGATTTTCAAAATTGTTCATAATTAGATTTTAGAAGAGAAAAAGTAATTACGCTTGTAACTGTTGAGATTGGATATCATCTTCAACTCTTGTTAAAAGATTTAAGAATCTCTCTTTATCAAGCTCGAACTTCGAAATGTCTTCTTCAACTTCTTTGGCAACAAAATCAATAGTTTCAAAGAATGCCAATTGCCCTTGCTTTAGAGCGTCAAAAACTTCGTTTTCCTCGACTGAATAAATTGTTTCTCCGTCAGAAATAAGTTTTGTTTTTGATAACTGATCTTGTAAATCACCATTTCTGGTTAAATACCTCCATGCACGTCTTACTCTTTGAATACTCATTCCATTATCTAATAATGTTTTGATAACTTTAAGTGAAACAATATCTCTAAATGAATATAGTTTTGGAACTCCTGGCTTACCGAAAGAAGACTGAATACTTGGAGAAACTAATTTAACTTTGTCCCAATACCTTAGTTGATGAGATGTACATCCTGATAAATAGCATGCTTGTTTAGATGTAAACGCGTCTTTCTTCAATCCCTTACTCCTTATTAAAATCAGACGTATTATTTAATCTAATTAATACTATTTGTTTTGTCTAGAGGTATCTTTGTTTCTTACCAATTTATAGATTTGTTTAAAATTCCACTCCTGAATATTTTCAGCATTGAGTAGCGATCTAGTGTTGGTGACAAAAACATATCCTGACAAGGCCATTACTACAAATCCAACAACTGCAAATGCAGCTTGTATTGTATAAGTTCCAATCATTGTGAAAAATCCAAGAATAAAAGTTATGAATGAAATTGATATTCTAGCTCTTGAAAAATTTGACAATGTTAAATTTTCAACAGCTTTCTCAAGTTTTGGATCATCTTTAGACAGACCCAATTCTATTTGCTTTAATATTTCTTCTTCTTTTTTATTCAAACCCATATGAAGATTTTAATATATTCTGAAACTACTCTGTAATTAAGATGAATATATTTTTAAGGCATGGAGAAGTTAAAAATCCTAAAGATATTTTATATTACAATATACCCGGTTATGAACTTTCAAAACTCGGAAAGTCTCAAGCTGAACATTCTGCTGAAGTTTTATCAAAAGATTTTAAAATAGAACAGATCATTTCCTCACCACTCCTCAGAGCTAGACAGACATCTGAAATAGTTAGCAATAAATTAGAATTGGAATTTTCAATATCTGAGAAAATAACAGAATGGGATGGATTGTTAAATTGGAAAGGTTATACATTTGATGAAATTACTGAAACTAATGAATATTTAATCTACAATGATGATCCGACTGAACTCAGTACCAATGAAACTTTTTTTGAAACATTTCAAAGAGTTGAGGAGTTGTACAACAATAATAACCATACATTATTTGTAACACATCAGGACACAATTAGATCATTCATGTTTTATAAATTAAAGTCTAAGAAATTTAACCAAGATAAACCGAGCCATTGTGAATTACAATATATTGAAAATGATACTCTCCAAAAATATATTAACCCTGTCTAGGTAAGTATATTATAAAGTATTATTAAAAAAATTCCAAAAAATGAGCAAAAACTAATTACTCCAACCAATGGTTCTATTGTTCTTAATATTTTTGAGTTGACTTTTTCAAGATAATATAAGACTAAATACTTACTCCCAAGAAAAGATAGGAACCCTGCAGCGATGAAATATACAAAACTAAATAACGATAACCATGGATTTACAAAATTCATCTTATATTACAATACTCATGCGTATGGTATTTAGTAAAAAATTTAAATTTATTGTATATTTTGTAGTAATTCTTTTGTCTATTTATATAGGTTACGTATTGGGTGTTACTTTTTGTTCACAAAACTGTCAAACTACAATTTTTATTAACATTTTTATAACTATTGTGGTTATGGTAGGTGGTGTTTTTACACTTGTTAGGTTGTCCGAAAAATCAATTACAGAATGGAATGACGATAATTACTATGAAAAAGATTGAATTACTTTAATTATTTTTTTTATATTTTTTGAATCAATATCCTTATGTAAAACAAACCTAACAACTTTTTCTCTCAGATATCCTGCTTTAATTTTGCTTTCCAATAACCTTTCTAAAAACTTATCTGAATTTTCAAGAGAAACAAATTCTAATAAAACCATATTTGTCCCTTTATAAACAACTGAGTCCAAACCATTAATCTTATCTTTGTTAATTGTTAATTCATCATAAATTTTTCTAGCTTTTTTGTGATCGTCTAATAAATTTTCCCGATTATTTAATGCAAATTTAGCAGCAGATGCAATTATTCCAACTTGCCTCATCCCCCCTCCTATCTTTTTTCTATATTCACGGGAATCATTTATAAAACTTTTTGTTCCAAGAAGTATTGAACCTATTGGAGCTCCAAGTCCTTTTGAAAAGCAAAAAGTTAAACTGTCACAGTATTCTCCATAATTAGATTTTGTATCATTTTCTAAAATTGCATGCCAAACGCGAGCACCATCAACGTGAAGTTTTAAATTATTAGAGGAAGTGTACTCATATAGTTTTTGTATATCCTCAAAAGGAATAATCGATCCCCCTGATGATAAATGAGTATTCTCAATTGCGACGGTAGATATATTTGGTTTATGATAAAAAGATTTTTTAATTTGAGTATCTAAGTCCTTTAAATCTAAATTGCCATCTTTATGCTGAACATTTCTAAATTGAATTCTTGACAAAAATGATGCTGCACCATGTTCATAGTTTTGAATGTGAGAATCAGATGTTGTAATTACCTCATCACCTGGGTTGGTATGGTTAAGTAACGATATTTGATTACCCATAAGACCAGACGAAACAAATAAGCCAGCTTCAAACCCAAGAAGGTTTGCAGTAAATTCTTCAAGTTCATTAACTGTTGGATCTTCTTTATACTCATCGTCTCCAACTTCAGCTGTAATTATATGTTCAAGCATCTCTTTTGAGGGCTTAGTTACGGTATCAGACCTTATGTCAATCATTTTTTAATTCAAGCACTGTTTCTCAATCTCATCAATTTGTTTATTAAATGATTTTTTTTCAGATAGTACATAAATTATTTCAAAGCTTTCTTGACTAATTGTTTTACCATCGAAGCTGAGATCTTTTGTGCAATAACTTACGTTCAATTCTTTTGATTTAACTTTAGAATGTACTTTTATTTTTTTTAGTAGATTAATTATGTCTCCCTCCCATTGGTTGGTCCCTAAACCATATTTAAGAGCTAGGGCATTTAATTTTTGTGATGAACCACCAATAACTAAATTTACGTTATTCTCTTCATAATTTTTATTAGCAATTATTTTTTTGATGACTTCTTCAATATTGTTGTCATAAATATCTTTTTGTATTTCATATTTATCATCACCAATGCCAATACCTAGATTAAAATTTTTTATTTCCATAAGCGGATTTAAATAATTTTCCATTAACTCATTTATTTCTCTTTTTCTAACATTTAATACCATTGACCCTATTTTGAAATTTCTTTCATACTTATCTAATTTCGATAATGCATCCATTATTTTGTAAACAGGGAGTTTCTTTATCTCTGGATTTATGCTGTGATCAAAAACATAAACTGTTTTGATTTCTATATTATTTAATTTATTAATTTTTTTTTGGTATTCCCCCTCAAAGAAAGAACCATTTAAAAGTATTGAGTAATTATTCACTATTTAAAGCTAATAGTGCTGCACCTAACATCCCTGAATCTTCACGAGCTTTGCTTAATTTAATTTTTGGAAAACTTCTGTTAGGGAATTCAAAGTTTTTACTGATGTACTCATCAAGTAATGGAAGAAAATCATATGGGCTTTTAGTCATGCTGCCACCAATAACAAATATATCATTATCGAACAGTTCAAATAAGGAAATTAAAGCATTTGAAGTATTTTGTATTATTTCATCTCTCGCATACTTTTCGTAATCTTCAAGATCAATTGATCGATCAAATAATAGAGAGCCAACTTTTTCTTCATAAAAAATATTTGATAATTTTGTTTCTTTGTTTATTTCGTATAATTCCTGACACTTTTTTGTCCATGCTTTTGCAGATATTACATCTTCTAAATAGGATTTTTCATTAATCAAGATACGTCCTATTTCACCCGCATTTCCACTTCCTTTAAATATTTCTGAATTATAAATTATCCCCCCTCCTACTCCAGTACCAAATGTAAGCATTATCAAATTTTTATAATCATTTTTGAAATGTGATAAATATTCAGAATATGCAGCTAAATTTCCATCATTCTCTAAGTAAATTTTTTTCTCTTTAGCAAATCCAAGTTTTTTAAAATCGATAGAAAATTTCATATTTGTACCATATTTAAAAATATGATTATCGTTATCTACAAAACCTGGCATGCCGAGTGAAACTTTATGAGTTTCATCAGAGAATCTATCATGGATTTCTTCAATTAATGAAATGAAAGTATCTTCTCTTTTTGGGGTATCTTCTATAAATTTTTCATGAATTTTAAGTTTTTCATCGACAAGTCCACCTTTAATTGTCGTTCCACCAACATCGAATGCTAAAACCTTCATATTTTTAATGATTCTAAATCTAAATAGCTACTAGTTGAACGAAAATATCCAATATTAATACATTTTGTACTTCCAAGTATCCATTCATATGCTTTTGGTTGATGTACGTCTCCAAATAATGAAAATTTTGGCTTTTTGTCTTCTATAAATGTCTTTAAACTTTCCCACCCTTGTTCTTTTTTATTTGTAATAACATCCGTTATCAATTCATCAATTAAAGGAGGTGCATGAGTACATATAATGTCTACATTTCCTAATTTTTCTAATTTAGTTTTAAACTCTTCTTCTGAAATTTCTCCTCTTGCATTTATTGGTGTTGGAACTCCTCCACCAGCAAAACCAAGTTTAATGTTTTTATAATCAAGGACTTTCCCGTCAATATTTGTAACATTTTTTGTTTTAGTTTCTTCAAGTATTTCAAGACTATCTACATTGCCAGGTATCAAAAATACTTCAAAATTTTTGAGTAACTTAAATACATCTTCATACTGCTTGTATATTGAATCTTGTATTTTTTGCTGTTTTAATTCCCTATCTTCTGAAAATAATTGTTCCCACATTTTTTTTCTTTTAGAAAAATCATGTTTTTTTCTGAGATTCATTAACTCTTTTACATTTTCTTCACCAAAGACATCTTTTGCGATACCCTCTCCATTTCTATAATCTATCCAGTTGATTAAATCACCCAAAATTACCAATGGTCCTTTGTCTTTCGGCAATGTGTTTAAGGAATCTAATCCATGATGAATATCTGATATAAAAATCATTATTAATTTATGAGGTAACCGCTCCTGAATCAGCTCCTGATACTAATTTAGAGTATTTACTTAAAACTCCAGATTTGTATCTTGGTTCAGGAAGTTTATAGGACTCAAACCTTTTTTTAATTTCAGATTCTGTCAATTCCAAGTTCAACTCTCTTTTTGATAAATTCAAATTTATTAGATCACCATTTTGACATATTGCAATAGGTCCTAGATCGAAACTTTCTGGAGTTACGTGGCCTATACATAAACCAGTAGTTCCACCCGAAAATCGACCATCAGTAATCAACAGGACATCTTTTCCTAAACCTGCACCTTTTATTGCAGCTGTAATTTGAAGCATTTCTCTCATACCTGGACCACCTTTCGGCCCCTCGTTTCTAATTACAACGACATCTCCTTTTTCAATCTTGTTATTAAATAATGCATCTAAAGCATCTTGTTCACTTTCAAAAACATTTGCAGGGCCAGAAAATTCGTTCACTTCAATACCCGCTGTCTTTACAACAGATCCGTTTGGTGAAAGTGTTCCATTTAAAATAGCTATTCCCCCTTCTTTTGAAATTGGATTGTTTGGGAACGAAACTACATCTTGATTTTTTGGAATATCAATATTTTCTAAATTTTCACCAACAGTTTTTCCAGTTACCGTTAAACAGTTAGGATCAATTAGTTTATTCTCAAGAAGAATTTTAGATACTACTGGAACTCCTCCAATTTTGTCTAGATCAACCATATGATATTTTCCAAACGGTTTCATATCTGCAAGATGTGGAACTGATTTACCAAGATCATCAAAAGTATTTAGGTCAAGATTAATTTTTGCTTCATAGGATATAGCTAACAAATGCAATACTGCGTTTGTGCTGCCTCCAAGGGCTAATACAGTTGTAATTGCATTTTTAAAAGCCTCTAGGGTCATGATATCTCTTGGTTTTATGTCTTCTTTCAATAAATAATTTAATTGCAAACCTGACTCTTTTGCTGCTGTTCTTAATCTTTGATCCTCAGCTGGGATTGAAGCAGTACCAGGTAAACTCATCCCAATAGCCTCTCCTACAGAAGCCATTGTGTTAGCTGTGAACATTCCTGCGCAAGAGCCTTGTCCTGGACAGGCATTACATTCTATTTCATATAACTCTTCTTCGCTAATTATCCCCTTTTCAAATGCACCAATTCCCTCAAAAACATCGACAATAGATATATCTTTTCCTTTGTAGACTCCCGGAAGGCTACTTCCACCATATAAAAAAATTGCTGGTCTATTTATTCTTGCTGATGCCATTAACATTCCTGGTAGTGATTTATCGCAACCTGCAATTGTTACCATTCCATCAAACCTTTCTGCATGCATAACCAGCTCAACAGAATCTGCAATGACTTCCCTTGAAACCAATGAAGCCCTCATGCCCTCATGCCCCATTGATATTCCATCTGAAACAGCTATTGTAGAAAAAATCAATCCAGCTGAATCAGTACCATTTACTCCCTCTTTTGCGTGAATTGATAATTCTGGTCCAGTAAGATTACATGGAGTAACTTCATTTCCAGCAGAGACAATCCCAACTTGAAACTTATTGAAGTCATCGTCTTGCAAACCTACAGCTCTGAGCATTGCTCGTGCAGCAGATTTTTCAACTCCTTGTGTTACGTCATCAGAAAATTTAACCATAAATTAAGAATAGATAAAATATACTACAAAATCATTTAATTAAAAGGTCGAATTCATGAATAACATTTTGAGAAACCTCTCTTTTATAGAATGTTTCTTTGTTTATTGTATTTAATCTGTCGACTCTCCATAAGGCCCAAACAGAATATAACCGTATTATTTCACTGTCTGAATAAAGCAGTTGATTAAATAATTCGTGGCTGTTTGGTAAAGGATTATTCGCAAGTGCAATTATTGCATTTCTTTTCAAGTAATTTGCATCTCTCTTTGGAACGTAAAACCATGAGAAGTTTGAAATTAGTTCATAATTATCCATATTTATTATTTCAATAAGATCAACTTCGAATGTTTTATTAATATTAATTAATTTATTCTGTCCTGGAGGACATGATAAAAGACAGTCATCACATCCATAAAACCTATTTGCAATTTTGATTCTTATTTCATGAGGAATTATTTTTGGAGATTGCAACCAATAAGATATACACTTATTTGAATCAATTTGATATTCGTTATCAATCGCACCGGTTGGGCATGAAATTTGACACATATTACAGTTACCGCATGAATATGATGCTTCACTTGGTGATTTAAAATCTTTTTCAACATATAAGTTGCCAATTAACTGCCATGGCCCCACAGTAGGAGTCAACATCATAGAACTTTTACCTTGCCAACCCATTCCAGACTTTTCAAAAAATAACCTGTCATAGTGACTTGGATTGTCGATAAATTCATGAGTTTTTATATTTAAATCATCAAAATGATTCTTCAAAATGCTAATAAATTGTTTAATTGGCTCGTAATAGTCCTTAACAGCGAATCTTGCTATGGAACCTTTACCTAAAGGGCTGGCAATACTTGTTTTATAATTTTCCCCGTAATTAAAACTGATAATAATACAAGATTTTGCCCACTTAAATTTATCTCCTAACCCAGAATAATCAGGATTAGAAAAGGTAAATTTCATGTCAGCATGTTTGTTTTCATTTTTGACGTGTTTTATTTCCTCTGATTTATTAACAAGTGAAGGCAAACTCACAGTTGATACACTGATATATTCGGGAACATCAATATTGTGTTTATTTAAATAATTAATTAAATTTATGTCTTTCATTTTTATAAGGTTTAACTATAGTTATTCATAATGAAAAAAAGTGTAAATTTAATTTCTTTACTAGTATTAGTGCTTATGTAGCGCTCATTTACTAGTATTGAGCGCCTCCCCAAAATAGGGAGGTTTTTTTTTTGAAAGAAATGATATGAGTGAAGAAAAATTAAGTGGAGCTGAACTTGTCGTAAGAAGTTTAGAGTACATGAATATATCAACTATTTTTGGTTTACCTGGTGGTGCAATATTACCTGCCTATGATCCGCTATATGACAGTCCAATAAGACATATCTTGGCCAGACATGAACAAGGGTCTGGACATATGGCAGAGGGATATGCGCAAGCAACAGGTGAATTAGGAGTTGTAATTGCGACTTCTGGCCCAGGTGCAACTAACTTAATTACCCCACTTACAAATGCACTAATGGACTCTACTCCTCTTCTAGCAATAACTGGTCAGGTAGCTTCCGAAGCAATTGGTAATGACGCTTTCCAGGAAGCGTACACTGTTGGATTAACTATGGCTGCAACAAAACATAACTACTTGATAACCAGTGCAGAAGAGATACCACAAGTGTTACTTGAAGCAAAACATATTGCTACGACTGGAAGACCTGGCCCTGTTCTTGTTGATATACCAAAAGACATATTAAATCAAAAAGTTGAATGGATTGAGCCTAAATTAATAGAAATGCCAGGATACAAGCCAACATTAGAACCAAATCCAAAAATGATTAGTCAAGCGGCTGAATTAATAAAACAATCAAAGAAACCAATTCTTTATGTAGGTGGCGGAATTATTCATTCCAAAGCAAATCAAGAGTTATTTGAACTGGCAACGAAATTTAAAATTCCAGTTGTAACAACATTGATGGGAAGAGGTGCATTCCCAGATGGAAATGAATTATGTTTTGAAATGCCTGGAATGCATGGTAATTATACAGCGACTACATCAATTCAAAAATCAGACCTATTAATTGCTATTGGTGTGAGGTTTGATGATAGAGTTACTGCAAATCCAAAATTCTTTGCTCAAAATGCAAAAGTCATTCATGCAGATATTGACCCTGCAGAAATTGGAAAGATTAGAGAGCCTGAAGTTCCAATAGTTGGAGATGCAAAAAGTGTAATAACTGGATTAATTGAAAAATTAGCTGATACAGATTTAAATACATCAGATTGGCTTGATGAACTAAATCAAATGAAAAAGGAATACCCTCTTTCATATAATCAAGAAGAAAAAGGGCCTTTAAAAGTTCCTTTTGTACTAGAAGAGTTACAAAAACTAGCCGACGATGATGCAATTGTTGTATCAGGGGTTGGTCAACATCAAATGTGGATATCACAACATTGGAATTTTACTTCCCCTAATACCTGGTTAAATTCTGGTGGTTTAGGAACAATGGGTTATTCCTTACCTGCAGCTATTGGTGCAAAAGCAGCCTATCCAGATCGTCAAATTTTAGCTTTAGATGGTGATGGATGTTTCCAAATGACATGTCAAGAATTGATCACCGCTTCAACCGAAAATATTCCTATAAAAATTGTTGTCTTTAACAATGGAAATCATGGAATGGTTAGACAATGGCAAAAAATATTTTATAAAAATAGATTCTCTGCATCAGAATTAACACACCATACGCCTGACTATGTTGCCCTTGCAGAATCAATGGGGGCTACAGGATTAAGAATGATTGAAAAATCTGATGTAAAAAAAGTTTTTGAAAAAATGTTAGAAATTGATGATAAACCTGTCCTTGTAGAGTGCATAGTTGATCCAGAAGATATGGTTTTCCCTATGGTTCCAGCAGGAGGAAGTAACGATGTTGTTATTCTAAACGAGGATGATCTAAAGAAATTATGAGTGAGAGAATATTAAGCGTACTCGTTGAAGATAAACCAGGTGTATTAGCTCGAGTTGCCTCAACGATATCTAGAAGAGGGTTTAATATAAACTCTTTAGCAGTAGGACCAACAAATATTGAAGGAAGATCAAAAATGACAATTGTTACTGAACTTGAATCAGTTGAACAAGTCAAAAAACAGTTAAACAAATTAATTAATGTAATAAAGATTGTAGAACTTGACCCTGATAATACTATAGAATCTGAGGTCCTTTTATTAAAGGTTTCAATAAACAAAGATACTCAAACTTCTGTGATTGAAAAAGCATCCTTATCAGGAGCAAAATCAGTAGATGTCGGACAAGACTATGCTGTTTTTGAAATGACTGGTTCTTCAAAAGACCTTGATAAGTTAGAAAATTTATTGAAGCCATTCGGAATAATTGAAATGATTAGAGGTGGCAGAATAGCCATACAAACAAAACTATAGGAGAAGTTATGTCAGCAAAAATTATATATGATGACTCAATTGATGTTGAGCTTATTAAATCAAAAAAAGTTAGTGTAATTGGATTTGGTAGTCAAGGCCATGCGCATGCTTTGAATCTACATGATTCAGGTGTTGATGTAACAGTTGGTCTAAGAGAGGAATCAAATTCTTTCGATAGGGCAAAAAAAATGGGTTTAAAAGTAGAAAATCTTGAGAATGCTACAAAGAATGCAGACGTCGTAATGCTTTTATTACCTGATCAACTTATGGCGGATGTATATGAAAAAGATATAGCCCCATTTATGAAAGAGAGCTCGACTTTGTTTTTTGCACATGGATTTAATATACATTTTGGTGAGATTGTACCTCGTGAAGATATTTCAATAGCAATGATTGCTCCTAAAGGTCCAGGCCATTTATTGAGAAGAACTTATGAAGAAGGATCTGGTATGCCTTGTTTAGTTGCGGTCGAAAAAGATTTAAATGATAACACAAAAGATTTGGCCTTATCTTATGCGTCGGCAATAGGTGGAGGAAGAGCAGGAGTATTAAACACAACATTTA
Source organism: uncultured Candidatus Actinomarina sp. (assembly GCA_902615855.1). Lineage (GTDB taxonomy): Bacteria > Actinomycetota > Acidimicrobiia > Actinomarinales > Actinomarinaceae > Actinomarina. Next base: position 135,112 of record CACMQN010000003.1, read on the forward strand.
AAGAAGAAACTGAAACAGATTTATTTGGTGAGCAAGTTGTTTTATGTGGTGGTTTGACTGAGTTGATACGTAATGGATTTGAGACATTAGTGGAAGCTGGGTATCAACCTGAAAGTGCTTATTTTGAAACATTACATGAAGTCAAGCTGATAGTAGACCTAATGTATGAAGGTGGGTTTGAATGGATGAGACACTCCATATCAGATACAGCAGAGTATGGTGACTTCTCAAGAGGCTCAAGAATAATTACAGATGAAACTAAGAAGGAAATGAAAAAAGTGTTGGAAGAAATTCAATCTGGAGCTTTTGCAAAAGAATGGATGTCTCAAGCTCGTGAAGGCTCTCCCTATCTTAAACAAGAACGTGAAAAAGCATCAAACCATCAAATTGAAAATATTGGTAAAGAATTAAGAAATATGATGCCTTTTTTAGATGCTAAAGATATCAAAAAAGATATATGAGTTCTGACCAGTTAATTATTTTTGACACCACCTTAAGAGATGGTGAGCAAAGCCCGGGAATTGCTCTTACGCCATCTGAAAAACTCCTAATTGCTCAGCAATTAGAGAAACTAAAAGTTGATGTTATAGAAGCTGGTTTTGCTGCTTCCTCCCCCGGGGATTGGGAAGGAGTTAATCTCATTGCAAATAATATCGAAAATTCAACTATTGCCTCTCTAGCTAGGTGTGTTCAAGAAGATATTGAACAAGCTCATGAAGCAATAAAAGTTGCAAAGAAATCAAGAATACACGTATTTACCTCTACTTCTGATATTCACATGGAACACATGCTCAGAAAAACAAAAGAAGAAGTGTTGAAAGATGCTAAGGAGTCGGTAAGATTTGCCAAGAAACTTTGTGAAGATATCGAGTTTTCAGCGCAAGATGCAACAAGAACAGACCATGATTTTTTAATAGAGATATTAAAGGTTGCTGTTGAAGAAGGAGCAACCACAATAAATGTTCCTGACACTGTTGGATATGCGACACCTAGTGATTATCTTGAACTATTGAAAAAAGTTTACAGTGAAGTCAGAGGAAAAAATGAGGATGTAATCATCTCGACACATTGTCACAATGATTTAGGCCTTGCAGTTGCAAACTCATTAACAGCAATAAATGCTGGAGCGAGACAAATTGAAGGTGCGATAAATGGAATTGGAGAAAGAGCAGGTAATACATCTACAGAAGAAATAATCATGGCAGTCAAAACCAGACAGGATCAATATGGTGTTGAAATAAATGCTGAAACTACAGAAATTTCAGAAACGTCGAGACTTGTATCGAAACTAACTGGATACCCAGTTCAATACAACAAAGCAGTCGTAGGAAGAAATGCATTTAGTCATGAATCAGGAATACATCAGCATGGTTATTTAAGAAATACAATGACATATGAAATAATGACTCCTGATTCAGTTGGACAAGAGTCAAAAATAGTACTTGGTAAACATTCCGGTAGAGCTGGTTTTAAAGACGCTTTAGAAAAACTTGAAATTGATATTGATGAAGAAACATTCAATATAAGTTTTGAAAAATTTAAAAAATTAGCAGATAGAAAGGGTGAAATTGTAGAAAATGAACTTCGAGCAATTATTGGTCAAGTTGAAATCAATGAGGCACCAGTGAAACTTGTATCTGTATCAGTAAATAGTAAAGACCAATTTGCGTCAGCAAAAATTACTTTAAGTGTTAATGGTGAAAATAAAACACAAGAAGCTGAAGGTGATGGAATGATTCATGCAGCATTCAAAGCTGTAAAAGAAATATTACAGTCTGAGGCTGTATTAATTGACTATAGAGTTGAGAGTATAACTAAAGGAGCTGATGCTACAGCTGAAATTGTAACTATTATAAATGATGGACACAATCTTAAACAAGGAAGAGCTGTATCAACTGATGTGGTACAGGGTTCAGTTGAATCTTTTTTGAATGCATTAAATAGGTAATATGAAAAAATACAAGATATCAATTATAGGTGGAGATGGTACTGGACCAGAAGTTGTTGATGAAACAATAAAAGTTTTGGAACATACAAAATCAAAATTTAATGTTGAATTTGATTTTGTTGAAAATGATTTAGGTGGAGATAGGTATTTGAAATCTGGAGATCTAGTAACAGAATTAGACATCGAACAACTTGGTAATAGTGATTCAATACTTTTAGGAGCTATAGGGCATCCGGACGTTAAACCTGGAGTTCTTGAACAAGGAATTCTTTTGAAATTACGTAAAGAATTTGACCAGTATATAAATCTTAGACCAGTTGTTTTATATGAAGGCGTTGAAACACCACTAGCAAATAAAACCCCGGATGATATAAATTTTGTTGTTGTACGTGAAAATACAGAAGGTTTATATGCTGGTGCCGGTGGCTATATTCACTATGGAACAGATAAAGAAGTAGCAACTCAAGAATCTATAAACACACGTAGCGCCATACAAAGATGTATTGAGTATGCATTTGAATTTACAAGTAAAAATAATAGAAAAAAAATAACACTCTGTGCTAAAACAAATGTTTTGACATATGCTCATGATTTATGGGAAAGAGTGTTCTATGAGGTTGCAGAAACATATCCAGATATAGAAACGGATTACGGCCACGTTGATGCAGTTTGTATGTGGATGGTAAAAAATCCAGAGTGGTTTGACGTGATAGTAACAGATAATATGTTTGGAGATATTATCACAGACTTGGGTGCAATGATACAAGGAGGAATGGGTATCGCTGCAGGCGGTAACATTAACCCAAATGGAGTTTCTATGTTCGAGCCAATTGGAGGATCGGCTCCAAAATACACAGGTAAAAATGTGATAAATCCCCTTGCCTGCATTGCTGCTGCTTCAATGATGCTTGATGAATTAGGTGAAAAAGAATATGCCAATGAAATAGAAAAATCAATTATAAAAACTGCTCAGAATCTTGACTCTCTATCTGCTGGAAAAATGGGTATGGGTACCTCAGATGTTGGTGATATGGTTAAAGACTTTATCTTAACAAATGGTGAATGAAAAAACTTATCTGCAAAATCTAATTTTAAATAGAAGAATTGTTAGAAATTATATTGAATCTGACGAAACTAATCCTGATTTATCTGATATACCAAAGCTAACAATAAAAATACCAACTGCGGGTTTTTCAAGAGGTATAGAGATTGTTTCAGTTGAAAATAAAGAAAGTATTCAAAAATTAGCAATTTATGCAAATGAGGAAACTTATATAGAAAAAGGATTTGGTAAATGGATCTCAAATTCTAAAGCAATTTTTTTAATCTTGATTAACGAGGCTGCTTATCACGAAAGATATAAGATGATGGATAAAAAAAATGAGACAAGCTCAAAAAATTGGAGTGTACCCTACTGGTATGTTGATGCAGGGGCAGCAATGATGAATTGTATGCTGTTAATTGATGAAACTGGATTAAAAAGTGGTTTTTTAGGTTCACATAATATGGAAGTTTTGGAAATCAAATCATTATTAAATATTCCAAAAAATATCGAAATTTTAGGATTCGTTACAGCAGGTGTTGAAGGTTCAACAAAAAATATTAAAAAAGAAAAAATAAATAGAAAAAAAATTATACATAAAGAGATATATGAAAAATAAGGAAATTACTTCACTAAATAACCCCGAACTTAAATTTTTAATTTCAATACGGAAAAATAAAATCAGAAGAAATGAAAATAAATCTATAGCTGAGGGTTACAGAGAAAATGTTCAACTCATTAATTCAAATTATGAAATTGATACACTTTATATATGTAGTGAGCTATTTGTAGGAAATAATAATTTCGAATTAATAGATCAATTCAAAATTAAACAAATAAGAATTGTTAAATTATCAAAAAAAGTTTTCAATTCATTGTCTTATCGTGATAAACCAGATGGAATATTATCTTTATTCATAACAAAAAAACTCACAATTGAAGACTTTAATTTATCTGGGCCAATACTTGTTGCTGATTCAATAGAAAAGCCAGGTAACTTGGGAACCATGATTAGAACAGCTAGGGCATTTAATTTTTTAAATATAATTTCAGCAGATGGAGTAACTGACATTTATAATCCAAATGTGATTAGATCATCGATAGGTCATATTTTTAACATAAATATATTTTCAGAAGATTCAGAAGAAACTGTTTCAGTCTTAAAAAAATTAAATTATGATATCATTTCGTTAGATCCTTTTTCAGAGAAAAGCATAAAATCTTATAAACCAAATAAAAATTACGCATTGGTAGTTGGTTCAGAACAATATGGTATTTCAGATATTTGGAAAAAAAATGCTTCAGAATTGCTTCTGATCGATTCAGAAAATCATGTTGACTCTTTAAATGCATCAGGAGCAGCAGCAATTGGTATGTGGGAACTCTATAAAAATCATGAATAAAAAATTATGTATCTTAGATATTGAAACAACTGGATTTGAGCCAGAAGATTCTGAAATATTGGAACTTTATATTCTTAAAGTTGTCAATGAAAAAGTTGTGGATGAATTTTATAGCTTATTTAAACCCAGTCAAAAAATTGAGAACTCACATATTCATGGAATTACTGATGAAAAAGTTCAAAATGCACCACTTTTTAAAGAAATGGACCAAAAAATAATTAATTTTGTAGAAGATGCGGTCTTGGTAGGTCACAACATCGACTATTTTGATTTAAAATTCCTTAATTTTTATTTAAAAAGACCTTTGAAAAATAAAACTATTGATACTGTTGAACTCAGTAGAAATAAACTTAGTAACAAAGTTGTAAACCATAAATTAAT
>CACMQN010000004.1 GCA_902615855.1 uncultured Candidatus Actinomarina sp.
ATAAATTGGTTGGTTATGTTCGACATCGTTAAGTTCAGAAAAAATTGACTCTAAAGTCTTCTTTTCAAAATTTAATTTATTTTCAATCTGATTTAAAAATTTTGTAGCAATTGTTTTTGCTGATTCCTCCGTTTTTCCGGAAACCTGAGAAATGAATTCTGAAAGAGCACTTTCAAGCTGAGTATTTAAATTATCAACCTTCTTGCTCATGCTAATTTTAAATTTTTGCCAGAACCTGTGATGTTAACTTTTTTTATTTTATTAAATATTCTTGCAACTTCTTCTCTATCGATTGTTTCTTTATCCATCAAAACTTTTACCATGTCTTCCATTTGTTTTTTAAACTTTCCAAGTATCTTTCCAGCAATTATGTGTGCGTCACTCAAAAGGCTCTTAACCTCTTCATCAATTGATGAGGCTACTTCGTCAGAATAATCCTGCTGTCTTCCATAGTCGCGACCAAGGAATACTTCATTTGTTCCTTTTCCATAAAGCATAGGTCCAAGCTTTTCACTCATTCCAAATTCCATAACCATTCTTCTTGCAATCTCTGTTGCTTTTTCAATATCATTTGAAGCTCCGGTAGTTGGATCAGCAAAAATTAGCTCTTCAGCAACTCTTCCACCCATCAACATTGCCAACCTGTCTTTAAGTTCTGCTTTTGAAGTTAAATACTTTTCACTGTCAGGAAGGGCTTGGGTGTATCCTAGAGCACGTCCTCTTGGAATAATTGTAACCTTATGGATCGGATCAGCATTTGGTAAGGCCCATCCTACAAGAGCGTGACCAGTTTCATGATAAGCAATGATTAATTTTTCTTCTTCAGTCAAAATCTGACTTTTCTTTTCTGGTCCAGCTAGGACTCTGTCAATTGAGTTTTCTATGTCTGAATTAGAAATTGTTTTTTTGCTTTTTCGAGCTGCAAGTAGAGCAGCTTCATTTAATAAGTTTGCTAAATCTGCTCCTGTAAATCCAGGGGTTTGCTTAGCAATAGTCTCTAAATTTACATTTTTGGCAATAGGTTTATCAATAGCATGAACTTTAAGAATCTGTGTTCTTCCTTTTAGATCCGGCCTATCTACAATTACCTGTCGATCAAATCTACCAGGTCTAAGCAATGCGGGATCCAATACATCTGGTCTATTTGTTGCTGCCATCAAAATTACACCTTGGTTTGCTTCAAAACCATCCATTTCTACAAGAAGTTGATTTAATGTTTGTTCTCTTTCATCATGACCACCACCTAAACCAGCGCCTCTCATTCTACCCACTGCATCTATCTCATCTATAAAAATTATTGCTGGGGAAGACTCTTTGGCTTTTTTGAATAGATCTCTTACTCTGCTTGCTCCAACACCAACAAACATTTCTACAAAATCAGATCCTGAAATACTGAAAAAAGGTACATTGGACTCACCTGCTACTGCTTTTGCCAATAAAGTTTTTCCAGTTCCTGGTGGGCCAACAAGTAAAACGCCTTTTGGAATTTTTGCTCCAAGCTTGTTAAATTTATCTGGGGATTTTAAAAATTCTTTTATTTCTTCGAGCTCTTCTTTTGCTTCCTCTGCTCCTGCAACATCTTTAAATGTTACTTTTGGAGATTCTTCATCTAACTCTTTTGCTTTTGACTTACCAAATTGCATTATTTGATTTCCATTTGAACGAACCTGAGAAAACATAAAAAACATAAATCCAGCTAAAAATATCCAAGGAAGAAATGCTATCAAATAGTCTTGCATTCCAGCTGGTTCTGTATCTGTATTTAAAACAATGTTTTGATCAATTAATAATTTAAATATTTCTCCTTCAAAACCTTCTGGGTAATCTGTTTTAAAAAGTGAATCATTATTAGCCAGTTTGTATTCAACTGTGTTTGATTGTTCCTTTATAGTTGCTTCGGTTACTAAACCATTGTTTATTTGAGTTTGGAATTCTGAAAAGGTTGAATTTTCAGGAGCATTTATAGTTTGATTATATCTCTGAACACCAAGAAATATTAATAATCCCAGTCCTACGTAAATTAGTAGAGATCTGTTCCTTTTTTTGTTTTGTTCTTGTTTATTTTCTTCCACATTTTAAATTTAATAGAAGTAAGGTTAAATAAATAGTCAAATATTAACTCTTTACTAAACTTTAAATGAACTTTTTTCAATAGAAGCAATAAGTATATTTGATTTATATCTTTTTTCATTTTTAATTGCCTCATCTGATTTTCTTAATCCAACAACCCAATATAAAGAATTATCTACATATATAAGTGGCCAAAAATTTCTTAATTCGCTATTAACTCCATAATTTCTAAATATTTCTGTTACCTTAATTGAATTATTTCCAGTTATGATTTTTTCACCATCTTCGGTAGTTTTAATCGACACATTTGAACCTTTTGGTATAGATATGCTCCATTTATTAAAAATGTCAATCGATGAAACTATCTTGAAATTAAAAAATCCATAACTGTCAAAACTAGATTTATCATTCAGCATCCATTTCTTTTTATCTAAAAATAAAACTGAGCCTGCAGATTTAAAACATATCCAATCTTTAAAAAAATCCAATTTTATATTTTCATCTATAACTTTTTCTACTTTTTGAATATCTTTTTTTTCAAATGAGGTCATTCCAATATATTTGCCGACCTGATTCAAATAATATTGTCTCTCCATGCTTTTTTTGTTTATTAATAAAGCTGGGATTTCAACATATCCCTTAGATTTTTTTAAGTATTTCAAATTATCATTTTCATAATTTGATCTAAATGCAACCTCATTTGATAATTGATTTGCTTTAGTTTCAAAAGAACCTGGAAATTTATTATCTATTTCAGGAATTAAAAAATTTCTAATCCAATTTCTGACTATATTATTATCTCTATTTGTTGGGTCATCTAAATAAGGCACGTTATTTTGGTTAGCGTACTCATAAATTTCTTTTTTTGAAATATTAATCATTGGTTTACTTGATAAAGAATTGTCTGAATTGATAGACTTTAACCCTTCTAACCTCGTACCTCGAAATAAATTTATTAATAATGTTTCCGCCTTGTCTGATAGATTATGACCTGTGAGTAAAACTTCATCCTTTTTTAAATTTGATAAAAGATGCTTATATCTTTCATCTCTCATTTCAGTTTCAGATGAATTAGATTTCAAAGAAGTCTGAATTATTTCCAAATCTAAATTTAATGATTTTGCTACTTGTTTTGCTGAGGTTTCTAAATCTTTAGAGTGTACTTGGTTGTGCTGAACAAACACAAGCCTTATATTTTTGGTAATTTTGAATAGAATATGAGCCAAGACTGAACTATCGACGCCGCCACTTAAAGCGATAACAAGGTTTTTAGACACATCAATATTTCTTTGAACGATGTTTTCAATTGTAGAATTCATAAAAACTTGTTTACTTTTTTATTACTTTATATCTCTTTTTTGTAACTTGCCTAAAGTATTGAACTATATTGCCAATAATTACAAGGGTTGCAATAGCAACACTTGTAGGAATTAGAAACTTATATGTCCATTGCGGATCTTCTGGAACCTCTATCTCTTCTTCAATTACAATTGCTGGTATAGGAGTTTGTTCATGGTCATCTGTAAAGCTTGAAGAGCCATTAGTAATTGCAAATGCAAAACTGTTAATAAATAAGAAAATAAAAAACATTGCCAAAAACTTTTTCACATTAAAAGACTACACAATCATCAAAAAAAAATAAATTTATATTGGATTTATTTTGAGCCGAAGGAGGGAATTGAACCCTCGGCCTGCTCATTACGAGTGAGCTGCTCTACCACTGAGCTACTTCGGCAAAGAAAAGGATTATAAGATACTCTTAAATATCCTCGATTTTCTCCCAGTTTCTGTTGTCATGTCCAAAATGAGAGAACAATGTATCTTCCCTATAATTTACATTTAATAAATCTAATCGCTCAATAATTACTCCAGGCTTCATGCCAAACCTTGATACAAAATCATTTAAGACAGAATCTTTTTCTTTTTGAGAACCAAATGTATCAACCGATAATTCATAGGGTTCTGCTTTACCTATTGCATAGGCAACTCTTATCTGACATTTATCTGCCAAATTATGAGCAACTATATTCTTTGCTAAATGTCTTGCTGCATATGCTGCTGAACGATCAACTTTTGATGGGTCTTTCCCAGAAAATGCACCACCACCAACGGGCACAGTTGGTCCATATGCATCAACAACGATTTTTCTCCCTGTCAGTCCAGTATCTCCAGCAGGCCCACCTTTAACAAATGAACCAGATGGGTTAAGATCAAACTGAAATTTTCCATCAACGTATTTCGTTATCATATCTTCAAGATTGATTCTTAGTTCGTCAATATCTATATCTTTTTTATGCTGTGTGGATATAACAACTTTTGTTTCTTCTCCACCTGTTGTCACCTGAACTTTAGAATCTAAATCAAGTTTTTCATCATTATTCTGAATTTCCCAAAGAGCCATCTGAATATTTCTACTCATATCAAAGGTAGGAGGCATAAAAGATTCAGTTTCATTGGTAGCATAGCCAACCATAATACCTTGATCTCCTGCTCCTAAGTCTTCTTCATCCTCAACTGCAGATCTTATCTCCTCAGATTGAGGTGTTAACTCATTTTGAATTTTTAAACTATCTAATTGAAAATCCTCAAAGCTTGTCTTTATTGTTTTTGCTAGTGCATCTTTAACTATCTTTTCAATACCTTTATCGTCTATTTTTGCAATATCACTAATTTCTCCACCAACAACAACTAATCCACCATAAGTTGTACCAGTTAAAAATGTTTCTACTGCAACTCTTGATTTACTATTGTTTGAAAGGGCTTCAGTCAAAACATAGTCTGAAATTAAATCAGCAATTTTATCGGGATGTCCGGGAGAGACAGTTTCAGCTGTTTTATACATTGCTATATATGCTCCTTAAAATTTACATTAATAAGCATAATTATATTAATAATTCTTTGGAGTAGTTTCTACTTTAACTTAATCAAATTAGTTATTATCCTTCTGCTATGTCATCTGAGATTAAAAAAATTTACAACTTATTATTCTCAGTCGGATTTTCATCCATAGGCTTTATTGCCGCTATAACTGTAACGGCATTGGCTGTAAGAGAAGTGACTACAAATCCGTATTTAGTAGGTGCTCCTAATGCATTAGGCGTGGGTGGTGCGTATGTTGGAACTCAAATTTTTGAATATCTTCAAAATAAATATTCTAGGATGAGTGCACTAACTTATACATTCTTTTCAGGTGGCTTGGGTGGACTTGTTTGTTTTATTAGTCTTTTAATTAATTCATTTTATTTACTTCTTTTGGGTGCGTTTATTTTAGGTATTGGCCAGTCAGCAACATTGCAAACAAGATATGCTTCGTCATTTTTAGTTAAAGAAAATTTTAGGGCAACAGCATTGTCGTTGGCAATATGGTTTTCTGTTTTTGGTTCTGTGTTTGGGCCCAGGCTTGTCGGTCAATATTCTTCGACTTTTGAAAAAATGTTCGGTTCTGAATTAATAGTTGCCTACTTAATTGCAACATTAGGTTTTTTACTTGCCGGCATATCAGTGTTAGGACTAACTAAAAAGGACAGTGCGTTAAGGATGCCTGCTACTACGAACAAAAAGGACACAAGTAATAAACTTGATAAAACTGCAAAACAACTTACCGCGTTATTAGTTATTAATCACTTTGTAATGGTTATTATCATGGCTTCAACTCCCTTGCATATTCAAGATATAGGAGAAACAATCCAAGTAGTCGGAACAATAATAAGTTATCACACTCTTGGAATGTTTGTATTTTCTCCGGTGTTAGGTGGAATAGTAGACAGAATTGGTTCAAAAAAAATATCAATTTCTGGTGGAGTTATTTTATTAGCTAGTTGCATATTTGCTCTTAATAGTGAGGATATGTTTTTACTACACTTAAGTCTATTTTTGCTTGGTCTTGGTTGGAACTTTAACTTTGTTGCAATAAGTTCTGAAATCTCAAAATATTCCATTACGAAGAAAACAAACTTAAATATTAAAAGCGACTCTTTTGTTTTTATAGGAAGTTTGGTTGCTCAGTCTTCATTAGGTTTAACATATACCTTTATAGGATTTAGAGGACTTGTAATATTTGGTATTTCTTGTGCTGTAATTTTATTAATTTCATTAATTGGAAACTCATCAAAACTATTAACTTAAAATCAAATCTCGATATTAAAGAGGTCGTATCCAATATATATATTTCCATCATAATATTGCTTAAGTTCCTCTAACACTTTCTCTTCATCAAAATTTGGGGGGACAAAATGTGTAAGGACTAAATTTTTTGTTTTTGTTTGGTTTGCAATATCCCCTACATCTTTTGTGATTGTATGATACTTCTCAATATTTTTTATTGTTTCTAAGGTCATCCGGTTTCTATCCATTTCTAAATTCACAAATAATTCATGTACTAAAATATCAGAATCCTTTGCTTCCTTTATTAAATTTTCAGATTTCTTGGTGTCACCTGATATAACAATTATTTTTTCTTCATCATTTTCAGTAACATTTATTTTAAAACCATAAGCCGGATTTACAGGTTGATGATCAACATCAAAAGGACGGATTGTTACATTTTCATAAATAAACTTATATCCTTCATCAATCTCAACAACTTCGATGTTTAAACCATCTTCATTAGGTCTCATCTCATATTTTTTTCTTAATTCAAGTTCATCTGAATAAGATTCAAGCTGCTTAATGAAGAAATGTTCTAGTCCAGCTGGACCAATAATCTTAAATGGTTTTTTTCTTCCTTGGTGCCATCCAGAAATATATAGTTGGTATAAGTCAACTATATGGTCTGAGTGCATGTGAGTAATGAAAACTTCATCTATATCGGAACTTTTTAATCCTAATTTGTTAAGTCTTTGAGTTACTCCAGAACCAACATCAAAGAGATAGTTTTTTTTATTTATTTGTAAGAGAGTAGACGGGCCAAATCTGATATGGCTTGGTGCAGGACATCCAGTTCCTAATAGAACTATCCGATTCATAATTTACTTGATTCAACAATCAGATTATTAATAGCTATTCTAGGTCTTATCCCATTTGATAAGTCCTCAATTAAATTTGTTAATAATTCTGAATATCTAAATTCTATTTTAGAAAAGTTTTGTATTGATAAAATACTGTTAACAAGATATTCGATTGTACTTTGAAAAACTTTCACAGTATTTACATTTTCAATTTTTAAATCATCTATTTTCTTTTCTAACTCGATAAAGTTAAATAATCTATCATTTATTTCACTATTAATTGTTTTTAATTCTTGTAAAGTACCAGAAATTGATTCAAGTCTTTCTTTTGTTCCATTTAAAATATATTCATTATCAATATCTAAAAAATTTATTATTTCATCAAGGTCAAAATTGTAACTATATGTAAATTCGTCATCTATATATATTGTCCGACATCTACTTTTGAGCGTTGGTAAAATACTCTTAACTGAGTCATCTTTAGCATGTGACCAATACCTACCATTTGATGTGATAATGAAAATATTAGATTTTGATGGTTCCTCTAGAGTTTTCAACAAAGCATTTGATGCCTCTTCTGTAAGAGATCTGTCTGGAGGAAAAATAAATATTTTATACTGACCCTCGATTGGAAAAATGCTTTCATCATTAATTACTTGTCTTATGTCATTTACACCAAGAGTATTTTGGTTTTCAGATGTCACCACTCTTATATCTGGATGGTTGATAATTTGATTTTCATCAAAAAGCAAAGATGAGGAAAATAGTTTCGATTGTTCCATTAAGTATTTTGAAGAGCTTGAAATTAATAGGTAAGAATGAAATGGGTTTTCAGTTTCGTTTTTTAGTAATTTATTTAACTCAGTCAAGCTCTAACCATTTATAAATTGTTTTTAAGTTATCTGTTAAATCTAAAGTTGCATCAATCACTAAGAAATTCTCATCAAATTTTTCTGAAAGTTGAAGATAGCCCTCTCTTACTTTTTTAAAAAAGTCGAGCTCTGAACTTCCGATTCTATCATTAATTTTTTGTCTTTTTAAAGACACCTCAGGATCGATATCTAAAAGTATTGCCTTTTCGGGCCAATATCCTTCAACTGCTACATCATTAATTTCATAAATTTTATCGAAACCTAGCCCTCTCCCAACACCTTGATAGGCAACTGAAGAATACGCACTTCTATCTGATATGATTTTTACACCATTTTCTATTGATGGTTTGATTATCTCTCTAATAAGGTTTGCTCTATTTGCAGAAAAGAGTAATGCTTCTGTCAAAGGCTCAACCGTGTATTCATGGCTGAGCAAAAGATCTCGTATGCCCTCGCCAAGTTTTGAACCACCTGGTTCCCTTACTATTTTAAAATTTATAGATTTTTTTTCTAGATGACTGCTTAATGCTTCGATATAGCTTGTTTTTCCAGAACCATCAACACCCTCGAAAGCCAAATAATCTGTATTCAAATTAATTTTCCTTTTTGTCTAAATCAAATTTAATCTTATTAAAATTTGATCTCTCAATACCAAATTCCTTAAAAATTCTTTTGTATCCAATAGTAAAATTCAAAATTCCAGTAATAAATATCAAAATTGAACTTCCTATCAATACTAAATAAACTCCGTCTTGATTGAAAACTCCATCTAAATAATTTGCAGCTGCACCAGATATCAAAAAAGAAATTAGTAGTGCAAGTCTTCCAATGGTATAAAAGTTACCAAAAACTCTTCCTCGTAGTTCAGGATTAGTAGAAGCTTGCAAGTAACTTATAGTTAGAAGGTAAACCCCACCCGTACCAACTCCAGATATGAAAATTGATAATAAGATTACAACAAAATCTACTGATCTAAATGCTGAAAATAGGGAAATTCCTGTAATTATCATGCAAGAGCCTATGAGAAAATTTATTCTGTTGAACGTTGTAACAAAATAACTAAGAGTTAGCATACTAAATATTATTCCTGTTCCAAAGGAAGCAATCATGAAACCAAACGAGCTTTCACTAAAACCTAAATCTACAGTCAGAAATGTATGGCCTAGAATGAATAATGTTCCTGCACCAATTAAACAAGATGAAATCGAAAAAGCTATATTCCTAATATTTTTGGTTTTAAAAAAATAGTTAATACCTTCTTGAAAATTCTTTATAGAAAATGGAGGATTACTACTTGCTGTATTTACATTTTTATTTTTTAGAAAATACAATAAGTATGCAGAAAGCAAAAATGTAATGGTGTCGAGTAAAAAAATTATCGAACCACTCCAACCATTTCCAAATTCATTAACGACATTAAAGGTTTCGACACCGCTAAAAAAACCCAACAATAATGACGCTAAAGGTAATGTTGCGTATGTTCCGATTGCAAAAAGTGAATTTGCTTTTACAAGATTCTCAGAGTCTATAATCTCGGGAACCACAGCCTCTCTAGATGGCTGTCTTATTAATGAAAAAATCTCTGAGAAAAAATTAATTATAAAAATAAAATATAAATTATCCGCAAAAAATAAAAATAAAACTAAGACCATTCTTGTAAGATCGCAAAAAATCATCACTAATTTTTTATCAAATCTATCAGCTATCAAACCAGCAAATGAGGAAAGTAATGCAGGAATTATTCTAGCTACCAAGGGAACAACTGCTGTTAGTTCTGAATTTCCACTCTCTGTACCTATGTAGCTTGCTAAAGCTACAGACGCAAAGAGAGTTGCCCAATCTCCAAAACTTGATATCGAACCTGACCACCACAATAATGAAAACTGAGATTTGGAAAAAATTTTTATATTATTCATTGTTTATATAATCACTATAAATCGAATTTAAAATACTTTTTTTTTAAAATCCTGTACATTTAAAAAAAATGATGTTATCAATAAAGACATGTCGAAACCATTAGTAATTGTAGAGTCACCTACTAAGGTAAAAACAATTTCAAAAATTTTAGGTGATGGTTATATAGTTAAATCTAGTGTCGGACATATTAGGGATTTACCAAGAAATACAAAATCTATACCTTCAGGATTTAAAAAAGAAGACATATTATGGGGTGCTGTCAAACCTGAGAATTATGAAAATATATATGTTATTCCCGAAGATAGAAAAAAAATTGTAAATGAGCTTAAAGGACTTGCTGACAAAGCACCAGAGGTATATCTTGCAACTGACGACGATCGAGAAGGTGAAGCAATTGCTTATCATTTAAAAGAAGCACTGGAGCTAAAAAAAGAACCAAAAAGAATAAAATTCAATGAAATTACAAATACAGCAGTTTTAAATGCAATCAAAAATCCAGAAACCATTGATATCGGTAAATTCAAATCGTATGAGGCAAGGAGAACTCTTGATAGAATGATTGGCTACGAGATATCGCCAAAACTAAGAGATTTAGGTGGAGCTTTTATATCTACAGGTAGAGTCCAAGGTCCTGCAATAAGGCTCATTGTTGAAAGAGAAGAAGAGAGGTTGAGCTTCGTAAAATCAAAATATTTTGAGATAAATGCAAGTTGTAAGAGTCAAGGTTTTGAATTTGCTGCAAATCTAAAAACAATTGGCGGAACCAAAATTGCCTCATCAAAAGACTTTGATAAAGATGGAAAGAAAATAAGTAAGGATCGAAAATATTTAGATGAAGATCAGTCTCGGGATATTGTAAATATACTTAGAAATTCTCTGGCAAAGGTATCAAATATCAAGGAATCTCAAAGAAGCGGAAAACCGCCAAAACCCTTTAAAACCACAAGCTTACAAACTTCTTCAAAAAACAATTTAGGATTTCAACCAAGAAAAACTATGAGTATTGCTCAGAGACTATATCAGGAGGGTTTGATTACTTATATGAGAACGGATTCAATAAGACTTTCAGATGTTGCAATCAAAGCATCCAGGGAATTCATTGCGTCAAATTTTAGTAGTGAGCATCTTCCACCTGAACCAAATTTTTATGGTGATAGCAAAAATGCTCAGGCTGCTCATGAGGCTATTAGACCATCTGGAGAGAGTTTTACAACACCTCAAGAGCTACTTAAAAAATATAAAGAAGATAGCGATGAATTTAAACTCTATGAATTAATTTTCAACGTAACAATCGCATCCCAAATGTCCGATGCAAGAGGTATAACAAAAACAATAGATCTTGAAGTAATAGATAATATTTTTGGATCAATAGTTCTTGGTATCTCTGGTACCACATGGACATTTGGAGGATATAGAGATATCGCAAAAAACCTTACAGAGCAATCCCAAGAGCTTCCCGATTTGCAGAAGGGGGATAAAGTGGAAATAACAAAATCTGATTATGAGAAGAAGTACACTAATCCTCCAAATAGATACTCTTCTACATCATTAATAAATAAGCTGGAAGAGCTTGGTATAGGAAGGCCTTCAACTTATGTTTCAATTATTGAAAGTATCACATCTGTTTTTATAAATTCTGAATCAAGCCTGAAACCACGAATTATTGCTCTTGCGATGATCAATAAATTCATGAAACCTTATTTTGACCCATATATCAACTACAAATTTTCGAAAGAGATGGAGGACAAACTTGATGAGATATTAGAAAGCAATAGTCCGGAAGAAGCAAAAGTAAATTTTTTAAATGAATCGTATAAAAAAATTCAAGATCATGTTCGAAAATATGGAGAGCCTGATCCTGTTAGTTTGACATCTTATCCACTTCCTTTTGATACAAGATATGTAGTTAAAACTGGTCGGGTTCAAGACAAAATTGCATATCCATATTTACAGAGAGACGACAATTTCTATATCGGACTTCCACCAGATATAACAATTGAGGAAATAAATGAGACCTATATTCACGAACTTGAGAAATTGCAAGAAGCAAATTTGCTAAAAGAAAGAAAAGTATGCGATTGTGCAGAATGCGGAACAGCAATATATATAAAACTTGGACCGAGTGGAGGATATTATTTCCAACATGGATTGAAAGAAAAAGGAGTAAGACAACCAAAGTGTGTATACCGAAATATGATTGGACCTATTTTTGAAGATGAAGATCCAGATTCATTAAATTGTGATGATGCAATAAAAAGATTTAATCTGTCGACAAAGAATCCTCGTTTTGTCTGCGAAGAAGACGGTTGGAGTTATATGACTGCTGTAGGTCCATATGGTGGATTTGCCATAAAACAAAAAAATAGAGAGGTTTTTGATTTTGATGAATTAGCTAAAATGAAAAAAAATGAAATACTTGAGTTGATAAGTTCAGAAAAATATCAGAGTGTTTTAAATTTAATTAATTTAAATCCAGTAAAAATTCCTAAGAGCCTAACTAAAGAATTACTTCTTGAAAAAATTAAAGAATCATTCTTGATTGACGAAAAAATTATAAAAAAACTTTCAAAAGATGAGCTTGTAAATTTAGCAAAACTACTTGAAATTGTTTTTTACAGAGGAAGGTTCCGAATGAAAGTTGATGATGCAACTAAAAATAATTTAATAAATAAAATTACGATTGAAAAAAAGAATAAGCCACTTGATACACCTCAAAAAGCCCTAACTATTAAGAGTGATGAAATATTAGATTTATTTGAAACGCAGAAATGACCTATTTTATAGATTCAATATTTGATTCAAGATTCATTATTAGTTTTTCCCAACTGTAAAACTCTTCAACAAATTTTCTTCCATTCAATCCAAATTCTTGAATTTTTTCAGGATTATTTAAAAAGTATAAAATAGATTCCTTAAGTATATTTTTATCACCTGCAACGAAGCCTGTTTTTCCAGGAATAATTGTTTCTATAGCTCCTCCTGAAGCACCAACAATTACAGGAAGACCATAGCTTGCAGCTTCTAAATAAACTAAACCTAGACCCTCAAACTCAACTCCAAAATATTTAGATTTTGAGGGCATGGCAAACAAGTTAATTGACCTATAAAAATCATCAACATCTTTCTCGGTTTCTTCTTTTATAAATGTCACAATTGCTGCAGAAACAGATGAAAGTTTTTTAAGATAGTTTTCCTGTTTTCCAAAACCAAGAATTTTTAACTCTATTGGTAAGCCTTCCTCTTTTAAATCATGAGCTACATCTATTAACCAGCTTATTTTTTTTCTTGATACTAATCTGCTGACAACTCCAATTGTCAAAGGCACATTGTCTTCATAATTATTTTCATAATTTGGAATTTCAATCCCTGCACCAATATTTATTATCTCTGTATCGGTAATATCGACTAGTTTTTTTCTTGAAAATTCACTTACAGTAAAGATCGTGTTCAAATTATCTAGATTTCTAGAAAGTAGATTTCTAACTATAGGGATATAATTTAATACATTAAACTCTGCGCCATGACAAATCATATACTGTGGTATCTTCACATTTTTAGGAGAATTTGGAACATCGAGGGTATTTAGTTTATTTACAAATAAAAAATTTGGGTTACTAGATCCATGTAAGATAATATCTATCTGGTTGTCATTAACTATTTTTTGAATATCTTCAAAAACTTTACGAGGATTTATTATGAAGTTGTCTGCGGCTGGATAAGCATCATCTCCTTCAATCCAACTTGGTCCGTAAATAAAAAATTTATGATCTAAATTTTCAACAAGGCTTCGAAGGTATGTAGAAATACCACCTGTTTTTGGTTTCCAATCGTTAGTAATTAATAGAATATTCATTAATTAGTTTTGTTTTAAATTATTTTTATCAAAACGCAGATGCGAATATAAGGCTTACGATTGTCATCACTTTAATGACAATATTCATAGCTGGACCAGAAGTATCTTTAAACGGATCTCCAATTGTGTCGCCTATAACGGCAGCCTTATGCTCATCTGAACCTTTACCGGCACCTCCACCTGCCTCAATATATTTTTTTGCATTATCCCATGCGCCACCTGAGTTGGCCATGAATATTGCAAGCAAAAATCCTGTTACAAGTGCTCCAGCAAGAAATCCTCCGAGTGCTTCTTTATTCCAAAATCCTATTACTAAAGGTAAAACAATTGCTAGTCCGCCAGGTAGTAACATTTCTCTTAGTGCAGCTGTAGTAGCGATATCAACACACTCTTCATACTCTGGAACAACACCTTCTTTACCCTCTCTTAAGCCAGGTATCTCTCTAAACTGTCTTCTTACTTCTTCTATCATCTTAAATGCAGCTCTTCCAACAGCATTTATTGTCATTGCTGCAAATAAAAATGGGAACATACCTCCCAAGAACAAACCAAGAGTAACTTCGACTTTTGTAATATTTAATCCAGACTCTGCTAAACCAGCACTCTGAACAAAAGCAGAAAATAAAGCTAAAGCTGTTACAGCAGCTGATCCAATTGCAAATCCTTTAGCGATAGCTGCAGTAGTATTTCCTAGAGAATCCAATTCATCTGTAGCTTTTCTTACCTCAGGATCTAAATGAGCCATTTCTGCAATACCGCCAGCATTATCAGCTATTGGTCCGTAAGCATCAACAGCAACAGTAATACCTAATGTAGCCAAAACTCCAATAGCTGCCACAGCGACTCCATAAATACCGCCGCCGGCCCCTAAAGCCCAATCACCTGCCGTGTAAGCACCAAAGACCCCAAAAACTACAACAATAACTGAAAAAGCGGCAGATCTCATACCTTCTGAAATTCCTGAAAGAACAAGGGTTGCAGGACCTGTCTTTGCTTGATCGGCGATACTTTTAACGATTGAATGATGATCTGATGTGAACCATTCTGAAATCTGTCCAACAGTTATTCCAACTAATAATCCAATGATTACTGAAATAAATAGACCAATAGGATTTTCAGAGTAATCGGCAAACATTGTGTTAGAAAGAAAAAATACACCTCCTGCTGTCAAAGCTGCAGCTGAATAAGTTCCTCTGTGTAGTGCTTGTGCTAACTTTCCCTCTTGAGGGACGACAAGAAATGAGGAAACTATGGAAGCTAACATTCCTATAGTTCCTACAGCAAGTGGAAAAAATAAGAGAGAGGGCAATGCTTCCGAATTAGCAAATACAATTGCGGCATATGCTAATGGTGCAACAAGAGATCCGACATAACTTTCAAACAAATCTGCTCCCATACCAGCGACATCGCCAACATTATCACCTACATTGTCTGCAATCGTTGCTGGATTTCTAGGGTCATCTTCAGGAATACCAGCTTCAACTTTACCAACTAAATCAGCGCCAACATCCGCAGCTTTTGTATAAATTCCTCCACCTACTCTTGCAAAAAGAGCTATCGAAGAACCTCCTAGTCCTATTGCTGCCAAAATATCATAGGCGTTTTCAAGTTCTAGAAGTTCAACAAAAATCCAATATCCAAGACCTACTCCCAACAGTCCTAAACCAGCAACTGAGAAACCCATTACGGCTCCTCCTCTAAATGCAACTGGCAAAGCTTTTAATGTTCCACCGTCTCTTGCAGCCTCAGTTGTTCTGCCATTTGCAGCTGTTGCTATTCTCATTCCAATAAATCCAGCTAAAGAAGAAAATGCTGCACCACCAATAAATGATACTGACCCCCAAACACCAAGGTCAGTAAGAGTAGGAATCAAGATAGCTAAGACTAAAACAAAAATACTAATCCAAGAATATTGTCTTTTTAAAAAAGCCATTGAGCCTTTTCTTATAGCATCTGATAGATTACTTACTTTTTCATCAGAAACGTTTATAGCTAAAATTCTGTTTGCAAAATAGGCTGCTAAAACTAAACCTAAAATAGCAGCAAATATAGAGCCCTGATAATTTAAAAGCATTAATTCCCCCAATTAGTGAATAAATATATATTAATTATATTAATTTTTTTTATCTTCTTATTCTACAACAGGTGTTTCGAACCTTTCATCATCATCTCTTTCAGAAAGAGGTACCTTTTGTAAAATCCTATTTAGTAGAATTGGTGCAATAACTGTAGTGACTATTACCATCCAGATAATTATTGAGATAATATCACCTGTAATTATGTCTGATAGTGTGGTTGTAGCAACAGCAACAAATATAAGCCCAACCTCACCTCTTGGAGACATTCCAATTCCAATTAAAGAAGTATTTAATCCTTTACCCATAGCTCCCAGAGCTGATACATATTTACCAACTAACGCTAAAAGACTGACCAGCATTCCATATAAAAATACATCAAGAGAAGCTAAAGTTTGAATGTTTACTTCCGAACCAATATATACAAAAAATATTGGAACGAGTAAAAAGTTTAGAGGCTTCATCTCATCTCTAATTCTATGAGTCATGCCTGATTCACCAGCAACTACACCCCCTGCAAATGCTCCTACAATAGGATGAAGTCCTACAAAGTGGGCTGCTGCACCAAGCAACATTGCAAATATAAAACTACCAGTTACAAACGTTCCAGGTGAAGGAATTTTTACAAAGAAGTTAAATATTGGTTTGGAAAGTTTTCTTCCAATAATTACTACTGCAATTAAAAAACCGATTGCCTTTGCGCTGATTATTCCAAGATCAACTATTGAGAAATCTCCTGAACTTCCTAGAACCCCTGCAACAACAGTAAGAATTAATAAACCTAAAATATCATCTACAACTGCTGCGCCTATGATTGTTTTTGCTTCTCTTGATTTTAAAGCACCTAAGTCTCCAAACACTCTGGCGGTAATGCCTACTGAAGTTGCTGTCATTGCTGCACCTACGAATAAAGCTATTCCGAACTGATCTTCTCCTCCTAAATTGAGTGCATAGATTGAGCCAAAGCCCAAAGCAAATGGTGCTACAACACCAATTAATGCTACAAGAAGAGAAGTTGAGCCTAATTCAATAAACTCGTCTAAATTAGTTTCTAATCCTACTTCAAACAGCAAAAGAACTACACCAATCTCAGCTAAAGTAGACACAACATCTCCAGATTCAAAATGTGGAAGAAGGCCTAGTCCGTAATAACCAATAATGATTCCGATGACTAACTCTCCTATTACTGCAGGTTGATTAATTCTTCTCATTAATTCTGCACCGAACTTAGCAGCTACTAATATAATCGCTATTTCTAAGAATTTTTCAATAATTGTTTCCATGATGACCTATTTTAAGTATGTATTGATTAAATGATAATGATTAAAACAACTCTATTAATTTATTTAAAAAAATAATATAATTTGTACATAATATGGGAAAAACATTATTTGATAAAATCTGGGATAATCACCTCGTTACGTCTATTGATGAGAGTACGAACTTAATATTTATTGATTTACATCTTGTCCATGAAGTTACTTCACCTCAAGCGTTTGATAGTCTAAGAATCTCTGATCGAAAAGTAAAATATCCTGAATTAACTTTGGCAACAGTTGATCACGGTGTCCCAACATCGAACAGACTATTGGGAATAAAAGATCCTCTTTCAAAAATTCAAATTGAAGCTTTAGAAAAGAATTGTGAGGAATTTGGAGTCACTCTTTTTGGAATTAATGATCCCCGTCAAGGAATCGTTCACGTTATAGGACCTGAACAAGGTATTACTCAACCTGGAATGACTATTGTGTGTGGAGATAGCCATACAGCAACACATGGTGCTTTCGGAGCATTAGCATTTGGAATTGGCACTTCAGAGGTTGAACATGTTCTAGCTACTCAGACTTTAGCGATGGAAAAGCCAAAAACAATGAAGGTTGAAGTTATTGGAGATGTCTCAGATGGAGTTGGACCTAAAGATATTATTTTAGGCATCATCAAAAAAATTGGAACTGGAGGTGGCGCCGGTCATGTAATTGAATACGTTGGTGATGTTATAAAAAATATGAGTATGGAGAATAGAATGACAATTTGTAATATGTCAATCGAAGGTGGAGCAAGAGCAGGAATGATTGCTCCAGATGAAACTACTTTCAATTATTTAAAAGATAAAAACTATGCTCCCAAAGACTCTGATTGGAATGATGCAATAAATGAGTGGAGTGAACTTTTTTCTGATGATGACGCTGCTTTTGATAAAGTTGTAACAATAAATGCTGGGGAGCTTGAACCATCAGTTTCATGGGGTACAAATCCATCACAAGTTATATTCATAAATGACGAAATTCCACATCCTGATAATTTTCAAGACGAATCAGATAAAGAAGCAGCAATTAGAGCTTTAGAGTACATGGATTTAGAGCCCGGAATAAAAATTAATGAAATCAGTTTAGATAGGGTGTTTATAGGCAGTTGTACCAATGGTCGTATTGAGGATTTAAGAGAGGCGGCCCAAGTCATAAAGGGCAAAAAAGTATCAGAGACTGTTGGTGCCATGGTTGTTCCTGGGTCAACACTTGTAAAAAATCAGGCTGAGGAAGAAGGATTAGACAAAATTTTTATTGATGCAGGTTTTGATTGGAGAGAAGCAGGATGTTCAATGTGTCTGGGTATGAATCCAGATATATTAAGTCCAGGTGAACGTTGTGCTTCTACTTCAAATAGAAATTATGAAGGAAGACAGGGAGCTGGCGGAAGAACACATTTAGTAAGTCCAAAAATGGCTGCAGCAGCTGCAATCTATGGAAAATTTGTAGACATAAGGGATTTATAAAATGAAAAAACTTAATCTAATAAATTCAACAATGCTTCCTTTAAAAATGTCAAATGTTGATACTGATCAAATTATGCCAAAGCAATTTCTTAAACGCGTCGAAAGATCTGGTTATGGTGAGTTTTTGTTTTATGACTGGAAAAAAGATCCAGATTTTTCATTAAATAAAAAAGAATATCAAGAAGCAAAAGTTTTAGTTGCGGGTGATAATTTTGGAACTGGTTCTTCTCGAGAACACGCCCCTTGGGGACTTCAAGACTGGGGGTTTGATGCCATTATTTCAACAAAATTTGCAGATATATTTAAATTAAATTCTATAAATATTGGTCTTGTGCCAATTGAAACATCTTCAAAAAATGTTGAAGCTCTTTTTAACAAAATTGAAAACAATCCGAAAACAAATATATATATCTCTATTGAGGAAAAGTCTGTTAAATGTGAAGAGATTGAGTTTTCGTTTGATCTTGATGATTTTTCTCAAAATAGAATTTTAAAAGGACTTGATAAAATCGATATTACTCTCGAATATATCAGTGATATTGAAAACTTTAGTAAATCAAGAAAAGACTGGAAACCTAAACTAACTTAGTTACTGGTAAACTTAAACTATCTCCAACCTCAGCAGATAACAACATTCCATTGTGTATCTGCAATGAGGGGCTTAAGTTTGGATTACTTTTATATTTTTCAAACCAATCCTCTATAAGCAAATCATCTACGTAATTTTGCAAAATTGTAGAAAGTTCTATTGAGGATGTTTTAGGAACTGCCCCCGGCAAATTTGCGATTGCTGAAATTATTATCCCGTTTCTTATTTCAAATGGTTCACTATGTGTATTTGGTTTTACATTTTCTACACACCCTCCTTGATCAATTGCAACATCAATGATTACTGTGCCTTTTTCCATCTGGTTTATGTCTTCTTCGGTAATTACAATAGGAGGATTTCTTCCTGGCAATAGTACAGCTCCTATAACA
This sequence comes from uncultured Candidatus Actinomarina sp., assembly GCA_902615855.1. Taxonomy (GTDB): domain Bacteria; phylum Actinomycetota; class Acidimicrobiia; order Actinomarinales; family Actinomarinaceae; genus Actinomarina. The sequence goes on from CACMQN010000004.1 coordinate 19,485, forward strand.
AGATCTGCCGATCTAACTTCATTTTTTTCTTCTTCACTCCCAGCAATTATTGTTGTTATTTTATCTTGATATGTATTTTTTAATTCTGCCAAAATTTCTTCATTTAAATCTATTGCAACAACAGAAGCTCCAATTTGAATAGATTTATCAATTGAAGCTCTACCAACTTCACCACATCCTATTACAACTACCTTTGAATTACTCTCGTCTGAAATTGAAGATAATAATAGCCCTTTGCCTTGTGAAGAATATTCCAAGAATTGCATTCCTTTTTGAATTGCTAGATTTCCGGCTATTTTAGACATAGGTATCAAGAGAGGATACTGATTTCCATCCATAATCATTTCAGTAGCAATACCAGTTAACTTTTTTTCTAGAAGCTTTTTTGTCATTGATAAGTTAGATGCCAAATGTAAGTACCCAAACAAAACATGTGATGGTTTCAAAAGATCAAACTCTTGTTCTTGTGGTTCTTTGACCTTACAAATTATTTCAGACGATTCATATAGTTCTTCAGCTGAGCCTAATATCTTTGCACCTGCAGATTCATAATCTTTATCTGAAAATCCTGAGCCTTGGCCAGCCCCTGATTCAATGTAAATATCAGCAAGGCCTGTAAATTGTGTTATATGCTGAGGTATTAAAGCTACTCTTCCCTCGTCTTGTTTTACTTCTTTTGGTATCCCAAGTTTTTTAATCATTAGTTGGAACTGTCTCCTGAAGGTGTTTGTCTAAATATTTCATAAAAGGTGTTCCTCCCGTTCCTACAACATTTGAATTATTTTGGTTAGACAATGACTGTTCATGTATATATGTCCTTGCATACTCCAAGTGTTTATTTCTAAAAGTGTGAACTTCTTTTATTATTTCGTTGGTTAATTTGACTGATTTATCTTGGTTTGTAACGCTGCTTCTCTTACTTTCAGACCATTCATCTAAATAATTTAATATATATCTATGTTCGATAGGCATATACAATCTCATTTCATCCAAATACTCTCTTAGTGGATCATTCGAGTGGGTTATTCCAAGAAGTGCATCTAAAGCTGGCACTATTGAACTTTGAGCACCAGTTTCTCCTCTAAAAAGCTGAGGTTTGCCATTGTATTCAACAACCTCTTCATAAATTACACCTTGTGGTGTTGCAGGATTATTTTTCCAGCCAAATATATATGGTCTTACACGATTGTAGTAAATAAACGGATCACATTTTTCAGGCATTCTGTTCATTATTGAATTAATTTTTCTTATACTTTCAAGTGCACTTTCTAAAAATGATTGATCTTCATTTTGATCAAGGAAATAGTGTTTTAAGTTAGATAGTATTTCTTTGGCTTCATACTCAATAGCTACGTGAATCATGATAAACCAGTCTTCGTCCATTCCCCCTAAAAAGTTTTGTAAAATTCTTATATTTTCTAAATCGAATGGTTTGTTTTTATCCTGCAGTTTCCAATTATTTAAAGCATAAGATGCATAAGACAAGATTGGTGGCCTTCCCAACTTTTGAGATATTTTAAACCATGTTTTTGATATATTTTTTGGAATTACTTTGTCTGTCTTTAAATTGCCCCAGATATAAGCATGACCAATATACGAGTACAATAACATCGCTCTTTCTAACTCATCAATACCCAGATTTGATATATCTTTTTCTGGTTCTAGATTTAATACTTCAGACTCAATTTGATTGTTTGCTAATATTTTTGGAAGATTGTTTCCAACATATTCAATGTCATCAAATTCTTTTGAGAGAATAGTTGATATTTTTGATGGCAGAAAGCCGCTTTCAAGAATAGAAAAATCCAATCAGTCCTCCCCCATGGTGATTTATTTTGTTGTTACTAATAATGGTAAACTATGTTTTGGAATCATGAAGGATAATTTTTTTGTTATATTAGGAAATCAATTATTTGATCCAAAATATCTAAAAGACCAAGGCTGTAATGAAGTTTTTATGGCTGAAGATTATGGTCTATGCACATATGTTAATCATCATAAATTAAAAATTTACCTGTTCTTAACTGCAATGAGGGAATATCGAGATGAACTAAATAAAAAAGAAATAAAAGTAAATTATTTTGATCTTGAAAGTAGAAAGGACAAAAAAGACTACTTCGACTTACTGATTAGTTTTTTGAAAAAAAGAAAAATTGATAAAATCCAAATTTTTGAACTGGAAGACAAGCCTTTTGAGAAGAAGTTCCTAAAAAGAATGATTGAAAACTCAATTGATGTAGTAGTAATTAAATCCCCAATGTTTATTTTTGAAAGAGAAAAGTTTAATGAGATGGCAAAAGGAAAAAAAGTTTATAGAATGGCATCTTTTTACCAAAAAGCGAGAAGGGACTTAAATATTCTAATGGATAAAAATGATCAACCAGTTGGAGGTAAATGGTCATTTGATGAAGAAAACCGAAAAAAGATTCCAAAAGATACATTAATACCCTCATTACCAAGTTTTAAAGACTCTATACATAAAGACGACGTAATTAAAGTAATCAGTAAATATTTTCATAATCATCCTGGAGAATTAACAAACTTATGGTTTCCAGTAAGTAGAAAAGATGCAAAAAAACAACTTGATGAATTCATAAAAAATCGTTTTTTAAATTTTGGAATTTATGAAGATGCAATGTTGGAAGGTGAAAATTTTCTTTTTCATAGCTGTATAAGCTCACTTCTAAATATTGGCCTTTTGACACCTTCTTATGTTATTGAGAGATCGATCAAACTTGCAGATAAATATAATGTTCCAATAAATTCTCTCGAAGGGTTTATAAGACAAATAATAGGATGGAGAGAATTTATTAGAGGGATTTATCAAGAAGAAGGCGAATATCAAATCAAGCAGAACTATTGGAACCATAAGAATAAATTAACTGACACCTGGTATGAAGGTGAAACTGGAATTATTCCTTTAGATGATGCAATTAAAACGACAATAAGGGATGGTTATGTCCATCATATTCCACGCTTGATGGTGATAAGTAATATTATGAATCTTTGTGAAATACATCCTGATGAAATATACAAATGGTTTATGGAGATGTATATTGATTCTTCAGATTGGGTAATGGTTCCTAATGTTTATGGCATGGCAACTTATGCAGATGGTGGTTTGATGTCGACAAAACCATATACCTGTGGATCAAACTACATACTAAAAATGAGTAATTATAAAAAAGGTGAGTGGTGTGATACCTTAGATGGACTGTACTGGAGATTTACAGAAAAGAACAGGGGTTTTTACGAATCAAATCCTAGACTTTCATTGCTTACTAGGTCTTTAGATAAGATGGACCCTAAAAGAAAGAAGAAGATCTTTGGAGATGCAGAAAAATTTATTAAGTCTCATACAAAGTAACTAGCTATTTCGCTCTAAATATTTTCTTAGCTTTAGTGGTTCGTCAGTCATAATTCCATCACACCCAAACTCCAAACATTTGTCAAAATCTTCATCATTATTCACAGTCCAAATATGTAAATATAAGTTATTGATTTCACAAAATTCTTTCAGCTTTCTCGAGTGGACTTTTAATCCTCTATAAATAAAAGGTGCTTGAAGAGCTTGTATTCTAAAATTACGTTTTTTTGTTGGTAAATATCTTGCAATGACATTTTCCCTAAATGATCCTGAAGTTAATATTTCACCATTAGAAAGCTCTATAAATTCATCCAATCGTGATGGATTAAATGAGGAGACTAGGGTTCTGTCTTCGGCATTTGTCTCTTTAATTATCTTGTATACTTTTTCCGCCATACCAGATTCTTTTAAATCTAAATTAAAACAAAGTTTATCAAAAATAGATAAGGCCTCTTTCAATAAAACAAAGCTGGTCTTTCTGTTTAAATCTTTTCTTTCATAAAATTTTGATCCAGCATTAATTTTTTTTAAATCTTTCCAATTTAACTCAGATATGTTTCCTTTTTCATGAGTTGTTCTATCTATTGTTGCATCATGGTTTAAAATAATCTCCCCATCTTTTGTCATTCTCAAATCAGTTTCAAAGTGTGTAAAGTTGTGTTCAACTGTATGTTCTAAAGCATGTAAAGTATTTTCAGGGACTACATTAATTCCACCCCTGTGGGGAATTATGATTGGTTTTTCTCCCCTAAAATAATAATTTCTATCCAGAAACACCACCGGTGAAATTAAATTCTTTTAAATGTAACATTGGTACATTTAAAATACCTTCACCAAATTCGGAATCGGCAAATCTACTATCTGATCCAACTCCCAAAACGTTACCTTGTCCTAAAGATGACATAAAACTTTGTGTAAATCTTAATCTTCCAACAGGCTTTGTTACTTTACCGTTCTCAATTAAATATGAACCATTCCTATTTAAACCAGTAACTACTTGAGTTATTGGATCTAGAACTCTACAGTACCAAAATTCATTTATATAGATTCCTTTTTTAACATTAGAAATCATTTCTTCTTTGGAAATGTCACCAGGCTTAAGATACAAATTTGTTCCAAGTCCCCCAAAACTATCTCCCCATCCGAACATTTCATGAAATGTGTTGCTTTGATTAAGTTCATTTGATGTCCGCCTCGTATGAAAATAGTTTTTTGGGATACCATTTGTAATTATTTCTATTTTTTTCTTAGGTGCACCTGATGCATCAATTTTAAAATTAAGTGCTCCCTCTTTGTGTGGATCGTCTTCTAGATTTATCTTTTCATCAAATTGCTCAACATTAATTTCTATAGGAGATGTCCCGTCAACTTTACTCTTTGCATTAAATCCATAAACGGAAAGAAAAACTAAAATTGTACTTACCGCATCAGGTCCTAAAATTACCTCGTAAACTCCTGGGTCAATATCTTCTGGATTTTGAGATTCTTTAGTTATTAAGAAAGCTTCTTGTCCAACTTTCTGAGCATCAATATCACTTAAGATTTGATTTCCAATATGAGACGAACCCGCAGATGTCTCCGATCTAAAGATTCCATCTAAAAAGGCACTTGTTGCGGTATCACTAGAGTTCAGTCCATTTGTGTTCCATACAAAAACATTTGATACATTTGAAGAACAATAACCAGCACCATTGTATGTTTGACCTTCTTCTATAAATTCTTTTACTTTTTGTGCTCTGATGTCAGGATCATCAGGAGATATATCTTTATATCCGTTAAAGGAATTTTCCTTACTAGTCAGGCCTGGCCAAGTTGAGTCTTTGGGATTGTTTCCAATCTCTGAAAGGGCTTTTTTGATAATATCTTCAATTGATCCCATAGAGGTAATGTTTAAATTCAAATTTGTTGTTTTTCCATCGGCATGGAAAGTTAAAAAGATATCTGTTAATTCTTCTTCAACATTTTGATGTATATGGGAGTTAGCAAACCTTGTAAGAGACTCTGTAGAATTAATCATTTTTATCTCACACTCGACACCTGCAGGAATTAATTTTTCAACATCATCGATTAAATTATCCCAGATTTTCATCCTCTTACACCAATTCTCACATTTTTGAATCGTGCCGGAGAAGCTGGGTGACCAGTGTGTCCTATTTGGCTTGGTTGCCCTTTACCACAATTTGGTGTTCCCCAAAATACCCATTCATCTTCACCAGCTAGCATGTCCATACTGCCCCAGAAATTAGGAGTAATTCCTGTGTAAGTAGGATTTTTAACCATATCGGTTATCTTCCCATTTTTAACAAGCCACCCAACTTCACATCCAAATTGAAAATTTAACCTTATATCATCTATTGACCACGAACGATTTGTTTCCATATATACACCATCGTCCGTTGAAGAAATTATTTCATCCAAAGATGACTCACCTGGAAGAAGGCCAACATTTGTCATCCTAACCATTGGCAATCTTCCATATCCATCAGCTCTGACCATTCCTCCTGGATTAACACCGGCAATGGCCGCACTGTCGCGTCCAGTCAATACCCCTGTCCATATTCCCTCTTTAACAATGTCTACTCTTTGAGCAGGAGTTCCTTCATCATCATATTTAAACGTTGCTAAAGCTCCAGGCAGGGTAGCATCTGCAACTATATTCATTAATGGTGAACCATATTTATGCTCATTTAATTTACTAAGTTCAAGGTGAGACGTACCAGCATATGCAGCTTCCCAACCTAAAATTCTATCTAGCTCAATCGCATGACCAACTGACTCATGTATCTGAAGTGCAAGTTGACTGCCTTCTAAAATCAAATCTCTTGTTCCCTCAGGACATTGTGGAGATGTTAAAAGTCTTTTAGATTCTTCAGAAATTCTCTCAACATGATCTAAAAATTTAAAACTTTGAATGACCTCCCATCCTCCTGTTCTGTATTCACCAAAAGATTGTGGATATGATCGTATTTGTGTTTCTCCATCACCAATACTTAAGGAAGAAATGCCACCACCAGATTCAATTATGTTCTGGTATATTTCATGACCCTGGCTCGATGCAAACCACTTCTCGGTATCCCAAAAATTTAGCCTGCCAAAGGCTCTGGAGCTACCTATTTTTTTCATTTCATGAGTTGAGGAAACTATTAAATCTATTTGATCAGTTGTCGAAACCTTAAAAGGATTTTGTTCATGTGGTGTTACATATTCATCTTTTACAATTGGAACATCAGCTAATGGAAAATCTTTACCTGGTACCTTAGAGGATGCTTTTGCAATTAAATATGCTTTTTTTCCAGCCTCCTTTAGTGACTCCTCTGATAGGTCATAAGTAGCATAAAATCCCCATGACGATCCCACTAAGGCTCGTATACCTAAACCCATGTTTTCAGAGTTGCTAAAATCTTCCAACTCACCATCTTTTGAAGATATATCTCTACTTTTTGATATTAGAATTCTTGCGTCAGCGTATTGTGCACCTAAGCTTATTGCTACATCAATACTTTTGTTTATTTCATTAAACATTTATTTTATTTTACACCTCTATATGATTCAGCGTCTGTAATCTTTTTATATGAAACAAATTACAGTATTTGGATCTTCAAGATGTAAAGAGGGTGACTCAGAATATGAATTTGCTGAAAGTGTTGGTAACCTAATCGGTAAATATGGACATAATGTTGCAACCGGTGGGTATCAGGGGACTATGGAAGCCGTATCAAAAGGAGCAGCGAAGCAAGGAGTTACAGTTACCGGAATTACTGTACCAACATTGTTTTCAGATAAAGCAAGTAATGGTTTCGAACGTACACCTAATTCATATGTAAACAATGAAATTAAAGCAGAAAGTTTATCAAATCGAATTCATTTTTTGCTGAAAGAATCAAAAGCTTTCATTGTATTACCCGGTAAAATTGGAACACTTACCGAGCTTTTTGTTGCTTGGAATTCAAATTATTTGTACAACATTAATAAAGAATATGACTTAATCCCCATCTACTTGAAAAAAGATTTTTGGAAAGATATTATTGATAACCTTCCCGAGAATATGGAACTTGATAAGCAGTTTATAAATTATTTTGAAAGTATTGAAGATTTAGAGGAAATTATTTCTAAATTAAACTAGGTCTTGCTCTCTAATTCCAAATGAAGGATGTCTTAACCTACAAAGTGCAAGTTTTTCAAGCTGTCTGATTCTTTCTCTAGTTAAATCAAATTCTTCACCAATTTCTTCTAAAGTTCTTGGTACCCCATCATAGAAACCATATCTGAGAGCTAGTATTCTTCCCTCTCTTTCAGGTAACCTACTAATGCTATCTCGTAAACTTTCAGCAACATCAAGATCTTGTACGATTAATGATGGGTCACTTGCATCTTCATCTTGTATAAAATCTCCAAGTTGAGCTCCATCTTCTCCGACAGGTTGCTCCAGAGAAACAGTATCAGCTACGCTTAAAGCTAATTCAACTTTGTCTACACCAACACCTGCTTCTTTTGCTATTTCTTGTGGTTTTGGATCTCTTCCGAGCTCAGCTTTTAATTGTGCCTGAGCGGCTCTGACAGCAGCCATTGTATCGTGCAAGTGTACAGGTATCCTTACTGTTCTTGATTTATCTGCTATTGCTCTTGTAATTGCTTGTCTGATCCACCATGTTGCATAAGTTGAAAACTTAAATCCTTTTCTCCAATCGAATTTTTCAACTGCTCTTATTAATCCTAAATTTCCTTCTTGAATTAAATCTAGAAAGTCAATACCTGAAGTATTTGCATATCTACGAGCATTTGCGACTACAAGTCTCAAGTTTGCTGTCAGAAATGCATCTTTTGCTTCAGCTCCTTTTTTTCTGTCTCGTTTTAATCTAATCTCACCTTTTTTATCCTTGAATTGCTTTTTTGTTAACTTGACTGCAGCTTTTTCACCAGATTCAATTTTTTGGGCTAACTCTACTTCTTGCTCTGCAGTTAGAAGATCAAAATTTCCAATAGCAGTTAGATACTGGCTTACTAAATCGGTTGTGAGTTTTCCTTTATCATCAGCAAGTTTTTTAACTAATGACTTTGCTTTTTGTCTTGCTTCGGCTTCTTCCTCAGGGGTTAATGAATCTTCTTCAGCAGCAAGTTCTGCTTCCATTTTTGAAGCTTTAGGTTTAGATGGGATTGTTTTTGTCACCATTGTTTTGACCTTTAAATTTTATTTGTAGTTACCGAAAAGTAAGGATAGAGGTGTTTTTAATTTAAAGCTAATTAAATTTACCAATATTTTCGATGTTTTCTATCAATACTGATTTTTTTGCTGTTTTGTATATATATGTAATCCATAAAAGATCTGCAAGCAACAAATGAAGAATGCTCAAGGGCAAAATTATATTTGATACCACATTTAATGTTCCAAGAGCTACACCAGTGAAAACTAAAAATTTTATACTTTGAGTTTTAATCCCGAATTCTTTTCTCAATCTATTTGCCTCTGAAAATAGAAAAATTGATAAAATCGTTGATATTACTGGATGAATTATTCTTAATCTTGTAAGAAGTTCACTTGTTGAGTCAAAATCTTCAGCAAGTCCTTCTATAAATGATGCACTTGGAAACAATACATCCGCCAATGCTGTTATTGAGCCTGTAGCACCAGTTAAGAAGAATAGGACAAAAGCTATCTTTAGCCTCTGATCAAAAAAATTATTTAGACTACTTTTTGATTCATTTAAAAGAAAATAAATTAAAGTATAGAAACCAAGAAGTGCAAATGTATTTACCAGATGTAGTGGCACTGCAATAATTCTTGGTAATGATGAATTTAGACCCACCCACTCATAAATTACAATTACTGCCCCAATTGCAGCTTCGAGTAAAACAAAGAAAGTTAAGTAATTTATAATTTTTTTTTGAAGAAATGGTGTATCTGAATCTCTACTTTTTAAAAACAACATAATCGTAATAATTAACAAAACTCCACTTACAGACCTATGACTAAATTCAATAATCTCAGATGTTGTATCAAGACTTGGGACTACTCTTCCATTACAGGTTGGCCAAGATGCTCCACATCCATCACCAGATCCTGTTGCTCTCACGATTGCCCCTGCAAGAATAGAGAGAATTGAGGTTACAAGGCCTGCAGTTGCTAGACTATGCAATTTCATAAAAGATTATCAATAAATAAGTTAAAAGAATTTAAAAACATTTGGAATGCTTTTACTGCAATATACAAAAGTATGCTTACAGAAATGAAAGTTTTTATATTCCTAGAAAAATAAAATGATAATTGTTTTGGATCTCCAATATATGGTTTTTCCTCAAGCGCGTTTTCGTACAATTCATCAAAATCAATTTTTTTATCATCATCAATAACTTCCTTGTCTGAGTAAATGTCAAAAACATTCATTTCTGATGTTGTATTTTTCTGCTTTTTTTCTTTATCTGATTTAAATCTATTAAATATTCCAGACTTTAGATCAACATTTTTTTCTTTATCGATTGTAAATAATGAGTCTTCAATTATTTTTTCTGAAGTTTTGATTGATTTAAAGTCATTTATTTCTAAAGTTTGAGAAATCTCTTTTCCCAACAACCCTTCAAGCGCAGCTATTATTTTTGTATCTGTTGGTAAGCTTGTTCCAGACTCCCATTTTTTTACATCTTTTGTTGTTGCACCGGTAAAAGAAGCTACTTGCTTTATAGAGAGGCCTCTTTCTTCTCTTAGCTTTACAAAATTTGTAGAAAAATTATTCATTATTTAATAATTGTATTCGATAATTTAGTTTTTATACAATTAGTCTTATTTGTGGAGGTGAATGAGCGCCTGGTGGGCTCCACAGTCTTCAAAACTGCTGAAAGGCTTAAGTGTCTTTGGCGGGTTCGATTCCCGTCCACCTCCGCTAGTTTTATTTATTAATATAGATAACATTAAATTAGAAATTAATGAGTAATTGAACGAAAGAAATAATCCAAACCAGGTTGATAGACGATTACTGACGGTATCTGATAGGGATATCTTTGTAACTGTACAGAGAGCTCTTCTGGTTGGAATAATTTTAAAAAATGAAACTCGAGCAGATAAAGAAGAATCTCTTAAAGAACTTACTAATTTAGTAAAAACTGCTGGTTCAACTCCATATATTGTCCAAACTAAACGTATTGATAAAATCGATCCAAAAACATTTATTGGCAAAGGTTCGATAAAAGAATTAGAAAACATTTCTAAATCGAATGATATTGACGTAGTAATATTTGATTGCGAACTAACACCAAACCAACAAAAAGAACTAAGAACCATTTTTCAATGCGATGTTGTTGATAGAACTGGTTTGATACTGGATATATTTTCACTACATGCTCAATCAAAAGAAGCCTCATTACAAGTAGAACTTGCAATGTCTGTGTATTTAAAGCCAAGATTAGCTGGACTTGGCAAAACCTTGAATCAACAGGGTGGTGGAATTGGAACAAGAGGTCCCGGTGAAACCAAATTAGAAACAGATAGCAGACTTATCGATAATCGTATAAATAAATTAAAAAAAGAATTAAAGAAGATAGAGAAACAGAGAAGGGTTCAATCAAGCTCAAGAGAAAAAAATAATATTCCATTGGTATCAATTGTTGGTTATACAAATGCTGGTAAATCTACTTTATTAAAGAAATTAACTAATTCTGATGCTTACGCTGCTGATGAACTCTTTGCTACTGTTGACTCTTTGCAAAGAGAATTAAGAATAAAAGATATTCAAGATCCTTTAATACTTTCGGATACAGTTGGGTTTATTCAAAATCTTCCCACTACATTAATAGAATCATTTAAATCAACATTAATGGTTGCGACAAAAGCTGATTTGCTAGTTCACGTTGTTGATGCCGCCACTGCCATTCCTGAGATGCATATAAACACGGTTGCTAGTATTCTCAAACAAATTGATGCGAAATCTAATGAAATTATGGTATTTAATAAGATTGATAAGATTGATAAGGCATCATTAAATCAACTTAAAGAGTCCTACCCTGAAGCATTATTTGTCTCATCTCTAAAAAATGACGGACTAGATTTATTAAAAGGTAGAATCGCGGAGGAAATTTTTGGTATTGTTAGCCTAGGGTCTTATCAAATCAATCCATCAAAATTAGACACTGTTGCCAAATTTGGAAAAATCCTTAATGTTAAGAATGAATCAAATTACTTAGTCTTAGAATTAGAGATGAGAGATAAATTAGTCGACAGGCTTCTAAATCTTAAAATAATGGAAAAGAATACAAATGCTTAATGAAATTGGATTAGTTGGCCTTGGTGTCATGGGTAAAAATATAGCTCTAAATTTATCAGATAAAGGAGTAACAATTAAATCGTTCAATGATTCAATGAAAAAACTTGATGACATTAAGAAAGAATTTTCAAATGAATTTATTGGCTACACCAATCTTGAAGAATTTGTTGAGAGCTTAGAAACCCCAAAAACAATATTACTTATGGTCCCATCAGGCAAAGCAACTAGGGAAGTAATAGAAAGACTGGCTGATTTATTGGAAGAGGGAAGCATGATTATTGATGGAGGTAATTCTTTTTATTTAGAAAGTATTGATAACGGAAAGTATCTCTCAGAAAAATCTATACATTTTATTGGGATGGGAGTTTCAGGTGGTGAAGATGGAGCTCGTAATGGCCCTGCATTAATGGTTGGTGCAGATTTATCTTTAGAGAATTCTCTTTTAGATACACTCAAAAATATTGCTGCAAAAAGTGAAGTTGAGTGCTTGGGAGTATATCAAGGTCCCGGGACAGGTCACTTTATAAAAATGGTACATAATGGCATTGAATATGCTGAAATGCAAACAATCGCTGAGATATATTTAATATTGAAAAATTTGAATAAAACAAATGAGGATATGTCCAATTTCTTTTCCTCTCAAACAGAAAAGAATAAATCATCTTACCTTATTGAGATCACATCAGAAATTCTTCAAAAAAAAGATGGAGATAAATTTATTATTGATCAAATAAAACCAGTCGCACAAAATAAAGGTACTGGGAGACTGACAATACAAACTTCATTAGCATTAAATGTGTCAATTCCCTCTATTGCAGCCTCTTACGATGCACGTGTTCAGAGTAGTAATCAATACGCTACAAAAAATAATCAGGAACTAATAAGTGAGGATATATCTATTAAAGAACTCAGTGATGCACTATATTTCTCTAGAGTGTGCTCGATGATTCAAGGTTTAGAATTAATATCAAAATTTAGTAATGATGAAAAACACAACATATCAATCCTAGAAGTTCTTGATAATTGGAGTGGAGGATGCATCATTAGATCCAATTTATTATCCGAATTAAAGAAAGAATTTGGCGAAAATAATGATGTATTTAATTTAAATACTATTTTTAGTAATTTGAACAAAAACAGAGCATCTATCAGCAACGTTCTGCAAATAACAACTAAATACAACATACCAACACCTGTACTATCAGCATCTTTAAATTGGTTCAATAATGTGACTTCTGTAGATAATCCATCGAACATTATTCAGGCTCAAAGAGATTTTTTTGGAAGACACAAAGTTCAACTAATTGACTCATCCAACGACATAAATATTGATTGGGATTAAGTTAACTTAATGAATAAAAAGAGGTTGCCCAAATCAACTTATCCCAATAGATACGAAATCGAACTTGATGTTGATTTAGATAATTTCTCATATACCGGGGCACAAAAAGTCGATTTAAATGTTGTTGAAGCAACAAACAATATTGTTTTAAATAGCGTTGGAATTGAAGTTACAAAAGCAAAAATTCAAACAACTAAACAAGATATTCCTTTGGAAGTTAACTACATAGAGGAAGATGAAAAAATAGTTTTTGAATCCCAAGAGACATTGAGTGAAGGTGTTTACGAATTATATCTTGAATTCAATTCGGAAATTACAAATGACCTTAAAGGCTTTTATAAAAGTAGCTACATGTCTGAAGATGGTGAAAAAAAATGGATTGCTACCACACAATTTGAACCAACTGCGGCAAGATCGGCTTTCCCCTGCTGGGACGAACCTGAATATAAAGCTATATTTTCAATGACAATAATAACTGATGAAAAGTATTTAAGAGTCAGCAATGAAATGGTTATCGAGGAAGAAAAAGTTGAAAATAATAAACTACGAACTAAATTTGCAGACTCGATGAAAATGTCATCATATCTTGTAGCTTTTGTAATAGGAGATCTTGAAGCTACTGTTGTTGGAAAGTCTAAAACGACAGATATACGAATAATACATAGACCTGGGTTTTCACACCAAACTTCTTACGCGGGAACAGCTGCGATTAAACTTTTAGACTTCTTTGAGGATTATTACAAGATTCCCTATCCAGGAACTAAATTAGATCTTATTGCTATCCCGGACTTTGCAATGGGCGCTATGGAAAATGTAGGAGCAGTTACTTTTCGTGAGAACTTGCTTTTATTTGATAAGGATAAAGCTACTAGATCAGAACTTGATAGATCAATAACAGTAATCGCACATGAACTTGCTCATATGTGGTTTGGAGATTTAGTGACTATGAAATGGTGGGATGGAATCTGGTTAAATGAGGCATTTGCAAGTCTGATGGAAGTAATTGCATCATATAATACATATCCTGAATTCAAACAGTGGAACGCAATGAATATGTCAAGAACTGCTGGATTTTCTATCGACTCACTCGAAAATTCTAGACCGGTCGAGTTTGATGTTGAAACTCCGGATCAAGCAGAAGAGATGTTTGATGTTCTCACCTACGAAAAAGGTTCAACTGTTTTAAGAATGTTTCAAATGTTTATTGGTGAAGAAGCTTTTCAAAATGGAGTTGAAGCTTATTTAAACAAATTTAAATTTGAAAATACCAACTCGTCTGATTTATGGGATGCATTAAGTGAGGCAAGTAATCAACCTCTCAATAAAATACTACCTTTTTGGATAAGAGAAAAAGGTTATCCCTTTTTACAAGTAGACTGCTCAAATAATTCTTTAACAATTAAACAAAAACCTTTTCTTCTTAAAAATGTAGAAACTGATAAAAATAATATAAAACCAGTACCTGTTCAAATTAAGTTTCTTGATACAGGAAATGAAGAAAAATTTTTGCTAGACGAAGCTGAAAGAGTCATAGATTTAAAGAATTTAGGTGAAGTTCCTCATATAAATAGTGGAGGTTGGGGATTCTTTCATACATTTTATGATGATGAGGTTTTTGAACATATACTTGCAAATTTTGACAAACTAAATGATCTCGAAAAATACAGACTTCTTGAAGATAAATGGATGCAATTTAAAAAAGCTCCGACAGATATAAATGACTTTTATAAATTCTTAATGTTCTTTAAAAAGGAGAAAGACGAGGACATCTGGATTTATATGTCTTCGATAATAGCAACATTAGCAAATCTTTTTGAATCTAATAACTCTGATAGTTTTAAAGCTTTTGTAAGGGACTTGACTGACGAGTTGCACAATGAGCTTGGATTTGAGGTTAAAAAAGACGAAGAATTAGAAATCAAAGAAGTAAGAGATACTATTAACAAGTTGAGAGCTAAAAATTTAGATGATGATTCATTTATAAAAAAATTTAGTGATATTTTTAAAGAAAATAAAATGGAGTCTATTTCAGAAGGAACATTTTTTAGCTCGATCCTTTTTATATCCGCACTTGATGAGACAAACAAAATTGAGATTTTTTTAGAAAAGTTCGAAAACGCAGAGTCTCCTCAAATGCAAGGAAGGTACAGAGCGGTATTAGGTCAAGTAAGAGACCAAAATGCAAGTAAAAAAATTGTTGAATTTATGCTTGATGGAAGAATCCGCGGAGCAGATTGCCCATATATATTAGCTTCGATGATAACCAACAAATATATCGGGAAAAAATCATGGAAGGTAATTAAAGAAAATTTTAATGACTTGCTAAGTGTTATGCCAGATTGGACCGCATCAAGGATTTTAGACGCACTTCCAGCAATATATGACGAAGAATTTGCTGGTGATATAAAAAACTTTATCAAAAAGAATCCGCTTCCATCATCTGAAAAACTTGCAGCACAAAAATTAGAAAGATTGGAAGCTAACATAGAATTTATGGATAATTTAAAGGAAGTTAACAATGAAACCTAGAATTGCAGTATTTTTACACCCACAGCATGCAGAATATGATCAAATAAGAAATGCAGCTGTTGAAGCAGAGGAATTAGGGGCAGACGTTCTTTATAATTGGGACCACTTCTACCCCTTATATAAAGAAGATGGTACACAATGGGCTGAAGGAGAAAGAAGAGAGGGTAAACATTTTGAGTGCTGGACTATGCTTGCGAGTTGGGCAGAAGTAACTGAAAAAATAGAAATTGGTCCTCTTGTAACTTGTAATTCATACAGAAATCCTGAATTGCTTACTGATATGGCAAGAACTATTGACCATATATCAAATGGAAGACTTGTTTTTGGAATTGGTTCAGGTTGGTTCGAACAAGATTATCAGGAGTATGGTTATGAATTCGGAACTGCTATCTGGAGGTTAAAAGAATTAGAAAAATCTCTTGAGAGAATTGAAAAAAGAATGGCAATGTTAGATCCTCAACCAAAAAGAAAAATTCCAATATTAATTGGCGGTGGAGGAGAAAAAGTTACTTTGAGAATCACAGCTCAATATGCAGATGTTTGGCATGGATTTGCAACAAAGACAGAGGATCGCTCAGGCATAGAGACAGTTGCTCATAAAAACAGTGTTTTAGATAACTGGTGTAAAGAAATAGGAAGAGACCCCTCTGAGATTGGAAGGTCAATAGGAATAGACCTGAAGAGAATTGACAAGGCCGATGAACTTGTCGAAGCAGGAGCAACTGAAATAACTCTTCCCCTAAACGGACCGGACTATGACATGTCAATCGTCAAAGAGTGGATTGCTTGGAGAGACTCTAAAGACTAGATTCCTATGGAAACTTTCTTAATATTCGGTGGTTTTGTTTTAGGACTAATACTTTTAGTTAAAGGCGCTGATGAAATGGTCAAATCTGCAATTCAAATTGCAGTTAAATTTAAACTTCCAAATTCTGTTATTGGTGCAACTTTTATAGGTTTTGGAACATCAGCACCAGAATTATTTACAAGTACAGGAGCTGCTATCAATGGTGATTTGTCCCTGGCTATCGGAAATATTATTGGATCTAATATTGCAAATTCATTACTTGTTTTGGCTGTCCTTTATTTATTTATTGATAAAGACTTTTCCAAAAAAATTAATATAAATCAAATTAGTCCTGTGTGGATGATGATATTTACCACAATATTTGTATCAACTTATATACTTACAAATCAATTTCCATTAGTTTTAGGAATTGTTTTACTGTCGCTTGTTATTTTTGTAACTTACAAGATGGTTAATGAAGAAGCCATTGATGAAGAAGAGCTCGTCTCGGAAGAAAAAAAATATATTTGGTTCAGAGGAATATTAGCTATCTCAATAACTATATTTGGAAGTTCCTTAGTGGTTGATAATGCCATTGCAATTGCTGACTTATTTAATATATCGTCCTTGATAGTAGGTGTAACAATAATTGCAATAGGAACAAGCCTTCCAGAAGTTGCAGGGGCAATTTCAGCAGCAAGACTAAAGAAACCAGATTTAATTATGGGAAATGTTTTTGGATCCAATCTATTTAATATTGGTCTCGTTGGTGGATCTGCAATTATATTTAAACCAGGCGAAATTAGTTCAAATATCGATTATCAAATGTTTCTTATGTATTTTGTATCTTTTCTCGCAGTTCTCTTAACAAGATACGTTATAAAAAGAAATGTCCTCGTGGGAATTATTTTCATCGCTGCATATTTTGGATTTATATTTAGCTTATTTTAAATTTTTATTTTTTTGAAAATATAAAAATCCTAATAAAGCTAACAATAAACCTCCCACTTGATTCCAAGTAAATGAACCAATTGTTGCATCGCCCATACCAAACCTTAATGTATCTAAGATCGATCTTTGTACTCCGTACCAAACTGCCCATAATCCCATCCATGAACCGGGTCCAAATTCATATCGCTTCTTTAAATTCATAAATATATAAAAAACTACTAAAGCCAATAGCATGTCATACATTGCTACATGATGATAGGTTCCACATGTTGTAAGTGGCTCAGCACACTCTAGACCATTGTGTTGTGGAGCAACATCGTATCCGGGTAATATTTCATAACCCAAAAAAAAGTTTGTTTTTCGACCTAGATGCTCAACTATTGCTAAATCACCTATACGTCCAATTACAGTTCCTAGGATTAATCCTGTAGCTGCGTAATCACCATATCTTTTGAAACTTTCTTTTCCAACTATTTGAATTCTGTAGAAAGCAGCAATTATACCCCCTGCCATTCCTCCCATGATTGAATAGCTTCCAGCTAATGTAAGAATATCATCTAGACCGTAGCCAGTTTCCCCTATGTGCGCAGGTATTGTAAAAAATCTAGCACCCAATATTGCTCCAAATATTGCCCACGTTAATCCATCTGAAAAAAGGTCTGAGTTAGCACCATCTTTTTCAGCAAGTTTAATTGCATGATTTGCACCAAAATAAAATCCAATCGCAGCAAAGACACCGTGCAATGAAAAAAATACCGGACCTATCTTAGTTATTGGAATTGGTGGGTATGTTATTGATAAAAATGAGTCAAGCAATTTAAATATTCCTTAAAGTCCAAAATACATCTGCCACAATACTTATGAATATAACAGCCAAATATGTATTAGAAAATATAAAATAATTGATTGGTTTTATTTTTTCCCTATACAAATTAAATGCTTTATACATTAAATTGACTCCAAAAAATATAGATACGAACAAATAAATTATTCCTAATTGAAGAATTGGTGCTGCTACTAGAGAAATTAAAACTGTTGAACAGCTGTAAATACCTATAAATATACATGTTCTTTTGTAGCTTTCTTGAATAGGAAGCATTGGAAATTCAGCATTTTTATAATCCGCTTTGTTCTCGATTGACAATGCCCAGAAATGTGCGGGTGTCCACATAAAAACCATTAGGAATAAAACCCAAGGTCCTGTCTCCAGTTCTGAACCTGTTGCGGTCCAGCCGATTAATACGGGGGCTGCTCCCGATGCGCCTCCAATGACAATATTTTGATTTGTTCTTGGCTTCAAAATTAAGGTGTAAATAAATACATAGAATATATTGGCAGCTAATCCTATAAATGATGAAAGAGGTGTGACTAAAGAATATAAAATTAAAAATCCAATTAGTCCAGACGAGATAGAGTAGATTATTCCATTGGTTTTTGTAAGCTCACCTGTGACAATTGGCCTATCTGATGTTCTTTCCATAAGCTTGTCTGTCTCTACTTCTAAAACTTGGTTCATAACATTGGCACTTATTGCTAGGAGAGTTCCACCGGCCAGCGTGTATATAACAAGTGATAAAGGTGGCATACCATATATTGAAATCACCATTGAGGGAACTGTTGTGACTAGCAACAACTCAATAACACGTAATTTAGAAAGTTTTAAATAGCTTTTGAATGTGGAAGGCTTATTTGACTTCATATTGACATAGTAACGATGCCTAGACTTTAACTTATAATTACCCTATTTCAGGTGTAGACGCTATTCTTAAATATTGACTAGATAATTTATGCATATAAAAAAATTTTTAAAACCTAAAAACTTTATCCTATGCAGTTTTTTATTCATTACTGCATGTATTGAGGATGCTCCTCTTGACTCTTTAAGTCCAGCTGGTCCCTATGCAAGAACAATTGATGAGTTGTTTTGGTTAACATTTTGGATTGCAGTTGTTATATTCTTTATTGTTCAAGGTGCTTTACTATTTTCAGTTTTTTATTTTAAAGATTCTCCAGACAAACCTGAGCCTAAACAAATTCATGGAAATAATTTTTTAGAAATTTTGTGGACAATAATTCCGGTAATTATTTTAGCTTCTATCGCGGTTCCTACAGTAAGAACAATATTTGATCTTGCAAGAGAACCTGATGATGCTCTAAAAATTGAAGTAATTGGCCACCAGTGGTGGTTTGAGTATAAATATCCAGATTATGGGATAACGACAGCAAATGTACTTGTAATTCCTGAAGATACTCCAATTAGATTAGAGATGTGGTCAAATGATGTCCTTCATAATTACTGGGTTCCTAAATTAAATGGAAAAAGGTATCTTGTTCCTGGACAGAAAACTTATTTGAATTTACATGCTGATAATGCAGAAGAGTTCTGGGCACAATGTGGAGAATACTGTGGATTAAGTCACTCAAAAATGAGAGGTAGAGTTTTATCAATGTCTGAATCAGATTTTGATGCCTGGGTAATTAATGAACAAAAAAATGCTGACAATAAACTTTCTGAAGGTTCCTTGGCATATGAAGGGCAGCAGGTATATCTAAATGCAGGCTGTACCCAATGCCATGTTATTGGTGGAGTTTGGGATGTTCAAGGTGAACGGATAGCGCCCAACTTAACACATTTTGCAAATAGAAATGTCTTTGCAGGAGCAGCATTAAAAAACAATAGTGAAAATTTAACGAAATGGTTAGCAAATCCAGCTGAGTTAAAACCAGGTACTTTCATGCCTAATCTAGAATTGACTGAGAGAGAGATTGAAGCTTTAATAGAATATTTAGGAACACTTAAATGACAAAAATTATAGAACCAAAAAAACAAAGGAATATTTTTTCAAGACCCTCCTCTGAAGAAGGTGTGTGGAGCTGGATCACAACTGTTGATCATAAAAGGATTGGCATAATGTATGGTTATGCTGCATTTTTCTTTTTGCTAGTCGGCGGGCTTGAAGCTCTTTTATTAAGAATCCAGTTATCCCAACCAGATAACAACTTCTTGAGTGCTGCTGAATATAATGCAATGTTTACAATGCACGGAACAACAATGATATTTTTAGCAATCATGCCGATAAGTGCTGCATTTTTTAATTATCTTTTACCGTTACAAATTGGAGCAAGAGATGTGGCTTTTCCAAGACTAAATGCACTTTCTTTTTGGATATTTATTGCAGGTGGATTGTTTCTATACTCAACTTTTCTTTTTGGTACAGCCGGTGCTCCAGAAGGAGGTTATCTAGCTGAGGAAGTCAGTCGATTGGCTTCAGCACCTAATGGTGGCTGGTTTGGATACCAACCTAATGCAGGGCTTAAGTATTCACCTGGTACCGCAATGGACTATTGGGCAATCGGACTTCAGATTCTAGGTATTGCATCCCTCGTTTCAGCATTTAATTTCATCACAACAATTCTTAACATGAGAACTAAAGGAATGAGATTAATGAGAATGCCAGTATTTACCTGGATGACATTTGCCGTTTCATTCCTTCTCGCTTTTTCTTTACCAATAATTGCAATTGCGTTATTTTTCGTGACATTTGATAGACAATTTGGGACAACTTTCTTTCTCACTGAAGGTGGTGGCGATCCAGTGTTATGGCAACATCTATTTTGGTTATTTGGTCATCCAGAAGTTTATATTCTTATACTTCCAGCTTTTGGGATAGTTTCAGAGGTCCTCCCAACTTTTTCAAGAAAACCATTATTTGGATATCCAGCAATAGTATTTGCTGGATTTGGAATTGCATTTATTGGGTTTGGTGTCTGGGCACATCATATGTTTGCATCTGCAATTAGTCCTGTGGCACAGGCTGGATTTGGCCTATCAACAATGATTATCGCAGTACCTACAGGGGTTAAAATATTTAATTGGCTTGGGACAATTTGGGGAGGAAGGCTAACTCTTAATACCCCGATGTTATTTGCTTTAGGATTTATAGGGATGTTTGTAATTGGTGGCTTAAGTGGTGTTACACATTCAGTGGTGCCAGCAGATACACAACAAACAGATACATATTATATAGTTGCACATTTCCACTATGTACTTTTTGGTGGTGCTCTTTTTGGAATTTTTTCAGGACTTTATTTCTGGTTTCCAAAAGTATGGGGAAGAATGTACAACGAGACAATGGGGAAAATTCACTTTTGGCTAATGATTATTGGTTTTAACTTAACTTTTGGACCAATGCATTGGTTAGGACTACAGGGTCAAGTTAGAAGAACTTGGGTGTATGCTGAAGAAACCAATCTTGGATTTTGGAATCTAATTGTTACGATTGGTGCATTTATTTTAGCCATTGCAACTCTTGTTTTTATGGCAAACTGGATATATTCAAGAAGAAAAGGTGAGGTTTCTCCTTTTGATCCCTGGGACGCAAGAACAATTGAGTGGAGTATTCCTTCTCCTACTCCGGTTTGGAATTTTTCAAAGGCACCTGAAGTTAAATCGCTAGATGATTTTTGGCATCAAAAGTATGGAGAAGATGAGGATGGTAGAGCAGTAAGGAGAGAAGGTACGGATGAGTTGTTACTACAACTTGAGGAAGAAGGACTAAATCCAAAAGAGGAAATACATCTTCCTAGCCCATCTTATTTTCCAGTAATTATGGCTTTTGGTCTTCCTTTTTTGGGATATGCAATAATTTACAAATCGATACCACTAGCATTGATTGGTGTAATTATGCTACTGATTGGTGGTTTTGGTTGGGGAACTGAGCCTCTAGAGGAAGAGTTTGAAAGCTCAGAAGAAGAGCCAGAATCTGGAGAGTCTAAAAACTATGAGTGATGCCCAAGCTTATCCTCATGAACCAACTGGAGTTGAAACAAGAAAATTAGGGTTTTGGGTATTTTTATCAACCGAAATCTTATTTTTTGGAACCTTAATCACTACTTTTTTAATCTTTAAAGGTAGGGATTTTCCAGGTATCAAATTAACTGATGTTTACGATATTCCATTTACATCTGTCAGTTCTTTCGTTTTGTTAATGAGCTCATTAACAATGGTCCTCGCGCACAACGCCCTTGAGACTAATGATCAAGAAAAAACTAGGGTTTGGTTACTTGCAACAGCTATGCTTGGTGCTGTTTTTTTAGCTGGCCAAATTTATGAGTTTACAGAGTTTTATCATAAGGGGTTTGAACTATCAACCAACATCTTTAGTTCAACTTTTTATGTTTTGACTGGCTTTCATGGACTTCATGTATTTATTGGTGTTGTTTTGTTACTAGCTTTATGGGGTATTGGACAAAGACAAAAAGGCCTATCTTTAAATGAAGGTATGAATCTTGAATTTATTGCACTTTATTGGCACTTTGTTGACATTGTTTGGATTGTGTTGTTTACGGTAGTCTATCTTATCTAATGTCAGAAACACATAAAGAACACCCCAGCCCAACAAAATATGTACAAATTGCAATTGTTCTAGCAATACTTACAGCAATCGAGGTTGCACTATATTACACAGAAGATATTGTTGGAGCTCTTGCACCACCATTATTGATTATTTTAGCTGTTGGGAAATTTGTAATTGTGGTGGGTTGGTTTATGCACCTAAGATATGAAAATAGTTTGGTAAATAAATTTTTCGCTGGTGGAATGATTCTTGCTTTGATATTGTTTGCAATTGTAATGATTGAGCGTGCTGTAGGTAATTTCTTTTAATATGATTCTTGAATGGCATCCACATTTTGACGTATGGGCACTTATTATCTCATTAGTTATATTTTTTGAATACACAACGGATAACAATGAATTAAAAAAACCAAAGAGAAAATTTTGGTATTCTGGCTTGTTTATTCTCTGGCTCTCTACAGACTGGCCAATACATGATATTGGAGAAAAGTATTTATTTTCAGTTCACTCTGTTGAGCATCTTGTACTGGCACTTGTTTCTCCCCCATTGCTTCTTCTTGGTCTACACAGTTCACAGAAAAAACTAATATCAATAAATCCTTTTATAAATCTTCTTAAAATCACTAGTAAACCTGTAGTTGCTTTCTTTTTATTTAATTTTGTAATGGTAGGAATGCATTGGAGTACAGTTGTTAACTTGATGGTCACTAATCATATATTCCATTTTTTTGTACATTCAATAATGTTGCTTGTATCACTTAACATGTGGGTCCCAGTTATTGGTTTCAGCGATAAAGTAAAAAGGTTAAGTTCAGCTGCAAGCATAGGATACCTGTTCTTACAATCATTATTACCGACAGTGCCTGCAAGTTTCTTAGCATTTGGTACCGAACCTCTATATTCAGCATATGTTGGCATTGATAACATATTTAATATTTCTACTTTGAATGACCAGGTTCTTGGTGGATTAATTTTGAAATTAGGTGGAGGAATAATTCTTTGGGTATCTATATTAACAATTTGGATGAGATGGTACAAAACAGAAAAAACCTTTGATGACGTGGTTAGAAATGTCTCATCAGACTAAAATTTAAATAAATCCTATGGACGAAAAATTAGTAGAACAAATAAGTACAGATACAGGTGTACCTCAAGAATTGGTTTCTCGTTCAGCACAAGCTAGAGCGCAAGCTAATGGAGTTGATGTTAACGCAATTCTCGCAAGTTGGTCCAGCGGAGAAGCTCCAGTAGTGAGTTCTGCTCCTGCAGAAACGATTGTAGAAGAGGCTCCTGCAGAAACGGTTGTAGAAGAGGCTCCTGCAGAAACGGTTGTAGAAGAGGCTCCTGCAGAAACAGTGCTTAGTTATGTTGATGAAGATATTCCCCCACCAGCTCAACTCTCAGTTAAGATTTTTAGAGCTTTACAGTACGGAACAGTTTTTGGAATCGTTGCTGGGTTTATTCAGGCGTTTATTGTAAGTTCATATCTTTATGAAGGTCTAATTCTTGAGTCTGAAACTCTAAATTTAATTGCAAACTATACGCCTACTCAGTACATTTTGAATATTGCTTTAACTACAACTTTTTTTGCTGTAATAAGTTCAATAAACTTAAAAAAAATTCTAGAAAAAAATTATGAAGGTTTTGGAATTCTTACAAATGATAGGGAGTCGTTAT
Organism: uncultured Candidatus Actinomarina sp.; assembly: GCA_902615855.1. Taxonomy (GTDB): domain Bacteria; phylum Actinomycetota; class Acidimicrobiia; order Actinomarinales; family Actinomarinaceae; genus Actinomarina. The sequence continues at coordinate 43,746 of CACMQN010000004.1, forward strand.
TTCTTGGAGTTGGCCTTGGTTTAATATTTGGTTCTTCTATTGGATTTGTAATAACTTCAGATATTGGTGTAACGATTGAAGCAATACTTGAAGACGACGTTACAACCTATTTAATACCAGTAATTGGATCTTTCTGGAGAATTGTATTGTTTTCAACTGTCTCTCAAGCAATAATTGCTTCAATCGTGATCGTCCTTGGTATACCTAAAGGTTTGGACATATATGAGCTGAAAGAGGCAAATGTAATTAGAAATAGAGTGACTGGATCTATTGTAATTCCGTTGGGGGCAATTTTATTTGGTGGTGTAATATCAGTTTTAATTTCTCAAGTATTTATTAATTTTCACGATTATGCACCTTTATTTGCTCTGATAATATCTGCGGCAATTTTACTATTTGCTTCGGTGATGAGTTCTGCGCCAAAGATTAAAATTACTAGAAACGAAGTGCTTATCGCTGCAGCAGGGGTTATCACATTAACTGTAATAATTGCTAGTGTGGCTGCGAGTCAGAATTAATTTAACAAAAATCGAATACATTATTTTTAAATGACTGCTATATTGTTTTCATGCAAAATTTAAACGCGTCAAAAGTAGTGGTGATTTATACATAATCTGCCCTGTCTTATGCGTTTGATGGACCGGGCAAATAGCCCGGATTTTTTTTGAAAGGAAAAAAATGATTGACGAGAATACATTTTACGATGAAGAATATTACGAAAAAGACGATGAAAAGAATTCTTCAAAATTTGTGAATAATTTTCTTTCTTTTGAAGATAAAATTTTTAGGGCTCCTTACAACTTTTTGAAAAAAATAGGAATTGTACAAACTTATCGAAATGTTGCAAAAAAATTAAAACAAACAAAAGATGACATTTACGAAAGTTTTTATGATGGAGAATAAAAATCATTTGGATCCCTCTTTACTAAGTGAAGAATGGAAAACAAACCCCAGGTGGAAAGATACAAAGCGTAACTTTTCTGCTGAAGATGTTGTTTCGTTAAGAAATTCCATTCAAATTGAGTATTCCCTCTCTCAAAATGGTTCAACAAATTTATGGAACTTACTCAATCGTAAAGATGAGTGGGTTTCAGCTTTAGGGGCATTATCAGGCAATCAAGCAGTGCAGATGGCAAAGGCTGGGCTTGAAGCAATTTATTTAAGTGGTTGGCAAGTTGCGGCTGACTCAAATCTTGGAGATACAACTTACCCTGATCAATCATTATATCCAAGCAATAGTGCACCCAATCTTGCCAAAAAAATAAATAATGCTTTATTAAGAGCTGAGCAAGTTGATAAAACTGACGGTATCGATTCAACAAATTATATTGTTCCAATTGTTGCAGATGGAGAAGCAGGTTTTGGTGGAGCATTAAATGTATTTGAACTTACTAAAAAATTCATTGAAGCTGGTGTTGCTGCGGTTCACTTTGAAGACCAGCTTGCCGCAGAAAAAAAATGTGGACATATGGGTGGAAAAGTTTTAGTACCTACCAGTCAGCATATTCGAACATTAACATCTGCGAGACTAGCAGCCGATACTCTTGGTGTTCCACTTGTAATCATCGCAAGAACTGATGCTTTAGGTGCAAATTTGCTAACAAGTGACATCGATGAAATTGATGCAGAGTTTGTTACTGGAGAAAGAACAGCAGAAGGATTTTATAGAGTAAATAATGGTCCAGATGCAGCTATCTCAAGAGCACTTTCTTATGCTCCTTATTCTGATTTGGTTTGGTGTGAAACTGGAAAACCTGACCTCGGTTTTGCAAAGGATTTTGCAGATGCAATTCATGAGAAGTATCCAAACAAGCTGATGGCTTATAATTGTTCCCCATCTTTTAATTGGAAAGCCTCTTTAAATGAAAAAGAAATAGAAACATTTCAAGAGCAATTAAATTCATTTGGTTACAAATTTCAGTTCATTACATTGGCAGGGTTTCATGCCTTAAACACATCAATGTTTGAACTAGCTTCAAATTACAAAGGTGGAAATATGTCATCTTATGTAGAACTTCAGGAGAAAGAATTCTCACTTGAAGAAAAAGGGTTTACGTCAGTAAAACACCAGAGAGAAGTTGGAGCTGGTTATTTTGATAAAGTATCAACAATTATTTCTGGAGGAGATGCCTCAACATTAGCACTGGAGGGGTCCACTGAAGAAGAACAGTTTTAATGATCGATATTAATTCTGAAAAAATAAGTCAATATCAAAATATATTGACGGATGAAGCTATTAGTTTTCTAGAAAAAGTCTGTTCAACTTTTGAGAATACCCGTCAAGAAATTTTAAAAAATAGGGTAAAAATGCAAAATGATATTTCATCTGGCAAAAGACTTTCTTTTCCAAAAGACAAAAAAATAAGAGAAGACAATTGGAAGGTTACAGCACCCCCAGCAGATGTGGCAAATAGAAATGTAGAAATTACGGGACCAGTGGATAGAAAAATGATTATAAATGCATTGAATTCTGGGGCTGATGTATTCATGGCGGATTTTGAAGATTCAACTTCCCCTACATGGAACAATATTATGGATGGCCAAGTCAATTTACTTGATGCTAATCTTAGAGACCTTGAATTTGTGGATCCAAAAAATGAGAAAACATACTCTTTAAACCCAGAAAGTAACACAAGTCTCTTTGTTAGGCCAAGAGGCCTACACCTTGATGACAAAAATGTATTACTAAATGGCGCCCCTGTATCAGGAGCATTTTTAGATTTTGCTTTATATACATTTCATAATGCAAAATTGAGATTAGATAACGGGATAGGTACATATTTTTACATACCAAAGCTTGAAAATAGTTCAGAGTCACAACTTTGGGCTGATATCTTTTCTTTTTCTGAAGATGAACTGAGTTTGCCTAGAGGAACTTTGCGGGCAACTGTACTCTTAGAGACAATATCAGCATCTTTTGAAATTGAGGAGATGCTTTACTCATTAAAAGAGCATTCTCTAGGAATGAATGCAGGCCGATGGGATTATATTTTTAGCGCTATCAAAAAACATAGAGACTTACCAGAAATTAATTTTCCAGATAGATCACAAATTACCATGACTGTTCCATTTATGAAAGCATACACTGAGTTGCTTGTACAGAGTTGTCACAAACGAGGTGCTCATGCAATAGGAGGTATGTCTGCGTTTATACCAAATAGAAGAGATCCTGAAATTACAGAAAAGGCTATAGATCAAGTGAAAAAAGATAAAGAACGTGAAGTAGCTATGGGTTTTGATGGCTCTTGGGTGGCACATCCAGATTTAGTACAAGTATGTAAAGATGTATTCAAAGATTCTTTAGGTGCTAAGGAAAACCAAATTGATTTTATACCCAATGAACCAGTTATATCTGAGGACATGCTGCAAGATTTTAATATCCCTGGAGCAACAATTACCGAAGAAGGTATTAGAACTAATATACGTGTTGGTATCTTGTATGTTCAATCATGGCTTTTGGGACAGGGAGCCGCTGCATTATTTAATCTAATGGAGGATGCTGCAACAGCTGAAATATCTAGATCTCAATTATGGCAGTGGCTTAAGAATGAAGCAAAAACAGACGTAAACAAAAGTATTGATAAAAGTTTTGTAACCGAGCTAATCGAAGATGAAGTAAATAAAATAAAAGAAATTCAAGAAAATTCAGAAATGCTAAGTGAAGCGGTAACATTATTCAGCGATTTAATTTTTGATGAAGATTTTGAAGAATTTTTAACATTACCAGCTTATAATTTGATAGATTAGACTATGTCATTTTTTAAAGATAAAACAATAATTATGAGTGGAGGGTCAAGAGGTGTTGGCCTTGAAATAGCAAAAGCACTTGGTAAAGATGGAGCAAACATTGCTATACTCGCAAAAACAACTGAGCCTCATCCTACGCTTCCAGGAACAATTTATACAGCCGCAGAAGAGATTGAGTCAGTTGGTGGGAGCGCTTTGCCTATCGTTTGTGATATAAGATTTGAAGAACAAGTAGAAAGCGCCGTCAATGAAGCTGTTGAAAAGTTTGGTGGAATAGATATTTGTGTAAATAATGCAAGTGCCATTCATCTTACTGATACAGTAAATACTCCAATGAAAAGATATGACTTAATGCATGGAATTAATGTAAGAGGGACATTCTTGTTAAGTCAAAAAACAATTCCTCATTTAAAAAATGGAAAAAACCCACACATCCTTACACTTTCCCCGCCTTTGAATTTTGATAGAAAATGGTTTGGAATGACATTAGCTTACACAACTGCAAAATACGGTATGACATTGATAGCTCATGGATTAGCAGAAGAACTTGGTAAATTTGGAATCGCATCAAATTGTCTATGGCCAAGAACTTCATTAGATACAGCTGCTGTAAGGAATGTAATTGGGGCAGAACTTGTGAAAGGATCAAGAAAACCTTCTATATATGCTGATGCTGCATACGCCGTCTTAAAGAGAGATTCATCATCATGCACCGGAAACTTCTTTTTAGACCAAGATGTTCTTGAAGAAGAAGGTATCACAGATTTTGATCAATATGCAGTAGATCCAGACGCAACTTTAGTTTCAGATTTTTTTGTTGATGATAATCCTGAAGACTGGCTACAAGCTTAATCACAACAAAAGTCTATTAATTCTTTCATCCTTTAAATTCAGTGAGTGAAAAAGTTATTTATTTTAATAATCGAAAACTTAGACAAATTACCGTTTGTAATAGTAATTTGTCTTAAGTAATTCTTAGGTTAAAGTGAAATGACCTGATCGGGCATATTACCTGATAATGCACTATAGAGATCTGGGAAACAACCAACTGCTACTCCATCAACTGTACCTTCAGGTGAATAGCCACCATCGCTGTTTTCAGAAGCCAAACCTCTTTGATTTGCACATTGGTCACACATCATTAAGAGCATGCCTTTTTCTGAAGCAATTTTTGCAAGTCTTTCACCTTTAGGGTTTCCTTTTTGAAGAAGCATCGTATTATCATCAAAAAAGAAAATTCCTACAACATCAACACCGTGACTATCACTTTCAAGTTGAGGAAGTATCATTTCTCCAACTTTATAATTTGCAGCATTAGGTGTATTTAAAACATAGGCTACTTTCATTTGTACCTTTCTAATTTATTTTCCAAATACAGAGTATTCAGATATTGGACTAACTCAAACTTAAAAGATAAAGAGTTCGGCTGTTAACTTCTGATATTTCTTCAAGAATATTTTCAATATCATCAAACTTGTTTGTCTCATTTAATTCAGATACAAATCCTGAAATTGTAGTTACCTGTTCTTTAAACTCAACAATTTTATTTTTAGTTTCTTCTTTTGAAAAATAGTTTTCAATTGAGTAAGGACCTTCACTAAATCTCAGTCTGGTATTTTGATTTCCCTGCCATGACTCGACAAGCTTATCATTTAACTGAGTAAGAGTTTCATAGTATTCGCCCAATGCTTCATGTTCTGAATAAGACTGAGTTTGCCAATGATAAACTTGGATATTGTTTAAAAAACTCATTGTATTTGATACAAATTCATCAATTTTTGCATTTAATGTTTTTACGTTCATAATAAATATTTAAACAAAATTCGGCTTATATGATAAATTTTTAAAGCATAGAATAGTAACTATGTCTTTTAATAATATATTGAGTTTTGGCACTCTGAATCCTGATTTTATATATTTCATCGATGAACTCCCAAATTTAGGTGGAGACATAAGGAGTAGTAAATATCTAATCAGAGCAGGAGGTACAGCAACTAATTGTGCTGAAAATATAGCCAACTGGGGTCTTAATGTTGGGGTCGCAGGAAATAGTATAGGAAGTGATGAATTCGGTAAATATATGATCAAACATTTTGAAAATTCAAACATAAACTACGAAAATATAATTTTTGAAAATCACGATACCCCAACTTGTTCGATTTATGTAGATAAAAATGGTGAAAGGACAATAATTTCCTCGGGTTATAACTTTTGTAAGTGGAATAATTTGAAAGAAGTTAAAAACTTTGACTCATTGATAGTAGATAGGTATTCTATTCCGTTTATAAAACAAGATTTAGAAAGTATAAGCCATGATGTGTTTATTACACAGGCAGGCTATCAAGAAGAAATTACTTACAGAATTAATTTTTTAGTTGTAAGTAAAGATGAAATTGATGTGATTGAAGCAAACAGATTAATAAATGAAGAATACGTTGATTGGATTCTTTTAACATCATCAAATCTTCCTGCAAGGTTGATTAGTAAAGATGGTGTTTTAGAAATTACACCTCCAGATTTCAAAACTATAAATTCAACTGGAGCTGGAGATGCAACAGCTGCATACATTGGTGCATTTGGTGTAGAAAACTTAATTGAGAATGTTAAAGGTGCGTGTGCATCTGGAGCAATTGTTGCTGGAACTAATGAACTTCCCACTATGGAGAAAATAAAGGAAGTCTCAGAATTAATTGAAATAAAACCGCGCTGAGAATTTTATAATTTTGATACTTTACGTTTAAAATAGAATATGGCTGTCGCATACAAGGCCCCAATTAAAGATATAGTGTTTGGATACGAAGTAGTAGACACTTATGACGTTATTGGTAAAATACCAGCATTTAGTGACTTCACTGAAGATATTGTCATTCCAACTATGGAAGAATGTGCAAAATTTGCAGAAGAAGTTTTGGCACCAATAAATGCAATTGGTGACCAACAAGGGGCGACTATTGATAATGGAAAAGTATCGATGCCACCTGAATTTGTCGACGCTTATAAAAGATTTGCAGAAGCTGGGTGGGCTTCAATTTCGTTACCATCAGAAATTGGTGGAGGAGGAATGCCAATTGCACTCTCTGGAGGAACTCTTGAAATTTTAAGTAGTGCAAATCTCGCTTTTGGACTAGCACCAGGTTTAAGTGCCGGAGCAATTTCAGCAATTAATTTTCATGGAAGTGAAGAACAAAAAGAAAAGTTTTTACCTAAATTAGTTTCAGGTGAGTGGACAGGGACTATGAACCTTAGCGAGCCACAATCAGGATCTGATCTTGGAACAATCACTACAAAAGCAGAGCCTCAAGATGATGGAACTTATAAAATAACTGGAACAAAAGTTTGGATTACTTTTGGAGAACATGATATGACTGACAACATCATTCATTTAGTTCTTGCAAAAGTACCTGGTTCACCTGAAGGAACAAAAGGTATTTCTATGTTTATAGTTCCAAAAATGATGGTCAATGAAGATGGCTCTTCTGGAGAAAGCAACAATGTCACATGTATCTCTATCGAGGAAAAATTAGGTATTCACGCAAGTCCAACATGTGTTATGGAATATAACGAGTCAGTTGGCTATTTAGTTGGAGAGGAAAACAGAGGCCTTAACTACATGTTCACAATGATGAATGAGGCAAGAGTATGGGTAGGTGGACAAGGTCTTGCTTGCGCATCAGGATCTCTTCAGGGTGCTGCCCAATATGCCAGGGATAGAGTCCAAGGTCGCCCTGTTGGAATGTCAAAAGAGGATGCTAAAAATTCAACAATTATTGATCATGCAGATGTTAGAAGAATGCTTATGACAATTAAATCATACGTTGATGCAATGAGATATATGATGTATGACAATCAATTAATGCTGGATGTAGAATACTTTGCAGAAGATGAGGAAATGAAGGCTTTTGGTGAGGAAAGATGTGGAATCTTGACTCCAATTACTAAAGCATGGATATCAGATTTAGGAGTTGAGCTTTCTTCTATGGCTATACAAGTTTATGGTGGAATGGGTTATGTCGAAGAGACTGGAGTGGCTCAATATCTGAGGGATTCAAGAATTGCACCAATTTATGAGGGAACAAATGGAATTCAAGCCTTAGATTTAATGTTTAGAAAACTCCCATTAGACAATGGTCAAGCAATGCAAAGATTATTGGGTGATGTAAATGAACTTATCGAGGAAATGAAGAAAGATGATGAAGTAATTGTATCTATGGCAGAAAAGCTTGAAAAAGAAGTCTCTACATTATCCGAGGTTACATTATGGCTTGGTGGAAGAATGTTAGAAGGAGAACTTGTTGATGCAAGTGCTGCTGCTACACCTTATTTGAAAATGTTTGGACAAGTTCTTGGTGGATACTATATGGGTAAAGCTGCTATTTTGGCAAACAAAAAATTTAAAGAAACTAATGATGAGTTTTATACCGATAAATTAACCCTTTCAAAATTTTACATGGAACAACTGCTTCCATTGACATCTGGTTATGCTTCAGCTGTTACAGCAGGTAAAGATGATCTTTATGCCATGAAGGCTGATAATTTCTAATTGATTGAATCTTTAAAGAATAAAAGTAACTCTATTGCTCTGATTGGATCATCAAATGATCCCAGAAAATATGGAAATAAAATTTTATTAGATTTAACAAAAAAGGGATACACTGTTTATCCGGTTAACAAGAAAGAAAAAGAAATTGAAGGACTTAAAGCATATAAAAATATAGAAATGCTTGAAGAAATCCCCTCGATAATCAATTTTGTAATACCTCCAGATGAAGGATTAGTTGTTACAAGAGATCTGGTTGATAAGGGGTATGACAATTTTTGGTACCAACCAGGTGCAGAAAGTGATGAAATCTCAGAATTCTTAAAAATTAACAAAAAAAATTATATAGATGACAAATGCATTATGGTTGTAACAAGATTATCTTCTAATAATTAATCTTCAAGTTGTTTATTTACCTGATCAAGTTCTTCAAATGATTTTTCAAGTTTATTGACTCTTGTAGTCTTTAAAGATTCAAACGATTGAACAGTTTGATCTAATCTCTTTGTTACATCATCAAATGAATCAATAAATTTCCTAATTTCATTTTTTATTTTTTCATGAGTAGCAAGAATATTCTTAGTATCTGTTTGTAAACTAAATAATTTCATTGAATGTCTTATTGTTTCAAGATAGGCCATTAGTGTTTGTGGGCTTACTAATATAACTTTCCTTGAAAAAGCATATTCAATAACTGGTGTTTTTGAAGAACCAATAACTGAAGTAAGAAGAAAGTGATATAAATTCTCAAGTGGAATATACATTAAAACAAAGTCTACGGTATCTTCATCAGGAGCAATGTAGCCCTCCCTCGAAGCAGTATCATCTATTTTTGTTTTAATTGCTTTATCTAAAAATTCTTTAGTTTTGGCCTTAATAGAATCTGTAATTTCTCGTCTTGCTATTTCATCTAAAGTTTCATCTTCTAAATCTCTATTAAGTTTTGAAATTTCCATATATATCGTAAGCGGGAATTTTGAATCCATATTGATCGATTTATCATCTGGAAGGTAAAAAGTAAAGTCAGGTTTTGTACCACTCTTCATTATTTTTTGAGTTTCATAATGGATTCCTTCTTTATAATCCATAATTCCTAGAAGATCTTCAACTTGAAACTCAGCCCACTGACCCCTACTTTGATTATTGTTTAATACTGATATTAAATTTCGAGTTTGTTGATCTACTCCTGATATAGAACTTTTTATTTCACCAGTTTTTTCAAGAAATTCTTTTACAGTTTGATCTGATTTGTTTAATAATTTATAAATTTGAGATTCTTCATTTTCAATAATTTCACTAACAATTCCTTTAATCAAATATTCGTCCTTATTTTGTTCTTCAGAATTATCTTTTTTTGTAACAAAATATAAAATTGCGATTAAAAGTGCTGAAATTATCCCTAAAAATAAAATTTCCATGTTACAAGAATAGCAAGTTGCGTGGACAGTTTTGAAATTAAACCGTATCAAAAAGTTTTTTGAAGCTAAATTTAAAATTATCTTCAGAATAATTAGATAAAATAAATCCCTTTGCATTCTTAGCTACTAAAGATGCCTCATCATAATTATTTTTTATATATTCAATCTTTAAGGAGAGGCTATCAAGATTATTACTTTCAAATACATATCCTGTTTGACCATCTATAACAATATCACTCATGCCTGGAGCATCTGTAACAAGTACTGGACACATTGCTACTTGTGATTCGAATATTACCCGTGCAAGCCCCTCTGATATTGAAGGTAGAATCATTAAATTTGAAGTTGAATAATAATCTTTAACACTTTCCCTATCAACAGGCCCTAACAATGAAACTTGATTTTGAAGGTCTGATTTATCTATTAAGTCTTTGAGCTCTTTAAAATATTTTTCATTAGGAGCGGGTCCAACAATTGATAAGTGATAACTTTTGTCATTGATTCTTTGAATTGCCTCAATAATCATATGAGGTTTTTTTCTATCTGTCACACTTCCAATAAATAGAATATTAAATTTGTCTTTAGAAAGTGGCTTAGGTTCAATGTTTTGAAAATCCTTAAAATCAATCCAAGCAGGAAACCTTACAACACTTTTTGAAGAATCTATATCTAAAACTTGTTGTTCAGTCGAAGATGAAACTGCTCTTATAATATTTGATTTAGCAATAGAGTATTTTGCCATTATGTAAAATAGTTTTTTGTACAACCTTGGTAAAACTAAATTTTTCTCTAAACTCAAGGTCTCGATGAAATCACCATGAGTTTCAACAACTATTTTTACTCCAGCTCTTCTTACCTTTAAAAATAGAATTGAAAAAAAAGAGGATACTGGATCTTGAAAACATACAATATCTATATTTTCCTTTTTAATAATTTTGTGGGTGGTAGAGATTGAAATTTGAATAATTCTAAAATAATTTATTAAACGATTTTTTATTTTCTTATTTAAGTAGAAGTTTCCATACGTCTCGTTTAAAAAAGTTTTACTGTTTGCAAAAGCCAGAACAGAAACATTACAAACTTCACTTAATGTAATGAACTTTTTTTTTAAGTTTTCAGTTAAAGGAAGTTGATATGTAGTGGGTGCAATAAATAGAACATTTTTCATAAATTTAAAAATTTAGTGAGTTCTTCAACAAGTTCTTCATCATGTGTCCATGGTATTCCATGAAGTGCATTAGTAAATGTTATTGATGTAATATTTTGCATTTTTGTAGTCACTTCTTGCGATGCTTTTTGCGGTACAAGACTGTCTTTACCACCAATAAGCGCCAAGGTTTCAGTTTCAATATCACCTAGCCAGTCTCTTGAATCAAAAGCTACTACATGTCTTCCACCATCTCCATAGATAAAATCATCTTTAGAACGATGAAGATTGTTCCACGCCCAATCAGTAAACTCATTTTTTAGAGCACTAGATTTTTTAAGAAAAGAATATTTAGATTGTGGATTTTTGTTGGGAAAAAGTCTTTCTCTAATTCTTACACCACCAACAAGTAATTTGAAAAGAAAGTTGTCTTTATACCTCTCTCCCTCGATCCAGCTAAATGGTGTAACCAAAATCATTTTATTTATTCTTTCCGGAATTTTTTTGGATATTATTAGCGCAACTGCACTTCCCATGGACCAACCTACTAAATGGCATTCTGATACATTTAATTCATCTAGAATGCTTATTACTATGTCTGCATTCTCATCAACACTCCATCTTTCCCAACTGGCATCCGATCTTCCATGATTTTTAAAATCAATAGTTATAAATGAACTAACATTTTTAATTTTAGGAAGAACATTAAACCAACTCCCAAGTGAGTCAGTACCCCAACTATGCAGAAAAACAATTGGTATTGTGCCCTCAACAATGTTTTCTCTAATAAAATATTCTTTTTCTCTCACAAAGACAGTTCTTCCAGGAATCTTTATAGGATGTAATTGGGTTATTCCTTCTGTTTTACTTTTTTGAGTCAAAACCAAATTCTTGAATATGGAAGTGAAAGCGAAAACTTTAGCAATTGTTTTTATCATCTTTTAAATAATATTTATCTTTTCATTATATTTAGAATTAATTTCACCTATTTCCCAAATATTTTTGTTGAGCTCCATATCTTTTTGAAGTTTAATATTTTGGTTTTTAGGTATTGAAATAAGAAAGCCACCATTAGTTTGTGCATCACATAGTATTTTTAAAGATTGCTCATCCAGATCAGAAATAAGTTTGTCTGATAGATATTCATAATTTCTCAAGCTTCCAGAAGGAAATATTTCTTTATCCAAATGCTCATAAATATTTTCAATCAAAGGAACAGAATCAAATTTAATTGTTGCTGATAATTTGGAATCATTCAGCATTTCGTACAAATGCCCCAACAATCCAAAACCAGTTATATCTGTAATTGCATTTGCATTATTATCAAGTGAAAAATTTACAGATTTTTTATTTAGTTCAGTCATAATGTCGGTCACAATTTTTATGCTTTCGTTAGAAGCAACTCCTCTTTTAATTGCAGTTGTAATAATCCCGGTTCCTATTGGTTTTGTTAAAAAAAGTCTATCTCCATCCTTAATTTCATTATTTTTAAATATCTTATCTTTTATAACACCAGTGATTGAGAAACCATATTTTGGTTCTTTGTCATCGATACTGTGACCTCCAATGACAGTACAATTTGCTTTTTGCATTGTGTCAAGACCACCTTTAATCACCTCAGACAATATATCAAAACTTATTTCACTACGAGGCCAACAAACTAGCTGCAAAGCTGAAATAGGTTCTCCTCCCATTGCATATACATCTGATAGCGCATTTGCGGCTGCCACTCTTCCCCAATCGTAAGGATTATCAAGAATGGGAGTAAAAAAATCAACAGTTTGAATTATTTTTTGATCACCAACTTGAATAACTCCTCCATCATCAGGATTATTTAGTCCAACTAATAAATTTGGAGATTCAGTAGCTTTATGATTTTTAAATTGCGTCAAAACTTGAGCAAGCTCACCAGGTGAGAGTTTACAAGCTCAACCAGCGCCATGAGAGTATTCAGTTAATCTCAATTGAACCTCCTTTGATTACTTGTTTAATTGTCTTTCTTTTTCAATAAATTCAGTAAATGAATGTCGGATTCTCTCTAAAAGAGGCGATTGAGTATAAACTTGGTCATCAATTTTACTTACAAAAATTGCATGTTTAGCTGTTGATAGGGCAAAAACTGTATCGACATTATAAATATCATTAATATGAATTCTGGAAATTTCTAAATCTAAATCTGTCTCGTTTGCTATGTCGATGAGAGAGCGGCGAGTAATGGAATCCAATATCCCAAGTTCTAAATCAGGTACATAAATTTTGTTATCAATTATCCAACTTACACAAAATGTTGGACCCTCTAATACTATTCCATCTTTATTCAATAACAATGAATCTGTGTACCCGTTTTTTTCAGCTAATCTTGTCTGATTAAGATTCATTGCGTAGGAAATTGATTTTGAACCAATATTTGTTACTTCATTTAAATCAAAATCACCTCCAGCATGCCAGTGCGCCAAGTGAGATTGTAATGTGAAGCTCTCAGGGAAGTTTATAAGTTCTTGATAAAAAATATAGACATCACTTTTATCTTTATCCGAGCCTCTTCCAATAATTACCCTCATGTAGCCATCATCATAATTTGAAGCGATTGAAATAAGATTATCTTTTATTTCTTGAAAATTAATATTGTTGAAAAACATTTTTTCTGCAGATTGGGCAAATCTTTCCATGTGCTTATCGATTCCAAATAAATAACCTTTATGTATGGCTATCGCCTCAAAAATTCCATCACCTCTCCAAATAGCTAGGTTTTCTACAGGTATATTAAATTCTTCTTTTGATACCTCAACACCATTAATTAGATACATTTAATTTCTTTCCCTTTTATATGTATTTGTAATTGGCATTCTTCTATCTTTTCCAAAAGCTCTGTTTGTCAATTTTACACCAGGAGCGACTTGATTTCTCTTATATTCATTTCTGTCAATTTTTTCGAGCACATCGTATACAACATTCTTATCAATTCCAGAATTTATAATTTTCTCTGAGGAAAAGTCTTCTTCAATATAAAGTTTTATTATTTTATCTAAAGTGTCGTAATCAGGAAGAGAGTCTGAATCAAACTGATTTTCACTAAGTTCTGCACTTGGTTCTTTGTCTATAGTGTTTTGTGGAATAACCTCCGATATTGAATTTCTATATTTTGCCAGATTATATACATCTGCTTTGTAAACATCTTTAAGGAGCGCAAATCCTCCAACTAGGTCTCCATACAAAGTAGCATAGCCTACGGCCATTTCTGATTTGTTGCCTGTAGAGACAACCATAGCATTTAACTGATTTGATAGTGCCATAAGGAGGTTGCCCCTGACCCTCGACTGAATATTTTCATCTACGACACTTTTCAATTGTTCTTCAATATTTGCAGAAACTAATGTTCTTATATTTTCAACAGTATCCTCAATAGTGATTTCTTTCATGTTTATACCTAAGTTTTTAGCAAGTTGTTTTGCATCATCTAAGGATGATTCTGGATTGTATTTTGATGGCATTGCAACACCTATGACACGTTCTGGAGTTAATGCATCACAAGCTATAGTTGCCGTTAAAGCTGAATCAATTCCACCAGATAGTCCAACAAGTACTTTGTTGAATTTGTTTTTTGTTACATAGTCAGATAGACCTAGTTTCAAAGCAGCATACATTGACTCGATTTTATCAAGCTCTTTTGTACTAACTAATGGTTCTAGCTCAACATTCTTATCATTCAAATATAAATTTGACTCTGAAATAATATCTTTTACATCGAGTTCAACGTCTAAAGTAAAAAAGTCTTCTTCAAATTGTGGAGCCATGTATATAATTTCTCCATTTTTATCAACCACAAATGAACCACCATCAAAAACAAGTTCATCTTGACCACCAACCATATTTAGATAAACAATTGGTACACCAAGTTTTTTTGCTTTATTCTTTACTTTGTCTTTCCTTTGGTTAATTTTGTTTAAATCAAATGGGGATGCATTTATATTTAATATGATTGAAGCTCCTTTTTTTACTTGTTCTTCGGCTGGACCATCTTCGATCCAAATATCTTCACATATATTTATCCCTACAGCAATATCTTCATACCAAAAAAGAGTTGAAGGATTTGTACCTTTGTCAAAATATCTTGCTTCATCAAAAACGGAATAATTAGGTAGGAAACATTTATGATAAATTCCTTTTACATCACCATTTTGAACAATCGCAGCTGCATTGGCTATATCTCTGTCAACATTATCATTTTTTTGTTTCTTTAAGCTACGATCAACAAACCCGATTACACCACTTGTTTTTCCAGAAAACTCCGCAATCTCTTCCATAACCGCAAAATTTTTTCCGACAAAACTTTCTCTTAGTAGCAAATCTTCGGGAGGATAGCCAGTTAGTGCAAGTTCTGGAAATAAGACAATATCAGAATGTACTTTTTCAGCCTCTTTTAATGTGTTGATTATTTTATCTTTATTTTCTTGGATCGCACCAACAGGAAAAGATAATTGTGCA
Organism: uncultured Candidatus Actinomarina sp.; assembly: GCA_902615855.1. Lineage (GTDB taxonomy): Bacteria > Actinomycetota > Acidimicrobiia > Actinomarinales > Actinomarinaceae > Actinomarina. The sequence continues at coordinate 59,080 of CACMQN010000004.1, forward strand.
CAAGATATTCTTAGTGTTTTTGTATTCACACAATAATGATAATTAAATGATTAACTAAGAAGATACCGTTATGACAATATCTTTTGAATCATCAATCCAATTAGCTACTCTTTTAAGTGAAGGCATTCTATCAACAATTTTTTTTGCCTGATTTGCATTATGCATCATCTCATGAAGACTTTGAGGGTTTCTTCTTTTAAGATCAGCCACACTTTCAACACCAACAGCTTCTAAGAGATCTGCGTAATCTCTACCAAGGTTCTTAATTTTCATTAGTTCGGCGCGTTTGGCCCAATGCAAAAGTTTTGGTGATGTTATTCCAGTCTCTTTTGTAAGCAAGGCTCTTCCAGATCGAGTTGATGCGATTTGGAGAAACGTTACTGTAGTTCTGACTCTAGCTCTTCTTAATTTTGTAGCTTCTGTATGCGTCATTCCATTTATTGAGTCAATTGAATTCATGTTTAAAGTTTACAAAATTTTTTTTAAAAACTAAGAAAATTTTTAGGGAGATTTTCCCACTCTTAAAAATCAGACTGTTTGTCAAAATCTGTAGGTTTAAGAAAATTAAAATTTAGAATTTTCATTTTTGATTCAGATGATTCAAAGAAGTCAATCAAATCAAAATTTTTAAATACTGAATCATCACCATCAATATCATCTTGAGTAATGAGTTCAAGTTTGTTCCAGAAATATCTAGGTATCAAGATTGGATATCCTGTTTCGTATCGGTATTGTGGGACTACAACCTCATCATCATCATGCTTTGTTAATAGTAATTTTTCAATTACTTCTAAATTAATTGCTGGTTGATCTCCCATGAATATCAATACTCCATCGATATTTTTATCCGAGCTTAAATAGAATAAACCGGTTCTAATAGATGAAATAATTCCTTCCTCCCAACTTTCATTGATAAGAATTGTGCTGTTTTTAAAATCAATCTTTTCAGTAAGGGTTTCGTTTTCATGCCCTAATACAACAATTGAATTTTCAATGCTATTGGAAACGGTTTCTACAACAGTTTCCAAAATTGTTTTACCTTTATATTCAGCCAATTGTTTTGGGAATCCCATTCTAGACGATTCTCCAGCGGCTAAGATAATTGCTGCTTTCATTTATATTACTTGTGAAAAAAGTGAGCTACCGAAGCCAGAAACAACTACTAATAAAAAAGCTTCAATGTTTCTGAGAAGATATACCTGTTTTAAACCTGACCCTAAACAAACCAGTGCAAAAATAGCAGTTCCAATAATTAAAAATATTTGAAGAGGGATTGAACTACTAAAGAAGATTACTCCATTTAAAAAAACTGGAATATTTGAAAATCCATAAATTATTCCTACTTGCCTAAAATCTGTCTCTTTTCTAAAAAAACGTGTCAACAATAAATAAACAAGGCCAACACCAACAAACCCTGATACAAAGCTAGAAATTAAATAACTTGTAAGTAATCCAAATAATTGTTGAGAATCGAATACATTCTCGAACTCTCTTATTAAATTATTTAATTCATTGACTGTTTGTACCGGAAGGGTGCCAACAATTAATCCAAGATTTTCCTCAAGATAAACAAGTGAGTTTCTTAAAAAGTTTAAGGCTGCAAGACCACTAAATAAGAAGCCAGAAATGTAGATTGCAATAGCAATTTGGAAATTGCTAACCTCTGACGCAAGTTCATTATAAATATTTTTATCCAATCTAAATATTTTTAAAATTACTTGTCTATTGTTTCCCATATATTTTTCTTCTTCTTTAAAATCTAATGTATGACTATAACAAAAGTAATAGCTTATTTAATAACTATAGCTATGGTATCAACAATATTTTGGGCTCAGAACCAAGTCTCAGTATTCGATTCGATAATTCCATCTCTTCCTTGGGGTGTCGTTTCGCTTGTCGATCTGTATGCTGGATTTATTCTTGTAGGAATTTGGATATTTTATAAAGAAAAAACGATATCTGCATTAGTTTGGATTTTTTTCCTAATGACTTTAGGCAATCTAACTACTGCAATATATGTGATTTATAGCCTTAATAAGTCAAAAGGAAATATCACTAAATTCTTTATGGGTAAAAACAGTTAATCTTTTCTTAAATTATCAAGCAATATAAGAGAGACGTCTCTTACTCTAACATTATCTCCTTGGCCAATCTCTTTCATTCCATCATCCATCATTATGTAACAAAATGGACAGGCAACAGCGACCTCATCAGCACCAGTTTCAACAGCTTCCTCTACTCTTTCGATATTAACTTTTTTACCGGTTGCTTCTTCCATCCACATTCGGCCACCACCAGCACCACAGCAGAAGCTTGTTGTTCCTTGTCTTTTCATTTCTCGAATTTCAATACCGCCAATAGATCCAACTATCTCTCTTGGAGCAGTATAAATATCATTATGTCTACCTAGGTAACAGGAATCATGATATGTAATGACATGTGGTTTGTCACTTGTTCCTACTTGAATATGTCCTGATTGGACAAGTTCAGTCAACAATTGACTGTGATGTATGACCTCAAAATTTCCGCCTAATTGGGGATATTCATTTTTAATCGTATTAAAACAGTGCGGACACTGAGTGATAACTTTTTTAACATCAAGGTTATTCATCGTCTCAATATTTTGAATTGCTAACTGCTGAAATACAAATTCATTTCCAGTTCTTCTTGCAGAATCACCTGTACAAACTTCTTTTGGACCCAGGACTGCATATGATACATTTGCTCTTCTGAGGAGTGTTGCAACAGCTCTTGTTACAGGGACATTTCTATCATCAAAAGCTCCTGCACAACCTATCCAGTACAGGTAATCAATTTCCTCTTTATTTTTTTCATCAAGCAAAGGAACTTCAAAATCTAAATCTTCTGACCATTTCATTCTATCTTCTTGAGATGCACCCCAAGGATTTGAAGAATTTTCCATTGCAACATATGCCTTTCCTAACTCAGAAGGAAAATCGGAAGCCATCAATGCTAAGTATCTACGCATATCAAGTATCTTGTCTAGAATTTCAATGTTTACAGGACAAATTTCATCACATGCTTTACAAGAAGTACAAGCCCAAAGCTCTTCAGGTGTAATTCGCTCAAATACACTTGATGATTTCACTTTTAAGTCTATAGGAGTTGATACGGTTGTAGGTACTGCAGGATTTCCGGTTTCTGACATAACCTGTCCAACTTTCAAGATAATCTCTCGGGGATCCAATGGTTTTCCTGTAAGGTTAGCTGGACAAACAGAAGTACAGCGACCACATACAGTACATGCATCAAGATCTAAAAGTTGCTTCCATGTAAAATTTTCAATTAATTCAGCACCCACAGTTTCAATATCTTCCGCCTCCATTAGATTTCCAATATCTCTCATCGCACCTTTTGGTCTTTCTTTTGGACTCAAATACATATTTACTGGAGATGTGATTATGTGTCTTAATTTTGATTGTGGAAGTACTAATAAAAATACAAAAAAGCTTACAGTATGAAGAATCCACGAGATTCTGTGAAATAACACACCGCTTTCAATAGGTAAAAGGGTGGCAATAAAATAGCCTACAAAACTCCACTTCTCATAGTTAGGAAATCCTTCAACAATTATTCTTCCTGCTTCAGTTGTAAGACCCGAAACACCCATAAAAGCTAAAAGGGACAGAGTTAAATAATCGTCCATTTTTGTCTTAGTTTTTATTCTGTCTTCAGTACCAAAAATTCTTCTATAAAAAGCCCAAACAAGCCCAGCGAGATAAAGAAGTGATGCTAGTTCTAGTAAAAAAGAATAAACAATATATGTTGTACCTTGTAAAAATTTTAAGGATGGCGGCATCAAGTGGTGAATTTCCAAAGTTATTGTTCCTGCAAACAATCCAAGAAAGCCTAAATATATCATTGAGTGCATTAAGCCAGCTGCTTTAAATCTTAAAGTTGTTCTCATGAGTATTCCATCAAAGAAGCTAAATATCCTATCTGAAATTTTTACTTTTCTTTTTTCTTCAGATCCTCTTGACCAATTTTTTGCACGAAGGGAAAACAAATAACCGGAAATAAATATTGATGATGCACTAAGTATATAAAATATATATTGGATTGATTTAGGTATATTTTCAAAGACTCTTCTCCCCCCAATAATTTCACCTTCAGGAAATATGTAACTAGCAAGCCATAAAAATATTACCGAGAGGGCGGCACCAGCAGAAAACAATAAAACATAATCGTTAACTTGTTTTTTTGGTTTACTATTATTCATTGTTATTTTCTTTTGAGATTTCAATTGAACGGTTAGTCGCTGCTTTAATTGCTTCAAATATTATTTTATCAAAAGAGTTTTCAGACAGCGAATTGATACCCGCCTCAGTAGTGCCATTTGGTGATTTAATGTTATCAACAATTTCATCAAAACTGATCTCACCTAATAAAGAAGGTAAAGATAATATTAACTGTTCAACAATAGCTTTGGCTTCCTCTTTTTCCATTCCGAGTTTTTCAGCAGCATCAACAATTTTTGAAGACATTTCAAAATACCAAGCTGGTCCACTTCCGTAAATTGCGGTAATAATATCAAATAAATTTTCAGGATATTCAGCAGTTTTTCCGAGTTCATTAAGGCATTTAATGAATCCGAGGTAATCATCTTCATAATTTTTTGTATAAGGAATAAAACCGTTATTATTTTTTATTGACAGATTAGGCATCAATCTTAATATTTTGTTCTTAAAAATATTTTCAAAGTGGGTTATTTTTAATCCAGCAAGAGCGGTCACTATTAAAACGTCAGGTGATATCAGTTCCTTGTTTGTTTCAATAAATTCATTTAAATTATTTGGTTTTATGCATAACAACAGAACTCCCTCATCTAGCTGTCCTAAGATTGATTTAATTTCTTGTTTGCCACTAAATGAATCAAAAATATCCTTGTTTGATTCATATAAATATAAGTTTGGTCCTTCTGAAATAGAACTAAACCCACCTAGAAAAGACTTCCCAAGATTGCCAATTCCAACTATATGAACGTCAATTTCTGCCATCATTTAATATTATCAAGCACAGAAAATATCTAAAAATAGTCATATTTAAAGAAATTTAAATAAAAGTTTGCATAAAAAACGAAATATATTATATTGATATTAAATCTAAGTAAATATACTTAGATAATATAAGCAAATAAGGTAAGATTGAAAGGAAATAAATGAGCGGAACATTAACAGCCTCAACAGTTAAGCCTGGGGTTAGAAGATCAAAAAAATATACATCTGGAAGGGTATGCGAATTTGATTCATGTGAGACAGTAATCAGTGTCTACAACAGAAAGAAATATTGTTTTTTACATGCTCCTATCTCCTATCCAAGAGTGCGTGGACATCTACCAAGAGAACAAGAACCTCAAATTTAATTTAGAAAGGAAAAATTCATGGGTAAAGCCGTAGGAATCGACCTAGGAACTACAAATAGTGTTGTTGCAGTCTTAGAAGGTGGAGAGCCAACTGTTATTACTAATGCTGAAGGTAACAGAACAACTCCCTCAATAGTTGCATTTAAAAATACCGAAGTTTTAGTTGGTGAGTTGGCAAAAAGACAGGCAATTACCAATCCAGACAACACAGTTAGATCAATTAAAAGAGAAATAGGAACAAACTGGAAACAAACATTTGAAGACAAAGAATATACACCTCAAGAAGTCTCAGCAAGAATTTTACAAAAGTTAAAAAGAGATGCCGAGAGTTATATTGGAGAAGATGTTACTGAAGCAGTTATAACAGTTCCAGCATATTTTAATGATGCAGAAAGACAAGCTACTAAAGAAGCAGGTCAGATTGCTGGTCTTAACGTTCTAAGAATAATTAACGAACCAACGGCTGCATCACTAGCTTATGGTTTAGAAAATAATGAAGATCAAAAAATATTAGTCTATGACTTAGGTGGTGGAACTTTTGATGTCTCAGTACTAGAAATTTCTGAAGGAGTTTTTGAGGTAAAGTCAACATCCGGCGACTCAAAACTTGGAGGAGACGACTGGGATGAAAGAGTAATGAATTGGTTAGTAGATAAATTTAAATCATCTACAGGAATCGACATATCATCTGACAAAATGGCGATGCAAAGAATTAAAGAAGGGGCTGAAAAGGCAAAAATAGAACTATCCTCTACAAGTGAAACAGAGATAAATTTGCCTTTTATTACTGCAGATGATTCTGGTCCTCAACATTTATTGGAAAAATTATCTAGAAGTGAATTTGAAAAAATTACTGACGATCTGGTTGAAAGAACTAAAGATCCAGTAACAAATGCCATCAAAGATGCGGGTCTGTCTATTTCTGATATAGAGCATGTTATTTTAGTTGGTGGATCAACAAGAATGCCATCCATACAGGCTATGGTTAAAACTTTAACCGGTAAAGATCCTCATAAAGGCGTTAATCCTGACGAGGTTGTTGCTTCTGGTGCAGCTATTCAAGCTGGAGTTCTTAAGGGTGACGTTAAAGACGTATTGCTCTTAGATGTTACACCGTTAACACTTGGTGTTGAGACTAAAGGTGGGATCATGACGAAGATGATTGAAAGAAACACAACTATTCCTACAAAAAGATCAGAGACATTCACGACTGCTGAAGATGGCCAAACCCAAGTAGAAATACATGTTTTACAAGGTGAAAGAGAAATGGCTTCGGGAAATAAATCTCTTGGAAAATTTACACTTACTGATATCCCTTCAGCAAAACAAGGCATACCTCAAATTGAGGTAACTTTTGATATTGATGCAAATGGAATTGTCAATGTAAATGCTAAGGATTTAGGAACAGGTAAAGAACAAGCAATTACTATCACAGGGGGTACCGCCCTAGAAGATGATGAAATTGAAAGAATGATTAAAGATGCTGAAACTCATGCTAATGAAGATGCAAAAAAGAAAGAGCAAGTTGAAACACGAAATTTAGGCGAGGGATTGATTACATCTACAGAGAAAATGCTTGAAGAAAATAAAGACAAGGCAACGGAAGAAGAAATTCAATCTATAAATGAGAGTAAGGAAAAACTCTCAAAGATACTCGAAAATGATGAAGCTTCAACTGAAGAAATGCGAAATGGTATTGATGAACTAACCAAGTCAAGTCAATCATTTGCTGAAAAACTATATGCTGAAACTCAACAACAGAAGGCTCAAGATGAAAATGAAGAAGATGTAGTTGAGGGTGAAGTTGTAGAAGAAGATGAGTAATAAAGACGAGGCGTCTTCGTCTGAAGAATTAAAACAAAATCAAGAAACAAACACTGTAACCCTTGATGAGTATGAAAAAATCAAGGACGACTATCTCAGACTGGCTGCGGATTTCGAAAATTTTAAAAAGAGAAATGAAAAAGAAAAAGAGTCTGCTTCATTTAATTTTGTAGCTTTATTCGTAAATAGTTTATTTCCATTAATTGATAATTTTGATATCGCCATAAAACAAGACAACAACCCAAAAGAGATTGAATCGTTATACAAAACTTTGCAAGACTTTATGGACAATCTTAACATAGTTGAAGTCCCTGGTGTTGGAGAGGCATTTGATCCAAATTTCCATGAAGCAGTTGAGCATTCAGGGGATGGAGACACTCAAACCATTGAAGAAGTTTTACGAAAAGGTTATACCTTAGAAGACAAGCTGCTAAGACCAGCAATGGTAAGAGTTAAAAGTGAATAGAGACTGGTTAGAGAAAGATTTTTATGCCGTCCTTGGTGTAAACCAAGATGCGAGCACAGATGAAATAAAAAAAGCCTATAAAAAACTAGCAAGGGAAAATCATCCAGATTTAAATCCAGATGATAAGGAAGCTGAAAAAAGATTTAAAGACATTTCTGAAGCAAGCTCTGTTTTAACAGATATAAACAAAAGGCAAGAATATGACCAAGTAAGAGCAATGGGTGCTTCTGGTTTTTCTGGTTTTAGCGGGGGTACAAACTTTAATGTTGAAGATCTAGGAGATATATTTGGTAATTTTGGAGATATATTTGGTTTTGGAGGTACGTCAAGAAGAAAAGGTCAAAGCTATCAAACAAAGATAAATGTATCATTTAATGACTCTGCATCTGGATTAGATACAAATGTTCCTCTAAGAAAAGAGGTTGTCTGCGAAGATTGTAGAGGAAACGGATCAGAAAATGGTAATTCGTATCACGTTTGTAACATATGTAAGGGATCAGGTCAAACAGCATCAAATCAAGGTTTCTTTTCCTTTTCACAGCCATGTCAAGCATGTCGGGGTCAAGGAAATGTCATCGACAAACAATGTAAACGTTGTAGGGCAAATGGATTTGTTATCAAAAATGAAACAATTAAGGTCAAAGTTCCCGCAGGTGTTGATAATGGTACTGTCATAAGACTAAGAGGTTATGGTGGTCCTGGAAGCGGAGGAGGTCCTGATGGTGATCTTCTAGTTCAAGTTAATATTGAGCCTCACAAGTTTTTTAAGAGAAATGGTAGCGATCTGATACTCGAGATACCTCTTTTGTTTACAGAGGCTGCTCTTGGCACTGTAATAAAAATTCCAACTCTGGATGGTTCCGTAACATTAAAAGTTCCCTCAGGAACAGAAAGTGGTAAAACATTTAAAATTAGAGGTGAAGGAATCAAACCGCAAGGTAGACGAGCAGGAGATTTATATGTAAAAACTACAATTGTTGCTCCAACAAATCTCTCTAGGTCAGCAAAAAAACATTTAGAAAAATATAAAGAACAATTTGAATCTGGAGACTCGCCAAGGGACTACCTCTATGAGTAGCGAAAGTTCTAAAGCGATATATTTTATTTCTGTGGCGTCAACGCTGTCTGGGATTCACCCCCAAACTATAAGAACATATGAAGAAAAAGGTTTGATAAAGCCTTACCGAACTGGTGGTGGAACAAGGCGCTACTCACAAGAAGACATAGACAAACTTATACAGATTCAAAATCTTTCACAAAGAGGTATTAACTTAGATGGCATAAAGATAATTTATGAAATGAGAGACAGAATCTCTGATCTGCAAATTGAGATTGAATCTCTTAAGGAAGATATTAAATTAGAAAAAAACCAAAGAAGCCAATCTGAAAAAGAAATTCACAAAAGCTATAAGAATGAAATTGTTAAGAAGTCAAATAAAGATCTTAGAAAAAATTAGATTTACTAACTTTTATGTCTTTCTATAAAATCATTTATTTTATTTTCAAGAATAGGTAAAGTTATACCCCCATCACAAAGTACTTCATCATGAAAATATCTAATATCAAACATATTACCTAGTTCGTTTTCAGCTTTTCTTCTTAATTCCTCGATTTTTAATTGTCCCATCTTATATGAACAGGCTTGTCCAGGCCAAGCAATGTATCTATCAGTTTCGATATTTGCATTTATTTCTTCAATAGGTGAATTTGCTCTAAAAAATTTGATGGCTTCGTCCCTAGACCATCCCATGCCATGCATTCCAGTGTCGAGTACAAGACGACACGCTCTCCATGCATCATTTCCTAATCTACCAAGTTGTTGTATGTCATTAGAATATAGACCCATTTCGTTTGCTAACTGCTCAGAATATAGCCCCCATCCTTCCACAAATGCAGTAGAAGCGACATATTTTTGAAAATCAGGAACATCCTCAAGCTCTACAGCAATTGTCCTATCAAGATGATGCCCTGGTATTGCTTCATGAAAAGCAACAGATTCAGCTTCAAAAATACTTTTTGTTTCTGGTTTGTAAGTATTTAAAAAATAAGTTCCATCTCTTGAACCATCTGGCAAAGGTGAATAATAGTAGGCTGGTGGAGCATGTTTTTCTGACTCTTCGGGAACTGGTAAAACATTGCAAGGGGCTTTTGGAAATACTGTAAACCAATCAGCGAGTGGTTCGTAAGCTCTTTTAATAATATCTTCTGCCATTTGTAGCATCTGTTCTTTACTTTCAAAGCGCATCGATGGTTCAGTTTGCATCTTATAAATAACTTCTTCTGGAGTTGTTACATCTACAAAAACATTTTTTCCAATTTCAAAAAATTCTTTTTTTAATCTTTCAATCTCAGATAAACCTGTTTCATGTACCTCTTTAACAGTTATGTCTTTATTACCTGTAAATTTTCTTAAACTTCTTAAATAAATGTCATCACCACCCTCAATCCACATTATGCCGGGATTCATATCTGATCTACCTTTAGATAAATGGTCTGATTTGAGTTGTTCTAGATAAGAATTAACACTTGGCCTCACATGGCTTTCAATAATTAATCTTGCTTTATTTTTCCAGCTACTTACATCTTCTTCAGAGACTTCAGGAGAAAAATTTACTAACAAAAGAGGGTCTTCTTCTAATGATGTTTTTAGATAGCTCTCAATTTGATCAATTGTTCTTAATAAGTTTCTTTCAGTTGCTACTCTATTTTCATTTAAACCTTTCTTTTGAACTAAAGATACTTGATTAAAGAACTGATTATATAGTTCTAATCTTTTCAATAAAAGGTCTGCTGATTCTAAATCAGGAATAAACATTTGCTGGTTGTAATCAATTAAATACCCTGTAAAACCAGAAACTCCCGCTCCAAACTCCCAGCTTTTATCAAGTAATGAATCTTTATTTGATCCAAAAGCATACTCCAACATTCCGTAAGTTACTTTTTCCTTGTTTGACAAATTATTGAAATCTATCTCTTTTAATCTTTTTTCAAACTTATCTAGATCTTTTAAGTTTTGATCGAATCTGGTTTCAGTTAATTCTTCGATTTGATCAAAGTATTCCTTATATCCTCTCATAATCGCAGATGTTGGTGATGAGTCTAAAGAATTTTTAAAGAAATCATCTGCTAAATTGCTTAATGCTTCATTCATTTTTTTCTTTCTTTATTTTTTCTATTTCATTTTCAATTTTTTGTAGCTTAACAAGAACATCATCAAGAGTAGTTTGTTTTTCTCCAAAATTCGATAAGAAATAAGCCGAAACAGTTGCTGTTATTGTTGCTATAAATCCAATGCCTAAAATCATTAGGGAACTTGCAACAATTCTTCCTAGTGTTGTATAGGGCGTTATATCTCCATACCCAACAGTTGTAATGGTAACCAAAGCCCACCATATTCCATCACTAAATGTTTCAACCTCAGGTTCTGAAACAAAGAAAAGGAATCCAAAGAAAATTATTAAAAATATAGTTGCATAAACAATTGACCTGAGTCCCCTGCTATTAAAAATAGCTTTTATATCAGCTCCAAATTTTGCAACTACAACTGCAAGTCTAAATAACTGTAATACTCTTAGAAGTCTTGGTAGTCTTACAAAACGTAGAAATCTCGACGATTCTAATCCTTGAGGTACAAATGGTATTGAGCCGATTACAATAAAAAGTTCTAACTTATGATTAGAAACATACTTTCTTTTGTTTTCAGATAGGATTAGTAAGTGAACGTACTCTAATAAAAATACAACCCATATACCCCAATTGAGATAGTTTGCAAATTCCTTTAGTCCCGAGCTTCTATATTCAATGATTATTACAGGAATTAGTAAAACAACTGCGATAAAAACTGGTATCTCATAAAATTTTTCAACTTTTTGATATCTCGAATTTTGCATATAGACATTATAAAACTAGCTTTGAAAGAAATTAATAAGTATTCTTAAAATAAGAATATGAACAGGGTTATAAGCTTTATTCTCTTGTCTTTACTGATTTTATCAGTAACTACTTTTTTTATTGCTGATGTTGATGAAGAAGAAGATATTTCTTACTTTGTATCAAACGAAGTAGTTACCAACACGACAATATTTAAGGAATTAGATCCTCAGGTAAAAGTAAAAAAAGTTCTTAGAGATTTCAATCTTGACAATTTTTACGAAACTACCGAAAGAAATATAGATTTTTCTATTACGAAATTAAATTTTGATCTTGAACAATTAAATAAAGAGCTTACATTTCTAATCAAAAGACAGAACTTCAATAAATTTAAAACTGATAATGGTGGGATAAAAGGAATTTATGTAAATGGATATCATATGGACAATAAAAATAAAATAGATGCAATTCTTGATATAACCGACAAAACAAATATTAATACACTGGTCATTGATGTGAAGACTGATAATGGCCATATTCTTTTTGAAAGTGATAACGAATTATCAAAACAAATGAACAATATAAGAAGTAAATATGATGAATTTATCATAAGGGAATACAAAAATAAAAACCTCTATCTAATTGGAAGAGTTGTTGTTTTTCAAGATCCGACTTTTGCAAAAACATTTCCAAATGAAGCAGTCTTTGATACGGCAAAAAAGACTATTTACTCTCAAGATGGTCAATATTTTATTGATCCAGGTAGCAAGCTGGCACAGAAATATATATTAGATATATCAAAAGAGGCCTGTTTGCTTGGCTTTGATGAAATTCAATTTGATTACATACGCTATCCAGATTCAAATTATAAGTTTATGAAATTTAAAGATGAAAATAATTATGAAAACAGAGTTAACAATATAAATACCTTCCTAAAAAATGGTAAAGAAGAACTAAATGCAATAGGATGTTTTGTTTCTGCTGATATTTTTGGGTATGTTTTATCTAACAAATTTGACGGAGGTATTGGACAAAATTTAGAAACTTTGAGTGAAAATGTGGATTTTATATCACCCATGGTTTACCCTTCACACTACTCAAATGGTTCCTTTGGTTATGATAATCCGAATAAAAATCCATACGGAGTTATAACATCAGCATTGAATGATGGACTCGAAAGAGATATTAAGCCAGAAAAATTAAGACCGTATTTACAAGGTTTCTGGCATTCAAGTGAGGAGGTAAAGGAAAATATAAGAGCTGCAGAAGATAAAGGTCTTGATTGGTTAATTTGGAATGTTTCTTCTTTTTATAATCAGGAATATTTTATTAGTATTGATTCATGACTTCTAAAAGTGCTTTTAAAAAAGAACTTGAAATAATACATAGCGATCTTATAAAGATTAATGATTGGATGTACGAAAATCCAGAACTTGCATTTGAAGAGTTTAAAACATCCGAATACTTAGTTAATTATCTTAAAAATTTTTCTGATTCAGTCATTTATCCAACAAGAGATCTTTCAACAGCTTTTGAGGTTACTTTTGGAGAAGAAGGGCCACTTGTCGTACTTTGTGTTGAATACGATGCGCTGCCAGAAATTGGTCATGCATGTGGTCATAATATTATTGCGACAGCATCTATCGGTGCTGGAATAGCGATTAGAAACTTGGTGGATGACCTTGGTGTAAGAGTTAAACTTCTAGGAACTCCAGCTGAAGAAGGTGGGGGTGGAAAAATTATTTTACTTGACAACGGTGCCTTTGAAGATGCTGTTTGTTCCATGATGATTCATCCAAGTTCAATAAACGTTGCGAACCCTACATTTACAACAATCCAACAATATAAAGTAGAATTTTTTGGAAAGGATGCACATGCAGCTGGGTCTCCTGACCAAGGTATAAATGCATTGGATGCACAAATACAATTATTTGTTAATGCATCAACTTATAGACAACAAATGACCTTAACAAATAGGATGCATGGCGTAATCCTTGATGGAGGATATAAACCAAATATAATACCTTCATACACAAGTTCTGAGTGGTATTTAAGATCATTAAATTCTGAAGGCTTAAAAAAACTTGAAGAAGATTTTCTCAATTTTGTTAATGCTGCAGCAATATCAACAAAATGCCGCTCAGACGTTACAGTTCCAGATTATCAATATGCAGAAATTTTAAACAACAAGACAATGTATGAACTATTTATGAAAAATTGCGAAGAGATAGGTAGAGAAATGCCTTTACAAGATCCTTCCCAACCTGGATTAGGATCTACTGACATGGGGAATATATCATTTGCCATGCCATCAATTCATCCCATGCTTGCAATTGATTCAGGTAGTGCTGTGAATCATCAACCTGAATATGCAGCTGCAACTATCAAGTCTGGTGGACATAAAGCAATATTTGATGGTGCTTATGGGATGGGTACTACGATAATTGATTTAGCTGAAAATAATCTTTGGGACAAACTCTAAAGAATTTGACTTAAGAAAAGTTTTGTTCTTTCATTCTTTGGGTTGTCAAAAAATTCTTTAGGTGTATTTTCCTCAACCATTAGTCCATCATCAAATAACATGACTCGATCTGCTACTTCTTTTGCAAATCCCATCTCATGAGTGACAACTATCATTGTCATTCCTGATTCAGCAAGTTCTTTCATCGCATCTAATACCTCTTTAATCATCTCAGGGTCTAATGCTGATGTTGGCTCATCAAAAAGCATAATTTTTGGCTCCATTGCAAGGGCTCTTGCAATAGCTACTCTTTGTTGTTGACCACCTGACAATTGACCAGGAAATTTTTGAGCTTGTTCAGGTATTCCTACTCTCTCTAATAATTCCATTGCTTTTTCTTCAGACTCACTTCGACTCTTTTTTCTCACCCAAATTGGAGCAAGAGTAATGTTTTGCATGACAGTTAAATGTGGGAATAAGTTAAAACTTTGAAAAACCATTCCGACCTCAGATCTTATTGCTTCTATATTTTTTAAATCATTAGTTAGCTCTATGCCATCTACAACTATTTCACCCTCTTGATGTTGTTCCAAACGATTTATACATCTGATAAATGTTGATTTTCCTGAACCCGAGGGTCCGCATATTACCAACACTTCACCTTCTGAAACTTCCATAGATATTCCTTTTAAAGCTTGGAAATCTCCAAACCACTTTTTAACATCTACAGTTTTGATTATGCTCATATAGTTATATTACCTTTCTCCTAAACCTAAACGCTTCTCAAATTTCATAGATCTTCTTGAAAATACAAATGTAAATACCCAGAAGAAGAATGACAAAAAGACTAGTTGTTCTAAGTTTCTACCAATAAAGGCTACAGGCTGCGACTGTGCTGGGATAACTGAAGTTCCGATTCTTAGAATATCAAATAATCCAATAATCGCTACCAAGCTTGAATCTTTAAATGATGTTATAACACTTCCAACAAGGGTAGGTATTATTGCACGAAGAGCTTGTGGGACTATTACTAAAAATATTCTTTGAAATGGATTCATTCCAATAGCATTTGCGGCCTCATATTGTCCTTTAGGTATTGACTGCAAACCACCTCTTATATATTCCGCAAAGTAGGCCCCACTGAAAAATGCAGTTAAAATTAAAACCCTTATTATCAAATTAAATTCTACTCCTGATGGAAGAAACACCGTGAGCATAACGCTAGCAAAAAATAACCAAGTAATGTAAGGAACTGAACGAACAATCTCAATTATCCCAGTACATATAATTCTAATTACTGGTAAGGTTGATGTCCTTCCTAAAGCTAAAGCAAGTCCTAGTGGAAATGATGCATAAGTTCCAAAAATTGCAAGTAACCATGTCAAAGAGAATCCTCCAAAAATACTTCCGGTAGGAGTTACGAGCATGGTATCAGAGCTTGCTCCTCTAATTAAAAAAGTTAAAACAAACAATGAAACTACCCAAACAATAAAAAGCTGTCTTTTGCCTTCTTTAGTTGTAGCGATAGCTGGTGAAACAACCAAAAGTAATAGTAGAAGTACCATTGTTGCTTTAAAGATAAATACTACGGGTAAAAGAAAAACTACGACACTTAAGACTAAAAACCCAATATTGATAGGAGTTCTATAAGCTCCTAAAGATTGGTTATCGCTGAATCTAATTATTAAAAATCCAATAATTCCAAAAACAAGTATAGAGGGGATATCTGCACTGAAAACTGTATTCAATTCAACTAATGGCTTTTTAAAGATCCACGAAAATATAAAAAGTGGGCACAGAAACCATCCAATCGGAATAAGCCTTGCCATTATTTTTATATCTCTGTTTTTTAAAAGTGAACCGATAAAAAAGAATATTAACATGCCTACATAGAGGATTGTCCATGGGATGTAAGTAGTGCTGGCTATTGGAAGAAATGGATCTGGAATTATCCTTTCGCCGCTTGAATCAAGTGATATTGTTGGAATTTTAATAAAGTATAAAGATGCAATAATCAACCCACAATATGTCAGATTAACTTTTGCTGTATTAAATAAACTCTTAATTTTTATATTCTTCAGAAAAAAGAATGCTAAAGTTAGAACCAAGGACGGACCTAGAATAAGCATTCTTACATCTTGAGGAATTATTTCTACAACTTCTATACTTCCATCATTTTGAATTACATTTGTGTTTGTTGGAGCTAAAGCAATTAAAAGAGCTATTACTGCAGATATTGTAAATAGCTTTTGAAAAATTCCACCCAAAGAAATAGTCTTACCACTATTGTAAAATCCTATAGATAAACCTCCAAGAAGTAAAGCAAGACCTACAGATAACCAAACTCTGATCATAGCTTCATCAGGATAAGCCAGTATCATGTATAACTTCATATTATAGGTTACTGATGTCCACATTCTTTCAGGATTTAATATGAAGCCAACAATTCCCCTATAAGAGTAAATAACCATAAAACCTGCGAAGAAAGTTAAAAATGCAGAACTCGAAGAGGAGAATAAATTATCTCTAACCCACCTTCCGTAGGGATTTTCAATGAAAAATTTGTTATCTCTTATCATCGTTCAACTATTTTCATTTTTCTATTGTAATAATTGATAATTGATGAAATTGATAAGCTTATCGAACAGTAGAATATCATCCAAACTAGAAAGACTGGGAGTGTTTGACCCTCCTGGTTATATAAAGTCTGACCGACAGCAACTACTTCTGGATAGGCAACTGCTACTCCTAGTGAAGTATTTTTTGCAAGATTTAAATATTGATTTCCCATTGGAGGCAACATAACCCGGAAGGCTTGTGGAAGTATTATCAGTCTTAATAGTGATCTTCTTCTCAAGCCAAGAGACAAGCCTGCCTCAGACTGTCCTTTTGAGATTGCCATTATTCCAGAACGAACAACTTCTGAGATGAATATAGCAGTATATAAAGTTACTCCAAACCAAGTTGCAAAATAACCAACAGTAGTTACCTTTCCTAAGTCAGGAGAATATCTTGTAAATTTTGTTGTTCCGGCTTGTATTATCTCGGGATAGCTCATAATCACTGGAGGTCCTGATATATTAAAATCAAATTTTTTTGCTACGCCATCAAAAAATTGTGGTATGCCCCAGTTTGATTTATAAAATAGTTCATCCCCCTCTAAAAAATAAGTTAAATTTTGACCAAGTGGCATAAACATGAATAAAACAACAAATACTGCTACTACTCCTGATAATATAATTCGAAAATAATCATCATCAGAAAGGATTCCTCTTATTTCACCTGTGTCAGTATTTCTGATTTGTTTTCTGATGTATCTAAATGCAAAAAAAACTGCTATTACCGAAAATAAAACTTGGTATGCAATGCTTGGTATAGAATCAAATACGATAGAAATGTAACCAGAAATCAGTCCAATAATACCCATTAATTTATAACCACCTACCCAGTTTCCAAAAGTTAAAACAAGGAATGTTAAAAACGACCATAGAAATGGATTTGTATCTCTTCCTTCTTTCTCCAGCAAACTTACTCTCCACTTGAATACTCTTCGAGCAAGATAAATTGTAAGTAAAAGAAAACCAAAGAACATAAAAGCAGACTCTTGACGTTCTGGCCAGGGGTAAGCAATTCCTTTTGAGCTCACATGAAATGTAATTTCTCCCCTATCTCTTTCTTCAAGCCTTGGGAATGCTAAAAGAAATGCCTGAAAGAAAAGGATTTGTACTAAAAGTGGAACATTTCTTACAACTTCTAATAGAGCTGTTGCAGCTTTTTCAACAATCCAGTTGCTTGATAATCTTGCAATACCGAGGAGTGTTCCAAAAATAGTTGCAACTATTATTCCACCGATCATTATTCTTATCATGTTGAACATACCAACATGAAGCATTCTGAGTCCTGAATCAGGAAGTGTCTCAAAACCTTCAGCTATTGAAACGCCGGGAGGGTCACCTAAAAAATCGAATGAAAATGGTATATTTGTTGACTGAAGATTATTGATACCAGTTTGAACGAACAACACTAACGAATAAGCAAAAAGTACTAAAAATAAAACCTGTCCGGCCCATTTTAAAAATCTGACATCTCGCCAAAATGTTCTAATATCAAAATTTTTTAAGACTTTTCCCAACATTAGTGAATTTTACCAAATTGAACAGAAATAAGATAGTTTGATTGCCCAAAACATAAAAAGAAGAGGGCGTAAAGCCCTCTTCTTTAAATTTATAATGATAAATTATCTAGCAGGAGGTGCGTAAATTAGACCACCATTTGTCCATCTATCATTTGCTCCACCTTCACGGAATAATCCTACAGGATTAAGGTTTCTGGAGTAAATTTCGTCGTAGTTACCAATTTGCTTGATGACATTATAAAATGCCTTTTTGTCAAGTCCCATAACGGATTGTAACTCACCGTCGTTAGCTCCAAAAAGTCTTCCAAGTTCTGGAAGAGCATCGGTGTCAACAGAATCAACGTTTGCACTGGTTACGCCATACTCATCAGCGATGATAGTTGCATAAACAACCCAGTTAATGACGTCTCCCCACTTACTGTCGTTTGATCTGTAAACAGGTCCTAATGGTTCTTTAGAAATTGGTGATTGTGGAAATATTGACCAATCATTAAGAGCATCATTAACTGCTCTTCTACCAACTAAAGCTGAACCGTCAGTTGTAACAATGTCACACTCACCAGCAATAAATTTATCCATTGCTTCTGAGAATTTTTCAACTGTTACAAGCGTAATGGTTGCACCAACAAGGCCTGCACCTTCAGTAATATTTTTTTCTGTTGTAGTACCAGCATTAGTACATACACTCAAGCCATCAATATCAGCAAGTGTAGATGAACTTGATATACCATCAGAGTTTCTACCCATCAACTGTTGACCGTCGAAGTATGTAGTAGGACCGAAGTCGTTACCTAATTCGGTATCACGGCTTTGAGTCCAAGTTGTGTTTCTAATCAAAACATCAATGTCACCAGCTGCTAGAGAGGTGAACCTTTCTGCTGATGTAAGTGATTTGAATTCAACCTTACTGTAATCTCCAAAAAGAGCTGCTGCAACGGCATAACAATAATCAGCATCAAAACCAGTTATTGAACCGTCTGCACCTGTCTCGGAAAAAGCTGTAGCACTACCACTGACTCCGCACTTAACAAATCCTCTTTCAAGAACCATATCAAGTGTTGACTCATCAGAGTGATCGTGTTCTTCTTCAACTGCTACTTCCTCAACTGCTTCTTCTGTAGCACAAGCTACTGCAATCATAGAAAGTATAAGTAAAGAAACGATTGCTTTTTTACTCAATGTTTTCTCCTTTTATATAAAAGCAGACAAGAACAAAACAACTATAAATAAATTAAGTTCCTGTCTAAGTACCAATTTAACCTTTATTCGTTTTTGCTACAAATTAATTTAATTATTAGATAGAAAAATCTTTCTATACATCAGAAATGCATGTATTATCCATTGTTGTAATTCAAGGAGAAAAGTTGTCAACTACCATTGTTTTAGGCGCTCAGTGGGGCGATGAAGGCAAGGGTAAAGTCACAGACTTTTTTTCATCAAAAGCTGATCTTGTAGTCCGATTCCAAGGTGGCAATAATGCAGGTCACACAATTGTTGTAGGTGATGAAAAATTTGCCCTTTCAATGGTTCCATCAGGAGTGATGTATGAATCATGTACTCCAGTCATTGGTTCAGGATGTGTAATTGATTTTGAAGTTTTGAAAAATGAAATTGAAACTTTAAATGGTAAAAATATAGACACCACTAAATTAAAGCTTTCATATAACGCACACATCATCATGCCATATCACAAAATACTTGATGAATTAATTGAAGATAGTTTAGGTGATAAGAAAATTGGAACAACTAGAAAAGGTATAGGGCCTTGTTATGGCGACAAGATACAAAGAAAAGGTATACGCATACAAGATTTTTTATCTGAAGAAAAGTTTTATGAAAAATTAAAAAATAATCTTGAAGAAAAAAATCAAATAATTGAAAAAATTTATGGTGGAAATTCTATAAACTTTGACGAAATAGTCGAGGAGTATAAAAAATACAAAGAACTCGTTTCATCAATTGCAGACGACACATCATTGGTTATATCTAATTCATTAAAAGAAAATAAAAAGATCCTATTTGAAGGAGCCCAAGGCACTCTTCTTGATATCGATCATGGAACATATCCATTTGTCACAAGTTCAAATACAAGTGCAGGTAATGCAGCTACTGGATCTGGAATTGGTCCTTTAAATTTTGATGAAGTTGTTGGTGTAACCAAAGCCTACATATCAAGAGTTGGTACTGGTCCTTTCATAACTGAACAAGAAAATGAAATTGGTGATTACATGATTGAAAAGGGAGCTGAGTTTGGAACGGTTACCGGAAGAAGACGACGTTGTGGATGGCTAGATTTAGTTTCATTGAAATATTCGAAAAGGATCAACTCTCTAAGTCAATTATTTATAACAAAATTAGATGTTTTAAGTGGCCTTGCGGAAATCAAGATATGCATAGGATATAGCTTTGAAGATAAAAAAATAACAGACTATCCATTAGTTGATGAGATATTAGATAAGTGTGAACCTATTTATGAATCGTTTGAGGGTTGGGATGAAGATATTTCTGGAATTACGAAATATGATTCACTTCCTGAGAATGCTAAAAAATATATTGATTTCATTGAGGATTTCATCGGTGTGCCAATTAAATATATATCTGTTGGACCAGAGAGAAACCAAAATATAATTAGATAAATGATAAAAAGATACGAAGTAAAACAAATAGTTGATATATGGAGTCAAGAGAACAAGTTAAGCACTTGGAAAAAAGTTGAATCCTCTGTTACTAAAAGTCTTGAAGAGGAAGGTATTGTACCTAAAGGTTTATCAGAAAAAATACTTGCTGCAAATGTAACCGTAAAAGAAGTTGAAGCTCGAGAAAAACTTACAAACCATGACTTAGCTTCATTTGTTGACATACTACAAGATAAGGTAAATGAAGATTCCGAATGGATACATTATGGCCTAACCAGTTCAGACGTAGTTGATACATCAAATAGTTTATTAATTTTAGAATCATTAAATTTCCTAATCGGAGAAGTTGATAAATTAATCAGTACTTTGAAGAATCTTGCAATAAAAGAAAAAGATACCAAAATAATCGGAAGAACTCATGGCGTATTTGCGGAAGTAACTTTCCTTGGAAATATAATTTCAAACTGGTTGTTGGAGATACATCGAAATAAAGAACGTCTTGAAAGAGCAAAAGAAAATATTAGCATCGGAAAGCTAAGTGGAGTTGTTGGGAACTACACCATAATTAACAGTGATATTGAAAAAAAATCTTTAGAGACTTTAAATCTTAAGCCAGAACTATTTGCTTCTCAGATTGTTAGCCGTGATAGATATGCTGAAGTAATTAGCTCTATAGGAATGCTTGCAAGCTCTTATGATCGTATAGCTATAAATCTAAGAGGTTATCAACGTTCAGAGGTGAGTGAAATACACGAGTCATTTTCAAGCGAACAGAAAGGTTCTTCTGCAATGCCACATAAAAAAAATCCAATTACTTCTGAGAGAATATCAGGAATTTCAAGAATTCTCAGAGGTTATGTTGTAAGCGCGCTTGAAAATATATCTCTTTGGCATGAAAGAGATATATCAAATTCATCTGTAGAAAGAATCATTTTTCCAGATAGTTTTAATCTCATTTGTTTTTCAACAATTGAGATGGAAGAGCTGTTCAAAAATATCAATATTAATCATGAAAAAATAAATTCAAATATTAATTCAGCAAAAGTGAGTTTGCTAACTCAATCTTTTCTATCTCATTTAGTAACTAAAGGGGTTGAGAGGGATGAAGCATATAGATTTTTGCAATCTCAATCATTTGAAATCGATAACTTAGATTTTTATATAAAAAATATTACAACAAATTTTGAGGAAGTTGAAGAAAAAGAATTACAGGAAATTGGAAAAAGTTTTCTTTCTGAGAAGACCAACAAAAATTTTGAAGAAAAAATAAATTCTGTTGTTTAAAAGATTTAAAAATCAATTCACTGAGATAAAAAGTGAAGTACTGGGTTTAAATGAATCACAAAATAATATTTTTGATTCAATTCTTGCTCCAGTATTCTTTGTTTTAACATTTAGATTTTTTGATTTAAATATTGCAATTATAAGTACAGCCGTATTAGTTGCCCTAACGTTTGGCTACAGGTTGCTAAAAAAAGATGAAATTAAATTTGCATTTTACGGTGTTCTTGGAACTTTAGTTGCTTTGTTAATTGCTCAGATTCAAGGGACTGCATCAGGTTTTTTTCTACCAGGAATTATAAGAGATTTAAGCATTGCATTTATAGGATTCGTATCAATCGTATTGAGAAAACCCTTTACGATCTATTCATCAATGTATTTTAGAAAATGGCCTAGAGAGTGGTATCTATTACCAACAGTAAGACCAGCTTATAATCGGGTTGCAATCTTGTGGGTCATATTTCTTGGAGTAAAAGGTGGTTTACAAGTTTTATATTTTGATAACCCTGAAGTGCTTGCAGTTATTAAATTGGCAACTTCAAACCAAACTACTCTAATTCTTTTAGTACTTTCGTATTTTATTGGTTTAAATAAATTGAAAGCTTTACATGGTCCAAGCGTTGAAGAGTTTAAAAACAATACCCCTCCCCCTTGGAAAGGTCAACAAAGAGGATTCTGACTAAGGTATCATGCTTATATGGTAGAAGATAATTTAAAACTCCTAGTTGTCGCAGGAAGCAGTCTGGGTATTTATATAGTCTTGAGAACACTAATTTTTCCACTTCTTAAACGTATAGCGAAAAAAACAAATACTATCATTGATGATCTTTTTTTAGAAAAAAAATTTTTAAATAGAGTATCTTTTGTCGCTGTATTTACTTTTTTAAATGGAATATTGTTTACAGACTTTTCAACAGAATTATTAGACAGTGAAATTAGTCAACGAATAATTAGTTCGCTATTGGCAGTGTTCTTAGGTTTATCTCTAAATGAATTGCTTTCAATATTTAATAATGCATCAAGTAAATATGAAGCATTGAAAGACAGACCAATTAAAGGTTATATTCAGATCGTTAAAATTATTCTGAACGCATTTATATTCATTATTATTTTTGCAATTTTGTCTGGACAGTCAGTTACATATTATATAAGTGGACTTGGGGCGCTAACAGCAGTTCTCCTTTTAGTATTTCAAGACACAATTCTATCTTTTGTTGCATCGGTTCAAATTGGACAAAACAATATCATAAACAATGGTGACTGGATAGAGGTCCCAGAATATGGAGCTGATGGGGATGTAATTGACATAGCTCTTCACACAGTAAAAGTACAAAACTGGGATAAAACCATTACAACCATACCTACCTCAAAAATAATCTCTACATCAGTCAAAAACTGGAGAGGAATGTCTGATTATGGTGGTAGAAGAATCATGAGATCAATAAGTATTGATATCTCAAGTATTAAATTTTTAACATTTGAAGAAATTGAAAAATTAAAAAAAATTGCTCCTATTAAAGATTATCTGAATGAAAAAGTACAAGAGTTGGAAACATTTAATAACGAATTAGCGTCTGGAGAATCAGTAACAGAACAAAGAAATCTAACAAATATTGGTACATTCAGAGCCTATATAGAAAGCTATCTCAGACAAAATGAAAAACTAGATACTGAAAACATGACATTTTTAGTAAGACAATTATCACCAACAAACCAGGGTGTCCCTATACAAATTTATACATTTACAAAAACTACTGACTGGGTTGAATATGAAAACATTCAGTCAGATATATTTGATCATTTAATAGCAGTGTTACATAAGTTTGATCTGAGAGCCTACCAAGACGGTATTGTCGAAGCTGCAGCAATGAAAAATTTGCACTTTAATGAGGGTCTTGAAAACTAACTTAAAACTCTCTCTCTTAAGAAAATAACAAATGCAATAATTACTATTAGATAATTAAAATAATTTCCAAACAAACTAAATGGAGTTTGTGAGTTAATTGGATTTATGTTTTCGTTTAAGATTTCAGATGTGAATAAATTTGTCTGTGATAAAACCTTTCCATTATTGTCGATGAATGCAGATTTTCCAGTTATTGCAGAATGTATGACAGGCCTATCATTTGAAATCGCATTTGCACGAGACATTAATATAAATTGATCCGACATTCCACTTTCTCCATAGCTGGCTTGATTTGTAAGAATTACAATAATCTCTGCTCCAGCCTGAACACTACTTCGAATATATCTTTGAAATGATCCCTCAAAAGAAATCACAGAGGCCAATTTATGTGATCCCATTTGAAATATTTTCTCTTGTTCTCCCCTAATCATATCTCTTGGAACTAGCGAAAGGGAAGGGATCCAATCAAGATATCTCCTAAAAGGAATGTACTCTCCAAAAGGAACTGGATGTTGTTTCAGATATTGATCTACAATTTTTCCCTGATTGTTGATAAATAGACCATAATTTTCAAAATTAGCTTCCCGTATTGGTCTGTCTCCACCAATTAAAAAATAAGAATTTAACCTCTCAACTTCTATTTGAATATCGGTCAAGACCCGATCGTGAATGAGAGGATCATTGTTAAAACCGGTCGCGCTTTCAGGCCAAATAATCAGATCTTTTTCAGAGCTAATACTTTTTGTTAAGCTTATATGACTTTCATATATTCTTGCTCTTTCATTATTACATCTGTTTTTTGCTCCAGGACAAGGACTGTTTCCCTGGACAATCACAACACTAATCTGTTCAGATTTATTATTTTTGTCTAATAAATTAAAACTGTCGTTTAGTAAAAATAATGAAAGAGGTGTAAATATTAAAATGAAAAATACTAGAGAATCTTTCAAGTATGTATATTTCTTTTTATTTTCAAGTACAAATAAGACAACTAAAAGAGTCAACGATTGAATGATTAAAGAATAACCTGTCGGACCAAATGTTTTAAAAATGCTTGGTAGGAGATTGAACGAGGTATCTCTATATCCTGAAATTAAAACTGTTGAAGTTGAGCCCCATGGAAAACCACCAAATGGAAAGTAAGCCCTTAGTAAATCAAAAGTACTTATTATTCCGATCAATATAAAAAAATTGTTATTAGTTTTTACTGCAATATATTTAAACAGTTTTCCATAAAATCCATATAAAAGACCCATAAGAACAGAAAGAGGAATCCAAGCTTCGTAACCAATTGATTGGATACCAAATAAAATTACGCCAAATGATAGTGCTCCAAATAATAGGCCTGAAAGAAATGGTTTACTACTTAATAAAATCCCTGAGAAAAAAAAGAACAGGGATGGAAATATTAAATACCAGAAGTTAAATGGGGGAAAGCTCAAAAAAAATAGGACTGAGGATATTATGACTCTAATATTCATTATCTTTTTAATGTTAACTCCGAATTTAAATTTCAAAACTAAATTATATTTCTGAATATAACTACCAATCCTGAGATTATTGAAAAGTATGTTACGGCTTTTGAAATTGCATTGTCAGAGACATCTGAAAACAGTAAGGAAGATATTTTTAATCCTATAGCAACTGGAATCGCAAGATATAAAAATAAGACTATGTGATCTCTATAAATCTCACCACTAAAAAGCAAAAGACTTAGTGTTATCATTATTCCAAACGTAAAAACAGCGTTTAACGATGGTCTGAACTCCTTACCAGAAGCTCCTCGATATAAAATTGCAATAGGAGGGCCCCCTACTCCTGCAATCATTGCAAATATTCCAGATAATGTTCCAGCGATCCATGACGAATTATTATTCCTATTCACAGTCCAGTTAAATAATGTTGCAATACCTGCAAAAAGCACAATTGCTCCTACGCTTATTGAAAGTAGTTTCTCGTTCAAATTAATAAGGAGCAATAAACCCAAAGGGCCACCAATAATTCTTCCTAGGAATAAGAATTTAAACGGTTTCCAATCTACTTCTTTTTTTTCACGTTGATATATACGAAAAGCCATAGGCAAGGCAAGTAAACTTAGAATTTGTGGCACAAGTAGTGGCTCAATTTGGACAAGTATTGGTGAAGAAATAACAGCAAAGCCAAAACCTAATATTCCTTGGATCGCTGCACTTACAAATAGAAGTATTGAAATAAATATAAGCTCAACAAGGGAAAGATCAAATGGATATGTCAACTAAGTGCTTTTTCCATTAACTCTAATATTTCACCTTCGTTTGTATGCCTTCCAGTTTCAAGTTTTGAATAAATAAGTTCACCATTTAAATACAATTCAAAAACACCACCTGTTCCTGGAATAAGATCAATCGATTTTACTTCTTTTCCGTATTTTTCAAGTATGTCTTCTACCGTACTAACTGCACGGGGTGTATAGTTTCAAACAATACAAAATTCTAGTTTGATTTCCATAAACAAATGTTACTATACGTAGCTGGATAAAAAGTTTGCAAAAACTTGCAGGTTTTTCAAATGTTTGTTAAGCTTGTGAATATATTCACAAAGTGGGGAATTAAATGACTGACGGATTAAAAGCAAGTCAAATTAAAGGTGGTATAAGACCTTCAAAAAGTTTTGACCAGGGCAGAGTTTGTAAAGAAGAATCTTGCAATACTCAACTAAGTATCTATAACAAAAGAGAGCACTGCTTTAACCATGCTCCTGTTAAATACCCAAGAGTTAGAGGAAGAATTCTTCAAGAAACTGCATAAGTTTAAAAATTCAACTTAACAATATAAACAACTAACAATTATTATTCTATTATGGCTACCAAATTTAACGTTCCCGAAATAAGTTGTGATCATTGTAAAAGTACGATTGTAAACACTTTGTCAGGTGTTGAAAATATTGAATCAGTTGATGTTGACGTTCAGACAAAAAATGTAACACTGGAGTCCTCAGAAGAGATAAATTTAGATCTTGTTAAATCACTTCTTGATGAACAAGGCTATACCGTTGTCAGCTGAGACAAAAACGTTAGTTTTATCTGTTGAAGGAATGACCTGTGCAGCATGTGCTGCAAGAATAGAGAGAGTTCTAACAAAAGAAAAATCTGTCAAAGATGTAGTTGTAAACTTCCCCCTAAAAAAAGCAATCTTAGAAGTTAACACCGAAGATAATAATTCGGATGAATATATTCAACGAATTAGATCAATTGGATATTCAGCACGAGAAGAAATAGCTGAGGAGAAAAAAAGTAATACAAGAAAATTTCTTACTCCGTTTCTTGCTCTAATACTTACACTTAGTATCAACCCACTCATTGGGGCTGATCAAGGTCTCGCCGCATTAGGAGTAGGTTCACTAATAATTTTTGTTTTTGGTAGAAAATTTCACGTATCTGCTTTAAAAAATATAAAAAAACTTAATTTCAATATGGATACATTAATCTCTATTGGTAGTCTCTCCTCTTTCGCCATTGGAATTTTGCCAAATAATGGAGAATTAATGTACTTAGAAACAGGAGGATTTATAATTAGCTTCATTCTCCTTGGTAAGACTATAGAAGATATTTCAATTAAGTCATCTATTTCAGTATCAGATTCCATAATCGAAAGTATTCCCAAAGATGTAAATGTTTACGAAAACCAAATAATTGTTCGCATGCCTTTAAATCAAATTGAAATTGGTGATGTCATCATAGTTAAGAAAGGCGAAATCATTCCTCTTGATGGTGTAATCATACGTGGTAGTTCTGAAGTTGATGAAAGTGTAATCTCTGGTGAATCCGAACCTCTTATAAAAAAAGAGGGTGATGAAATTGTATCTGGTTCAATTAATCTTGGTGATGATATTGAAGTTGAAGTAGTAAAAAAAGAGGGAGAAACAACATTAAACCACATTGAAAAATTGATTTTGAAAGCCCAAACAAGTAAGCCAGAAGTTCAAGATCTCGTAGATAAAATAACAAATATCTTTGTTCCTTCTATTTTGATTTTAAGTTTTGCAAATATGATATTTAAATTATTTGTATTAGAAAATGATTTTTCAGAGACAATCAGTTCAACAATTGCAATTCTTGTTGTTGCCTGCCCTTGTGCCCTAGGCCTTGCAACTCCTATCGTATTATTTAGGACTGCCTCAGTTTCAAATCGTAATGGCTTTATTTTTAAAAATTTTGACTATCTTCAAAGATTCAAAAATTTAGACATAATAGTTTTTGATAAAACTGGAACTCTTACATCTGGTATTTTCAAAATAGAAAGCATCTCAGACTCAAAAGGTAAAATTGTTGATGATGAAGTATTGAGAGTGCTTGCGTCTGTTGAACAAAAATCAAACCATCCTATTGCTAAAAGTATACTTTTAGAATCGGAAATAAAAAATTTAAGTCTCTTCCCTGTAGATAATTTTATTGAAACACCAGGAATTGGTGTTAGTGGAGTTGTTGAAAACAAAAAAGTTTCTGTTTTCAGGTCGCAAGATGATTTAAAAGGGGATCTTGAATTAATAATTGATAATGAGGAATTTAAGGTAAAGCTAGTAGAAGATAAAACTGTAAATAAAGATATCATTAAAGATCTTTCAAAAGATTATGAAATTGAAATTTTATCAGGAGACAAAACTGAAAAAGTCCAAGAAATTGGAAATGATTTAAATATCAAAAATGTGTTAGGCAATCAGTCCCCAGAAGATAAATTAAAATATATTCAAGAAAAACAGATGGATAAAACGGTAGGTTTCATTGGCGATGGAATTAATGATTCACCTGCACTTAAACAAGCAAATGTAAGTTTATCCTTTTCTCAAAGCACACAAATCGCGCAAAGTGTTAGCGACATTATTATTTTTAAAGGGGGCCTTGAAATATTAAACAAAATTTTTAATATTTCAAAAAATTCAAACAAAAGAATTATTCAAAATTTATTTTTTGCCTTTATATATAACATAATCATGATTCCAATTGCTGTAAGTGGGAGTATTGTTCCAAGTATGGCTGCTTTAGCTATGGCTTTATCAAGTTTATCTGTAGTTTTAAACTCATCCAGAAAACTCTAATTTCTTTTTATATAAAATTTTTTAAATATTAACCTTCGTTTATGGAAGATGTTGTTTGGTATAGAAAGCCACTTCTATCTGACCCTGTAGCAATTCTTGCTTTTGAGGGATGGAGTGACGCTGGTAACACTGCAAGTGGTTGTATTGAAAATATTTGTGGTACCTATGATGTCGAACCATTCGCAGAACTTAATTCCGAGGGATTTTATA
Organism: uncultured Candidatus Actinomarina sp.; assembly: GCA_902615855.1. Classification (GTDB taxonomy): domain Bacteria; phylum Actinomycetota; class Acidimicrobiia; order Actinomarinales; family Actinomarinaceae; genus Actinomarina. The sequence continues at coordinate 88,325 of CACMQN010000004.1, forward strand.
ACTATCAAATGAGAAGACCCGTTGTTGAAGTAAAAGCAATTGGGGAAAGAAATTTTCACTGGCCACAAACAACTTTTTATTCTATTGAAGATTACAAGCTTAAAAGAGAAGTGATCTTAGTCTTTGGAGAAGAACCTTCAATGAAATGGAAAAAATATTCACAGAATATATCAGAAGTACTAATTGAACTTGGGGTAAAAAGAGCAGTTACTTTAGGTGCATTCTTTGGCCAAGTTGCACATACTTTACCAGTACCAATATTTGGTGTAAGCGATGATCCAACTTTTAATTCAAGATTTAATGTACTTCCAACAAATTATTCTGGACCTACTGGAATAACTAGTGTAGTTGGCCATGACTTAAGAAGTAACGGAATAGAAACTTCAGGTTTATGGGCAGCAGTTCCCCATTATTTAAGTTCTGGCGCTTACCCAAAGGGTATCGGTGCCTTAATGAATAAAACTTCTGAAATCTTAAAAATTGATATAGATGATTCAGGTATTCAATCAGAAGGACAACAGTTTGATACAAAAATTAGTAAAGCTATGGAGAACTCTGAAGATCTCGCCGAATACGTATCAAAACTTGAAGAGGCAGAGGTAAGCATTGAAGATAGTTTTTCAGAGGATAGTCTAGTTGAGGAAATTGAAGATTTTCTTAATAGTGAAGGTAGAGAGTATTAGACAGACTTCTTTTTATGTCTATTTGATTTTCGACGTTTTCGGTATTTATGTTTAGACATTTTCTTACGTCTTTTTTTAATCAAAGATCCCATAAAATTTAAATTTATCCTTTTTTCGTACTGCGAAATTCTAACCCAAGTAGATTAATATAGTTAAATCTTTTAAGAAAAATTATTATCATACTTTTCTAGTGCGGAAATTAATGCTTCTTGACCTCTATTGTCTTTTGGAGATTTTCTTTTTGCCCAGAAGCCCCAAGTAATCATTGATAAAATCTGAAATAATTCCATTTTTGTTTTAATTTGATCATTGTTAATTCCAATTTTTGAATAAATATCGTTAATTATTTCGGTATTATCTTCTAGCTCGTTCTGCCATATAAAATCTGCGTAGTCAAAGAATGGATCCCCTTGTGATGAGTATTCCCAGTCAATCAAATATGCTTTTTCATTAAAATAAACAAAATTAGCATGATAGAGGTCTTGATGACATGGCTTATTATCAAGGCCAATTTTGTTCAGTTCTTTGACTATCTCTTCGCCAACAGTTTTTGCCTCATCTTCAATTATTTCATTCGTTTTGACTAATTTTTTAAAAACGTTGAGAGGAGAGAAGTTTTCCTTAAATTTTAGATCTGAATTATGCAGAATAGTTAGAAGATTCAATGCATCATCTCTAAATTTTTTATCAAGCATATCAGTTGATTTAAAGGTATATAAATCTTCAAAATATTCTGAAATTTTTAGACCAGTGTCTTTTTCAAAAACAATTAATGGTAATGATATTCCGATACTTTGAATTAGTTCTTCATTATATCCTTCAGTTATTCTATTTATTAAATCTGGATTTTCTCCAGGCACTCTAAGAACATACTTTTTTTCACCTATCTCAACTTTATAGTTAAGATTTGTAACACTCACCAAAGTAGAAATTTTGTATCTGCTTTCATCTTTAATTGAGGAAATATCAAATCTATTAAATATATCAACTATATCTTTTGTATCCATTATTTTATTATGATAACAATAATGTCATGAATGACCCATTTGCACTCGATTTAACTATAAGACTTTTATTGTTAGGTCTAGGCTCGGCTATGTTCGCTGGTAGCTTTCTTGCTTTTATAAAAAAAGACAAAAACGATAATGAGTTTTATAAATCAAGAACAATTTTTTTAGGGACAACAGGATTCATAATTACTATATGGACGGTTGCTTCTTTGCTAAATAATTAAAAGCAAAAATATTTAGATTAGTATATTCTTTAAATGTGAGGAAAAAATGCTTTCAGATAAAGATATTAAAAAAGCCTTAAAAGATAAGTGGATTGAAATATCACCTTTAAATAAAGCATTTATACAACCATCTAGTGTTGATTTAAGGGTCGGAACAGAATTCAGAGTTTTTGAGAATCATAAATATAGTCATATAGATCCAAAATCACCTCAGGAAGATTTAACTACTGTTGTGGAAGCTTCAAAAGACGAGCCATTTGTCCTCCATCCTGGTGAATTTGTTTTGGGTACAACCTATGAAAAAGTTGCTCTATCAAATAAAATTGTTGCCAGACTAGAAGGTAAGTCATCACTTGGAAGGATAGGTTTATTAATTCACTCAACTGCAGGATTTGTTGACCCTGGATTTTCAGGTTATTTAACATTAGAACTTTCAAATGTTGCAAACTTACCAATCAAAATATATCCAGAAATGAAAATTGGACAAATATCTTTCTATTATTTAAATTCACCTTCAGAGGCTGAGTACGGTGACAAAAGCTATGGAAGTAAGTATCAAGGCCAAGAAGGTCCTACACCAAGTAAAAGCCATAGCGATTTTAGCAACTAATGATTCCAGGAATTGGAACACTAATTAATGGATTTGCTGTTATTGTCTCTGGTATTCTTGCCCGAATAATATTTAAAAAAGAACTGAAAAACTTTGATGAAAATCTTCTTCCACTTGGTCTTTTAGTTTTGGCTTTAGGGTTTAGAGAAACTTTAAAAAGTCCAGATTTTATATTCACCCTATTTGCTGTAATAGTTGGCTCTATTATTGGAAGCTATTTAAAGATTGAAAATAGAGTAAAAAAATTTGGAGATTATCTCTATTTAAAATTTGAAAAAGGCGAAAGTGATCAAACTAAATTTATAGAAAGCTATCTTACAACTACATTAATTGTAATTACTGGACCACTAGCAATTATTGGGCCGTTCTTTGATGTTGTCGAGTCAAACTTAGAACTGTTATTAATAAAAACTGCTTTAGATTGTTTCCTGGTAATTTTCATAACATCTAGTGGCGGTAAAGGTGCTGTATATTCTGGTGTGTCAATATTAATCTATCAAGGAATGTTTACTTTGTTTGCTTTACTAATTAACACAAATATTGAACAACAAATATCTGACTCGATTGCGGGAATTGGAGGGGTATTGTTAATAGGTGTTGGAATAAACTTGTTAGGATTGAAAAAAATTCCCGTAGGAAATTATATGCTTAGTCTTTTTGTTCCGTTTCTTCTAGCATTTTAAATTCTCTTAAAGCTCCTTCCACTCCTTCAAAAAGTGAAATAATTTTTTTAGACTCTTCCTCAAATGACATCGATACGAACTGTTCTTTTTGAACATGAAACCTTCTATTCTTAAAATCTAACTCAATGGGTAAATATGGTATATCGAGTTCTTTTGCCAAATAATAAAATCCACTTCTAAATTTTTTAACTTGCTCTGTGCCAGCTTCTGGAGCAATTGCAATAACGTATTCTTCCATTTTTGAAAATTCTTCTATGGCACCCTTTATTAATCCTTTTGATTTATTTCTATATACAGGTATTCCTCCAAGTTTTAAAAGTATTATTTTTTGCAACCACCCTAAAGGCCAGGGAATTCCTAAACGATCAACATCTTTTGAAAAAGTATAAGGACTTGGAAGTCTGGTAAATATCCATCTTGCACCAAAAAAATTTATCTTCAAATCCAAAGCCAATACTGCAAGAAGTGCGTACCAAGCATCTCTATTTGCTGTATGAGGTACTCCAATTAATATTATCTTTTTATAGTTCGGAAATTCACCTGTAATTTCCCAGTTTGAAAGTTTGAGTATTTTTCTACTCAAAGGTCCTAGAAAAACTCTTTTCTTTCTGGGAACTTTATTTGGTATAGAAATCATTTTTGTATAAGTAGTTAGCAATTTGAACAGCATTCAAGGCTGCTCCTTTTAAGAGATTGTCACCAACTGCCCAAAAGTTTAGTATTTTATTGCTTGTAAGACCGGATCTCATTCTAGAGACTAAGATATTTTTATTTCCTTGAGCATCAAGAGGTGTCGGATAAGTTTCTTTCCAATATTCTACACCTTCAAATGCTTTCAATGATTCAATAGCAGATTCAACATCAACATCTTTTTCAAATGTTGCAGTACAAAATATACCATGTCCAGTTTCAACCCCTACCCTTGCATTAGATGGTTCAACATTTAAGTCTGGTATATCTAAAATCTTTTTTGATTCATTAGAAAACTTCATTTCTTCATCTGAGTATCCATTTTCTGTAATATTTCCAGCAATTGGAATTACATTCTTCGCTATCTGGGATTGATAATATTTTTCATCAGGTGCTGATCCTGGTGTTGAAAGATTAGCAAGTTCATTTTCTAACGATTCAATTGCACTCTTGCCTGAACCTGAAACAGCTTGATATGAAACTGGAATAATACTTAATAAATTAAAAATATCGTGTAATGGTTTTAAAGCCATAACAAGGGCCATAGTTGTACAGTTTGGATTGGCTATAATTTTCGAATCGTTTTTTATTATGTCTTCATTAATACCGTAAACAACAAGAGGAACTGTTTTTTCCATTCTGAAAGATGATGAATTATCGATTACGAAAGCGCCTTTGTCTACAAATTGATTTGCAAATTCTCTTGATCTTTCTCCTCCAGCTGAAAATAAAGCAACATCGCATGACTCAATATTTTTTGAACTTAATTCTTTAATAGGAACATCTTTTCCGTTAACTTGCAGTGTTTTGCCTTCAGACTCTTTGGATGCATAAAGATGGTATTCAACAGAATTGTCAAAATATTCTTCACAGAGCTCAATTATATTTCGCCCTACAAGACCAGTAGCTCCAATTATTGAGATTTTCATTTATGCTTCAATAAATTCTTTGTGTAATGAGTCTATAGCTTTTTGCATATCATCCTTGTTTACAACACATGAAATTCTTATCGGTGATGTTGAAATCATTGCAATATTAATTTTATTTTCGCCAAGTATTGAAAACATTTTCGAAGCTATTCCAGACTCAGCTTTCATACCAGCCCCAATTAAAGAAATCCTTGCAATATTTGGATCTGAATCTGCTCCTTCTGCTTTAAGTTCAGTTGATAAATTTTCTAAGATGTTTTCAACTTCAGACTTTTGCTCTAATGGTGCAGTAAAACTAATATCCGTTTTTGATTCTTTTGAAACGTTTTGAACAATCATATCTACAATTACACCGTTTTCCGAAAGAGGTCCAAAAACTTTTCCAGCAATGCCTGGTTGATCTGGAACTCCAAATAGTGTAAATTTGATCTCTTTATCGTTGTGAGTAACTCCACTTACAATTGCTTGTTCCATTACTTTATCCTTTACAATTGTTCCTGAACCTTCACTGAAGGTAGGTTTTACAATTATTGGTACATTATACCTTCTACCAAATTCTACAGACCTAGCCATTAAAACCCTTGCTCCTGATGAAGCCATTTCCAACATTTCATCATATGTTATCTCTTCAATTAGTTTGGCTTTTGTAACTATTCTTGGGTCTGCTGTAAATACACCCTCAACATCTGTATAAATCTCACATTTTTCTGCACCAAGTGCTGCAGCTAACGCAACTGCTGTAGCATCAGATCCTCCTCTTCCAAGTGTTGTAATCTCTTTAGTTTCTTTATTTACTCCTTGAAAACCAGCGACTATTACTATCTTTCCTTCATTAATGCCCTCTTTAACTCTTTCACCAGAAATATTTTCAATCTCCGCCATTCCATGTCTCGACGTTGTAGTTATTCCTGCCTGTGAACCTGTTAATGAAAAGGATTCATAACCAAGATTATTTAAATGCATTGCTAGTAGTGACATTGTTATTCTCTCTCCTGCCGATAACAACATATCCATTTCTCTGGGTGAGGGTGTATCAGATAGTTCATTAGCTAAATCAATTAATTCATCCGTACTTGAACCCATAGCAGAAACAACTACTACAACTTCGTTTCCTTTTGATTTACAATCAATTATTTTTTGTGCAACAATTTTTAATGTTTCGGGATTTTCAACACTAGTTCCACCAAATTTTTGTACTATTAAATTCATCTGAAACATTCTAATGAGTTTATTAAAGATTTAACAGACCTAGTATTCTAGATTTAATGAGCATTGATCTCCATATTCATTCATCTAATTCTGACGGAACTGACAAAATTGAAGATATATTGAATATTGCAATAGAACAACAACTACAAGCTATATCGATAACTGATCACGAGTTTTTATCAGATGTTGAAAACACTAATTTAATTGAAATAATTCCAGGAGTTGAAATGAGTGTTAGTTGGTATGACTTAGAGTTAGAAAATCCATTTGCAGGAATTCATTTACTTATTTATTTTTTAAAAAAAGATACCTCACTATATGAGTTGCTTTCAAAAATTAGAATTGAAAAGAAAAATAGAAATTATGAAATATTGGAAAAACTAAAAAAAGTAGGTATAGAAATTGAAAGAAAAGAATTGGATGATCTTGAAACAAAGGTACCGGGTCGTCCTCATATTGCTAATTTGATGAAATCAAAGGGGTACGTGGCTTCACTAAATGAAGCATTTAAAGAATACTTAGGCAATGGTAAAGTTGGTGATTCTAGAATTCACCAAAACCCAATTGAGGAAGTCATTGATTATGCGAAAGATTCTAAATGTTTGATTTTTCTTGCACACCCTCACACACTTATGAGTAATAAAGACTATTCTTTTTCAAAAAATTGGTGTGACTCTGTATTTGTAGATCGATTAAAATCATTGAAAAATCTTGGTATTCATGGAGTTGAGACATATTATTCAAGTTACTCCAAAACAACTTCAGGCGCATTGAGTGAGATTGCAAACAATATGAATTTATTAAAAAGTGGTGGTTCTGATTATCACGGTGACAATAAACCTGACATAAATATAGGATTTGGATATGAGAGTAATAAATTAAATATTTCTTATGAACTACTTGAGCTTATGAAAGACAAGCATGCAGAATTATAAAAAATTAATTGGTCCAATATCAATAATTTCTTTAGCTTATTTAATGAGTAGAATTTTTGGGTTTGTTAGAGAAATTTTATTAGCAAATTGGACTGGAGTATCTAATGCATCAGATACTTTGGATTTAGCTTTTGTGATTCCTGATTTTTTATTTTATCTGTCAGCCGGAGGCTATCTTGCAATAACATTAATACCTCTTCTCTCAAGGTTTGAAAAAGAAGATGACGATAAGCTAAATACTTATTTTCTTTCACTGCTAAATGGCTTAACGGTTATATTTTTAAGTATTTCTATTCTTGGTTTTATTTTTAGATATGAAATAGCAGATATTTTTGGAGTGGTAAATCAAGACCTTTTTGTTAAAGTTTTTACTCCAATTATTTTTAGTCAAGTTTTTTTCTTTTCGGGTGCAATTATGATGGCATATCAGTATTTTAAAAATGAATTTAAATACGCTGCGATAGCTCCAGTAATTTATAATTTGTCAATTATCTTATTTGGCTGGATTTATTCTTCAACTCCAGAAGCTACAGTTTACGGATTTGCGCTAGGTGGTTTGATCGGTTCCTTTTTGGGTCATATAGTAATTCAATTAATTGGAGTAAGAAGTGTTGGTCTGAGTTATAAATTTATAAAACCAAAAGCTATGTTTTTAAGTCAATATTTTAAAGTATCACTTCCTTTGATTGTTGGTCAATCAATTGCAGTCATGGATGAACAATTATTCAGAATATTTGGATCTTTTCTTAGCATAGGAGCAATTGCCTCTTTTAGATACGCTAGGAGAGTAGCAATTTTACCTGTGGGAGTTTTAGCCCAAGCTGTAGGTGTTGCAAGTTTTCCAACTTTATCTAACTTATTTGTTAGCAAAAAGTTTGAAGAGCTTAGAGAATTAATCCGTCGCCAAGTCTCTATTTTATTTTTTCTAAATGTAGCTATAGTTTTGTTTTTTTTCTTTGGTAGCGATGAGGTAGTGAGTATTGTTTACGAACGTGGAGCGTTTACTAGTAATGATGTCCAACGTGTAAGTTCAATTATGTCAGTTGTATCATTTGCTATCTTACCTTGGTCGATCAATCAGATCGTAACTAGATCTTTTTATGTTCAAAGTAAATATTGGTATCCAGTTTTGATAGGTACTTCAGCAACAGTTTTGTCAACTCTACTTGTGTTAAGTAGTACAAATAAGTCGGAATCAAACTATGCAGTTTTAATTGTTATACCTCTTTTTTTATATTCAATGGTGTTGCTTTTTACATTAAAAATAGGAAATGAAAAAATTCTAAACAGGGATTTAGCAATTGACTTGAGCATTTCAACATTAATTGGGAGTGCAGTCTTTACATTAATCAGATTCTTATCTGTTAGTGGAAATTCAAACATTATGAATTTATTGATTTACCTAACAATTATTGCTTTGGCGTTTATTGTGTCTCTTAATGTAATTAAAATGAAATACATAAAGGTTAGAAAAGAATAATGCAAAAATTTCCACTAAAAAAAGGTCTCTCAGGCGCAGACGAGCTGCATGATGAAATTAACGAATACATAAATGTGCTGATGGGTCATATTAATCCACCTATAACTGATGGTGTTGATACTTTATTTGAGGTGAGCAGTACTTATCTTGCCAGGGCAAAAGAGATTGAAATCAAATTGCTAGAAAGAGAAAGAAATGGAGATGTTCCTTCAGGTGATTCACTTAAAAAATTTAGAACGGGGGAACTAAGAAGTTTTATTGAATTATGTAAAAGTGCCCAAAATCAAGGATCAAGAAGAATAACAATGGCTTTAAGTGAATTAAATCTAAAAGATAATTAACTTAAATCCTCAACGTCAAAAATTTCTTGGGCCGCTGATATGCCGCCCTCTTCTTTTGTATTAATTGTTTCACTGATATCTATATTTACTAAAGCTTCAATGCCCATGAGTTTTGATACTTCTGATTTAATCAGATCAATTATCTCCGTACTTTTTTTTAATTCATCAAAAAGAAATTGATTATTTTTATCAACATAAAGGGTTACAACATTATCTTCATTCACTTCAGGTTTCACTGCCGTTAAGTAAGAAAATTTTCTTGCTGATAAAGTTTCTTTCAGCAAGTTCAAAATTTTTGGCCAGTAAACATCGAAATCTTCAAGTGATTGTTTATTTTTACTTTTAACCTTTTTTTCTTTAGGTTTAGATTCATCTTTTGGTTTCTCATCAGTTAGTATTTTTTCTTCTGATTTAGTATCTTCGTCAACACTTCTTGATAAACTAGTTCGTCCTTCTAGAAGATCAAGTCGGTAACCAATGGATTTTACATCAGAGCCAAATTCTGGCTTAATCAATTTCATCATGAATAATTCAAGTTTTAAATGTTGAGAATTTGATGATGGTAAGTTTGAATTAATTTCATCAATCAAATCAAGTATACGAACCAGTTGTTTTGCTGATATTTTTTCATTTGCTTTTTCTAAATTCTTTTTAAAATCTTCAGTTAAAGATTCGAGTTTTTTATCATCTGGTAAATACTTAAGATAAAACAAATTACGAAAAAATTCTGATATTGAATTTAAAATATCTGTTGGTTGCAAACCTTTAGCATAAGCTTCTCTTGTGACATTTAAAATTTTACCTGTATCCTGAAACTCGATAGATTCAATTATTTCTTGTATCTCTTCAGAGCCCAATTTACCAATCAAGCTGAATATATTTTCAACAGTTACTTTTTCTCCAAATGTATTATCTGCTTGCTCAAATAAATTTATTGCATCTCTCAAAGATCCGTCTGAATAAGTTGCAATAGTTTGAAGAATGTCTTTATTGAAATTTATATTTTCTTTTTTTGAAATTTTTTGTAGTACCTTAATTATTTCTGCTTCAGAAATTTTTTTAAATACAACCTGTGTTGTCCTGCTTCTTATGGTTTCAATCACTCTATCTGGCTCAGTTGTTGCAAGTATAAAAATTACGTGTTCGGGTGGTTCTTCTAATGTCTTAAGGAATGCATTTGACGCTGCATTCGACAACATATGAACTTCATCCAATATAAATATTCTCTTTTTTCCAGGAGAAGTTGCAATGAAATTTACACTTTCATTCATATCCCTTATGTCATCGACCTTGTTATGAGAAGCAGCATCAATTTCAGATACGTCGAACACCGGATCACAACCAAGTTCTTTTGCAATTATGCGTGCAAGTGAAGTCTTGCCCACACCTTTTGGTCCTGAAAATAGGTAAGCATGGCCAATTTTTTTATCCGATATTTGGGAGGAAATTAAAGAAACCGCCTCATCTTGTCCGACCATCTCTTTTAGATTTGCGGGTCTATATTTTCTATACAATGCTTGTTCCATATATGTAAATGCTAATAGGTTACCCTTCTATAGTGCACTGAAGAATTAAACTTAGTCAAATGAGAATCGGAGTTGATTTAGACGGTGTTGTTGCAAACTTCACAAAAGGCTGGACTGAATTATATGAAAAAGAGTTTGGTAAAAAAATATTAGAGGAAGAGATAACTGAATGGGGCCTTTCTAAACCTTTAACACACTTTCAGGAGGAAATAGATTTCTGGAAATGGGCTAAAGATATCAACGGCTCATCCATTTTTAGAAATCTTGAACTGTACGAAAATGCTGTAGATGTTTTATATGAGCTTTCAAAAGATGGTCATGAGGTAGTAATTATTTCCTCTAAGCCATGGTGGTCAATACATGATACTTTAATGTGGCTTGGAGAAAATAAAATACCAACAAAAGAAATACACTTTATTGAGGAAAAGTGGAAGATAGATTGTGACGTATACATAGATGATGCTCCATATCAACTTGATAATTATGTTAAAAACAGGAAAGATAAAACAATTATTAGATTCGTAAGGTTGTATAACGAACCTATCGAAGGTGTTCACGATTTAAATGATTGGAATGATTTAATCGCTTTATTAAATTCCATTTAAGAATTAATCTAAAATTGTGAATGATTCTTTCATACTTAGAGACAGAAAATGGAGAGAGACTAACGAGCGCGTTACTTTATCTTCGTACGCAATGTTATCTGAAGAATCAAAAGGTCGTTTTAAAAAAGAAGATCAAGATCTTTTTAGGACTGTTTTTGAAAGAGATAGGGATAGAATCATACACTCAAAAACATTTAGAAGATTAAAACACAAAACTCAAGTATTTATGAACCCGGATGGCGATCATTTTATAACAAGAATGACTCACACGCTAAACGTAACTCAAATTGGTAGATCTATTGCAAAAACTTTAGGCCTAAATCCAGATTTAACAGAAGCTATTTGTTTAGGGCACGACGTGGGACATTCTCCTTTTGGACACACTGGTGAGGAAGTTTTGAACGATATGCTTGATGGCGGTTGGAGTCATTCTGAAAATTCTGTAAAAATGCTCTCAATTATTGAACCTTTAAATCTAACAAAAGAAACTATTAATGGAATAGAAAAACATCCTTGGAAATATGAAGAACCTCCATTTACTAATGAAGGCTTAATTTGTAGATACGCTGATAGGATTGCATATCTTTCACACGATGTTGAAGATGCAATAAGAGCTGGTGTGCTAAATGAAAGTCAAATACCAAAAAGCATTACTTCTGAACTTGGTAGTCCAGGTAAAACTTGGATAAATTCACTTATTTCAGGTATTTTTAAAGCCTCGTCTGAAGGTAACCTTCGTATGGATGATGAGATTTTGAATATTATGAACAATTTAAGAGAGTTTATGTTTGAAAAAGTATATCTCAGAGATGAAACAAAAAAGGAAAGAGCGGAAGCTAAAAAAGTTGTTGAAAAACTAGTTTCAAATTTTACGAATAATCCAAACTTACTACCTGAACAATATAGGACTGCTCAATCAGAACTTGAAAATGCCGTAGATTATGTGGCAGGTATGACGGATAGATTTGCCCTGAAGGAATTTAACAAGTTATAACTATTGTCCTTTAAACTTAGGATCTCTCTTTTCCATTCTTGCAAAAATTCCCTCTTTCAAATCTTCAGAACTAAGGAATGAAGTACTCCACATTCTTACAAGATCTAATGACTGATCAGATGTTAATTCCTCACCTTTATCAAGGATCATTTTTACACCTCTCATAACTAATGGTGAGTTTGATGCAATCTCGTTTGCTAATTCCATAGCTCCGCTGATAAGTTCTTCATGGGTTTCAAAAATATGATTTACAAATCCAATCTGTTTTGCATATTCACCATCAAAAGTTTTGCCGGTGTATGCTAATTCTCTTAGTAGGCCCTTTGAGATAATTTTAGGCATTCTTTGCAAAGCCCCAACATCGGCTACTAATCCAAGCTTTGATTCACCAATTGAAAATTGAGCATCTTTTGTTGAAAGCCTAATGTCACAAGATGCCACTAAGTTTGTGGCACCTCCAATACTAAATCCTTGAATTGCAGCTATTGTTGGTTTCTGTGTTTTTGCAACAGTAGTTATAGCATCTTGAAATTTTTTTGTAACCTCCATAATTTCAATTCTTTCTTTTGCATTAGTTTTTAAATCTTCATTTAAATCAAAAGCTTCTACAAGTAAATTTATATCTATGCCTGCAGAAAACGTATCTCCTTTTGCTGCAATAAGAATTACTCTTACCTCGTCACTCTCATCTAATTCTTTGACTAATTCTGGAAGTCCAAACCATAGTTCATCATTTAAGGCATTTTTTTTCTCGGGACGATTTAACCAAATTATCCCAATATTATCTTTTATTTCTGAAAATATTTTTTTATCCATACTTACCTAACTTCTATCTTACTAAAATAACAAAATGGATGTATTTGAAGCTCTCTATACAACAAGGGCTATGCGAAGGGTGAAAGAAGATCCTATCCCAGATGAAATTATAAAATCAATGATTGACTCAGCAATTCGTGCACCAAGCGGATCAAACAGACAAGACTGGAGATTCCTTGCTGTAACTGATCAGAAAGTCCGAAATCAATTAGCAAATATCTACAGAGAAACATGGGACTACTATGTTAAATCTTTCTATAATAGTTCATCAGATTTGGGTGCTTCGAATTTAAAAAACAAAGAACAAATTGAATCAGTTCGAAGAATTAGTAATTCCGCAAGTTGGTTAGCTGAAAATTATGATAAAGTTCCACTTTTGGTTTTAGCATTTTCAAGAAATGATCCAACTGGGTCGTCAATTTATCCTGCTATATGGAGTTTAATGCTTGCGGCAAGGAGTCATGGAATAGGTACTTGCCTAACAACTGTTATGAGTTTTAAAACCGAAGAAGTTTATGAAGTATTAGATATTCCAGCTGATAAAGGATGGGCCTTAAATGCAACCATCACCGCAGGCTATCCCCTTGGAAAATGGGGAGTTGCGGAGAGAAAACCTGTTGAAGAAGTTACTTTCCTAAATAAATGGGGTCAGTCACCAGATTGGAATTTAACTGAACCACTATGGAATTATTAAGAACATCCATCAGCTTGTTTTCCAAGCTTTTTATATACTTTACATAGGTCAAAAACAGTTGCGGATGTATTAATAGATGGTGTTCCCTGATTTGTAGATACTCCAACTTTTCTTTTTGTATCTATTGATACCGCGTAAGGACACTCACCAACTTGAATATTTAGAACATGCGTTAGAGATTGCAAATCAACAACTCCAATTGCATCTGCATTAGGTAGGGCAGCAAAGAGTAGGTCGTTAGTCTCATCAACCCACAAACCCCATGGAATTTTGTTGTTAGCAAATCTAATTACTTCTATGGCTTCCAAATTATTTTCATCAATAACAATCAATCCAGTTGCAGAAGATTGTGTATTTGCCTGAAATAATCTTCCGGTTTTGCTCTGTCGAGTTAACATATTGTTTCCACCAAATTCAGATCCATACTTTTGTTTTGGAATTCCTGTTTTAATAACTTCATTAGTTTTAATGTCTACAACTGTGATTTGGCCATCTCCAACAGAGGAGAAATATATCAAATCATTCTCCTGATCAACAGCCATTCCGTGGGCACCTGGTGATGATTCGAAGTTTGTTTCTATTTCAAGTGTATCCACATTTAAAATGCTCGAATATTTTTGTTGATTTATATCCTCGGAAGATTTAAAAGTGTTTCCAATCACCATTTTTCCAGTTGAAAAATCAAGTCCACCTTGGTGAGGCTTTCCACCAATATTAATTGTATTAATTATTGCTCCGTTTTCTAAATTATGAGTCGTTACCGTCCCATCACCTGAACCCATAACATAAACAAATCCTCTTTCTGAGTCAACTGTTGGCCAGATTGGAGATCCACCAGTTTTTACTGAAAATATTTCAACACCATTTATAGGATTTATAGCACTAAGCTCGCCTCCGCCGATTGGCTCACCTCCTAGCCCTACGTCTCCTTCACATCCGCTAATTATTGAACCGTTTAGACCTATGTACATATACCCAGTGGTGGTGTCAAGGGAGATACCCTCAGCACCTCTTACATTTCTGCCTCCACCTAAGATAATTGTATTTAACGTTACATTAATGTTTTCTACTTTTGTTTGATTTATATTTCCTTGTGGTTGTGGTGAATTGTTTCCAGGAGATATTGGATTGCCCTGAGGATCACAGGTTGCTGTATTTACAGGCTCACATTTTTCACTTTCATTTTGCTTTTCCTGGTTGTTTGTTGGTGCCATCGTAGTTGTTGGTGCCATCGTAGTTGTTGGTGCCATCGTAGTTGTTACTAAGTTTTCTGATGATCCTTGAGAACAAGCGACAATTAAACTTATTAATAGAATAAGGTACTTTTTCATACGCTTATGATAATTGTCACTTTTGAAATAATCTATTAAAGCACGCCCGGAGGGAGTCGAACCCCCAACCTTCTGATCCGTAGTCAGACGCTCTATCCAGTTAAGCTACGGGCGCTTGGCGGAGAGGGAGGGATTTGAACCCTCGAGGGGACTTTCGTCCCCCACTCGCTTAGCAGGCGAGCGCTTTAGACCACTCAGCCACCTCTCCAAGCTTGCGGAGGGAGTGGGATTCGAACCCACGGTATGGAATACATACATTAGTTTTCAAGACTAACGCCTTCGTCCGCTCGGCCATCCCTCCAAACTAAAATCTTTTTGCGGAGGGAGAGGGATTCGAACCCTCGAAGGGGATAAACCCTTACACGCTTTCCAAGCGTGCGCACTAGGCCAGACTATGCGATCCCTCCATGAAAAGACCTAAAGTATTAGTTTAATTACCTCTTACTTTCAAAGAAAGAGGATAATATAACTTCAGATTCATGGGATAAAATATTATCTCTTATCTCAACAAAGTGATTTAGTCTTTTATCCTGTGGGATATTGTAAAGTGTGTATGCTGCACCCGATTTTAGATTTGGTGAGCTGTATAAAAGAGTTTTGATTCTTGCGTTGACTATTGCTCCTGCACACATGGGATCAGGCTCTAATGTAATGGCAAGAGTGGTGTTTTCTAATCTCCAAGTTTTCAAGATCTGAGAGGCTTCTTTAATCACCAAAATCTCAGCATGTGCTGTTGGATCTTGATCAATTTCACGCCTGTTGTGTGCCTTTGTAATTAATTTATCATCATTATCAAAAAGTGCAGCTCCGATTGGTACTTCATCTATCTCTAGTGCTTTCTTTGCCTCTGCTAAAGCTACTTGCATTTTTTCTATATCAGATTTATATTTCATATCCCTAAACTTATTCTAGGAGGGATCGCATAGTCCGGTCTAGTGCGCGACACTCGAAATGTCGTGAGTCTTTATAGGCTCCGTGGGTTCGAATCCCACTCCCTCCGCTTTAAACTTCAGTTTCTAAAACTCTAGTATTAATATTGAAAAGTGCTTGAGTTTTTTATCTTCGCTTCAGTAACTGCCATAACACCAGGCCCCAACAACTCAATGCTTATGGCATCTGGTATAAAATTTGGTAGACGACCGTCGATTCCCCATTTCTTAGGAATTTGGCTTGGCTTTACATTTTTATTTTTTGTAGGGGGTTACATTCTTTCATTTGTTCCTAGTGAGGTATTTACTTACCTTCAATATATTGGCTATGGAGTAATTGTTTATATCGCATACAAAATTGCCACAACCAAAACATCAACTGATAAAAGTAAAATAGAAAAACCATTTACATTTATACAGGCTTGTTTATTTCAATGGGTAAATCCAAAAGGTGTTGTAATGGCAATTTCTGGATTAACAGCTTTTAATATAACCCACTTACAAGGGACACTAATATACTTTTCAGTTCTTCCATTTTGCGTTGGAATTTGGTTACTTTTAGGGGAAAAGTTACAAAATTGGCTGAGAAAAAATTCTACTCTTGAGAGAACTGTTTATATATTCTTAGGTCTAAGTATGATAGGAAGCTTACTTTTAGCTTAACTTTTCAACCCCTAAAATATTCCCCAAGCTATCAGAAAATTCTACTCCTCCATCTTTGGTTTGATTATTTTCAAGTAAAGCTATCAATATTCTTCCTACTGCAATAGCTGTACCGTTTAGTGTATGGAGTAAAGCTGTATCTTTTTCAACTTTTGTGCGAATATTTAACCTTCTGGCCTGAAAATCCGTTGTATTTGAACAAGATGTTACTTCTCTATATGTATTCTGACTTGGTATCCATGCTTCGATATCAAATTTTTTAGCAGCAGACGAACCTAGATCACCGGTGCAAACATCAACGACTCTGTAAGGAATTTCTAGCTCTTGTAAAATCTCTTCTTCAACTGAGAGAATAAATTCATGCTCTTCTTCTGATTTTTCAGGACTACAAAAAGAAAACATTTCTACTTTATCAAATTGATGCACTCTAAATATTCCTGTTGTGTCTTTCCCATAAGTCCCAGCTTCTCTTCTGAAACAGGTTGAATATCCTGCATACCTAATAGGTAATTTCTCAAAATCAAGAATTTCATCACCGTGTAGAGCAGCTAATGATACTTCTGACGTACCAACTAGAAATAAGTCATCATTGGGAATCTCATATACTTGATCTGAATCATCAGGAAAAAATCCAGTTCCAAAAAGAGCATTTTCTCTAACCAAAACTGGTGGAATTGTTGGATTGAATCCTTTTTCAGACAATTTATTCATCGCATAAGAAACTATATTAAATTGCATTTTCACCAAATCTCCAAATAAGTATGAAAATCTAGAACCTGAGACACTTGAGGCTTTTTCTACATCAATTAAACCTAATTTTTCTCCAATATTTAAATGCGATAGTGGATTTTCTATATCTTTAGGCTTTCCCACTTGCTTAAGTTCTTTATTGTCTGCATCTGTTTTTCCAACAGGAGATGATGGGTTGACAATATTTGGAATTTTAATCCACTCTTTTAGAAAATCTTCTTCTTTTTTCTGTGTTTCTTCTGTTAGCTTTTTTACCTTTTGACTAAGTTTTTCAGCCTTTTGTAGTAATTTATCCTTTTCATCCCCGTCTGATGAGGCAATCTCTTTTCCTAATTTTTTTTGGTCAGATCTGAGTTTTTCGGACTCAAATTTTGACTCTCTTCGTTCTTCATCAAGTTTTTTTAAATTTCGTAAATCAATTTTTAAGTCTCTTTTTTTAAGATTTGTTTCAATAATTTCAAGATCAGTTTTTATTAGTTGTGGATCTATCATTCTTTAGTCCTCTGGTGGTATGAACGCTTTGACGGAATATATATTATCTTCGAAATCTTCTTCATTTTCTACTTCTTCGACAAGTATAAACCACTCATGCACAATTCCTTTTTCAATTTTTATAGGATCTAAAAAGTAACTTTTACTTTCATAAGGACCAATTGTATTAATTTTTGCTCTTTTTTCATAAATTGATTCCCCAGCCTCATCTGTTATTAAAATTAGGATTACGACTTCTGTCTCCTCAATATTGCCCTGATTTGCAATAACAATCTGAAGAGATATCTCCTGATCTAGCAAAACATTTAAACCATCTTCAGTTGTTGCAATTGATTCCGGAACAAACTCTACTCCAGCTACTGAGATATCTCTTTTCAAAAAAAGTCCACTCTTGTTTTCAATTGCTCTGTCCACAATCAATTCTGCAAACTGATAAGCATTTGATTCAATACCTGTGTACTCAATATTGAAAAATTCTGGAAGAAAAATATTTTCATTTTCTGATTTATTGTTAATCTCTGTTAAAAAATTTTTATAAGCTTTATCTCCAACAGACAAATTTGATATGCTTTCAGCAATACTTTCTTCATAGAGCTGAGAGTATTCTTGGTCAACTAAATTTAATATTGATATCTGAAACATTTCAAGACCTCTTAACCATGAAACTGTTGCTATTTCGAGTAATTCTTTTTCACTTCCTGAGTAATTGCTATCACTATTCATAAGAATGTTGTTAGCTTCTTGGGCATTTCTTATTATTTCTATAAATGTTGTTTCAAAATTGTCCCGATTGATTTCATCGAAATCAATCAATTTAGAATATTCTTTAGATGATTTATTATGCAAAGTTGATACGATATAAGCTTCTTCTAAAAATGTATTAATTTCAGTGGATTCTGAATAGTTATCATAAAATCTTAAACCAAAAAACCCAAAAATAACGCTTAAGATTACTATTAAAAAATACCGTACTATGCTCATAAATTCTCAATAATAGTTCTTTATACAGTCTAGAAATACAATTACATTTCACAACTAAGATTATTATTGAATGGAAAATTTTAAAATTGTTTGGTCTTCTCGAAGTGAATGCGGTCCTAGTAGAGAAAAAAATGAAGACTCTATTTATCCAAAACATTCAGGAAGCTCTTTACCACCATTCAAGGCAAGTGTCTGTGATGGACTGGGTGGTCATGTAAGTGGTGACGTTGCCAGTAAAATTGCATCCGAAACGTTAAATTTAGAGATTGAAAATTTACACGAAATTATTACAACAGCAAATAATAACATTTTAGAATTTCAAAACGATAATCCTGAATCACAAGGAATGGGTACTACAATGACCGTTATTTCTATTGATAAAAATGCTTTAATGAAAATTGGCCATGTTGGTGACAGTAGATGTTATGTTTTATCTGATAGAAATTTAATTAAAATTACTGAAGATCAAAATGTTCCTGGATATCAAAATGTATTGAAGCAAGCACTAGGTTCTAAAGAAAAATTAATTGTTCAAGAAATAGATTTTCAATTGAAAGTTGGAGATGTAATACTCCTATGTAGTGACGGGTTATACAATGAAGTTGGAGATGAGTACATTAAAAGAAAAATGCAAGATGGAATAAGTGCAGAGACAATTGTGAGTGAAGTTTTATTACTTAATCCTAAAGACAATGTTTCTGCAATAGTTGTTAATTTGATTTAGATATGGAAATAGGACAAATTATAAAAGAACGTTACGAAATTACCCAGCTATTGGGTGAAGGGGGAATGTCATACGTTTACAAAGCTATAGATAAACAATTACAAAGAACTGTTGCAATTAAAACTCTTAAACCCATTTATGTTGAACAAGAAAAATTTGTGGAGCGTTTTAAAAGAGAAGCTCAGACTGCTGCTAATCTTAATCATCCAAATATTGTACAAATCTTTGATTGGGGAATTGGCGATGAACCTTTCTTTGTAATGGAATTCATTGAAGGCAATACGCTAACTTCAATAATCTCAAGTAGAAAAACTATAAGTATGAATGATATCTTATTTATTGGAGCCAAAGTAGCAAGTGGTCTTCAGGCAGCTCACTCTAATGGTTTAGTACACAGAGATATCAAACCTGGAAATATTATGATTACTCCTGAGGGTAAAGTCAAGGTTACTGATTTTGGGATAGTTACACTCCAAAATGAAGAAAGTGATATTACTAAGACTGGATCGATATTAGGAACTGCAAGTTATATATCTCCTGAGCAGGCCCAAGGAAAGAAAGTCTCCAAAGAATCTGACTTATATTCATTAGGAACAGTATTGTATGAACTAATTACAGGAAGACCTCCTTTTGATGGAGATACACCTATTGCAACAGCAACAAAACATATCACAGAAAAACCAGAAAAATTAAGTACTTATCGGGGCGATATTCCAAAAGGTGTTGAAAATGCTGTACTTAAACTACTCCATAAATATCCTAAAGATAGATTTAAAAATGCAGAAGATTTAAGGGCAGTACTTTTACAACAAAAAACACAACTTCAAGCTGTCCAAACACAAGAGAATCTTGTTGGTCTAACAAGCCCAAAAATAAAATATAGATTTACATTACCAGTATTAGCTATTTCCTTATCAATTGTTATTGGTACTATATGGACACTATCCAGAATTTTTGAAGGATTACCGGTGGATGGAGGTACACAAATTGTTATCGAGGTCCCAGATCTAACTGGTAGTAGTCAAACAGAAGCACTGAATGACTTGCAGAACTTAGGATTCAAAGTTGGAATCGAGAATTCTGCACATCCTGAAGTTCCGGCTGGCTCTGTGATTAGAACTCAGCCAATAGCTAACACCACTACAAATCCTGATACATTAGTAACAATAATTGTTTCGGTTGGTCCTGAGGCGTATCCAATTCCTTATGTTGTAGATTTAGAGACTGATAGGGCGATTTACGTGATTGAGGAAAGTGGATTTACAATTGGTCAAAGAATAGAAGTCAATGATGATAACGTACCTATTGGTTTCATTATTTCACAAAACCCTATGGCTGGAAAAAAAATGGGACCTGGTTCAAGCATAGATTTAGTCATTTCTTCAGGGCCAAGCTTAATCCAATTAACTGATCTCTCAAGAAAATCTCTTGAAGATGCTGCTCAAATACTTGAAACACTAGGTTTGAAATATGAAACAATTGAGGAATTTTCAGAAGATGTTGAAGAAGGTTTGATATCGGGTACATTACCAGAGTCAGGGGAGATAATTACACCAGATGATGTGGTTACCTTAGTAGTATCTTTAGGAATAAGAATTCAGGTACCAGAGGTTGAGGGCTTGTCTTATCAAGACGCATTAGACAAATTAGAAGAATCTGGTCTTGTTGCAACTATAACTGGTGATACTAATGGAGTGGTACGAAAACAATTACCACGAAAGGGTGAATTTCTGGATCCAGAGGGTGTAGTTGAGTTAACTTTCGATGAATAAACTGATTTTTTTTAAAAAACAGTTACTACTTTGGTCAAAAAACAACACAAGAAGCTACTCTTGGAGAAATTCAAACGATCCGTGGAAAATTTTATTAATTGAAGTTATTGCCCAGCAAACACAACTAGATAGGGCAAATGAATATTACGAAAAGTTCATAAAAAGATTTCCTACACCTGAAGACATGTCAATTTCTTCAAAAAAAGAAGTTCTTAGACTATGGTCTGGTCTGGGATATAACAATAGAGCAGTAAGGCTTCATGAAGCATCTAAAATCTTGGCATACCGATCATTTAACTCAATTTATCCAAACTTTGATATTCTTCCTGGAGTAGGAAAGTATACAAAAGATGCTCTTCTTTCATTTGTTTACAAAGAGAAAATTATTACACAAGATACAAATATAACCAGAATTTTCAGCAGATTTTTTGGAGTAGCAAATCCTAAAAAATTTATACAAGTCAATCAAGAAAATATCTTAAAAAATATAAAATCTAGAAAATTTAATCAAGCACTAATGGATTTTGGATCAAACATTTGTACTTCAAGAAATCCCACGTGTAGTAAGTGTGTCCTTGAAAAGAATTGTGAAAAGTTTTTTCAAAAAACAAAATATGTTCAATCAACTTTTAAAGGGTCAAATAGAGAAATCAGAGGAAAAGTAATTAAATATCTTATAAACAATAAGGAAGTTGATATATCATCGTTAATTAAAGTTTTAAAAATTGAAGAAAAAAAATTAAATTCAATATTAGAAAAACTCGAGAAAGAAGGAATGATAACAATTAAGAATAAAAAATTAATTGAAATTAGCTCATAGGAATACTATTTTTTAAAATATGCCAGTATCAAAAAAACGCAATACAAAAAGAAATAGTGGTCCAACTAGATCTAAAAAAATATCTGCACAGATGTCAGATGTAAGTGGTCCATCTCCAAGATGGTTTGTAATAACAATGTCATCACTAATGGTCATTGGAGTTTTACTTATAGTGTTAAATTACCTCACTCTTTTGCCTGGTTCAGTATCAAGGTGGTATCTATGGAGTGGGCTAGGTTGTATTGGTATAGGTTTTCTTATGACAACAAAATATAATTAAAGGATCATATTCATCATTGTTTTTTAAATGATCAGTTTAATTGTTGCTTGAAAAAGTCAATTTTCTACTGGGGTCATTTCTTCTTTACAGTGCTTGGGGGGTTCATTAGCAACAACAGATTGTAATTTTACTGTTAGCTCTGTTCCACATGCTTTACATAAAAATGACTGAGATGTTTCCAGAACATCTGTGGGATCAATTTCAGGAGGCACACTAGCTAGTGAACCAATAGAATTTTTTAAAAATCGGAATATTACAACACCAATAAAAAAAGCTATTAAATATTCCATTAAATTGTAAAATATCTATAGAGAGAAATTATCACAGCAACAACAATCCATGCAATTGCAACGCCTCTAGGGTTAGTTTTTATATAGGACTCCCTATATTTTTTTTCTTCAAGAGTATCATCTATTGTCTCTTTAAGTTTTTTTAATTCACTTTCAGATAAATTTTCAAAATCTTTTTTATCCATAATATTAAGGTTACCCTAATGTGGAGATGATGGGACTTGAACCCACGACCCCCTGCTTGCAAAGCAGGTGCTCTTCCAGCTGAGCTACATCCCCTCGCATCATATATTATGCCCTGAATTTGCTCGTAAATGAAAAAATTTTAGAAATATTTCGTATTCATTACTAATGTAGATAGAGCGAAAGGGCCTATAGCTCAGCCTGGTTAGAGCGCATCCCTGATAAGGATGAGGTCGTTAGTTCAAATCTAACTAGGCCCACAATTGTCATAAGGGTTTTTCAAAAACTACTGATGCATAATGCAAGTTTTAGTTGGAATCCCCTCTTTTCCCCCACCTTTTTAAATAAAATATAAATATGAGAAAAATATCTTTATTTTTTGTTTTAACCCTACTTTTTACTTCTTGCAATAATGAAAATAATGAACCTCCACTTTTAATGAATCTCTTAATCGAAAACTGGGGGCCTTATGATTCATCTACAGGAGTGTCTGGTGATTTTGAGTTTAGATCTGATATAAAAGCAATATTTTTTAACGAATATGGGAGACTCTATGCAGTAGGTACACCTGATGAATCTGCAAATCCAACATTTGAATATAAAGTACCTAGGGATACCTTTGTTTATATCCCAATTGATGGTGTTGTTAGTCACATAAATTGGCAACCAACATCAGGATACAAACAGGATGATTGGGAAATTTTTATAAAACCATCTATGCAAAGTGACTGGATGATCATAATTGACCATGTTGTAAGTATCAATTGTGATAGATCTAGTACCAAAGTTTGCGACCTACCTTTAACAATAAATGGGGTAGAAATAACAACCGGTACGGAAGTTAAAGCAGGAGATCTTTTTGGTTATGTCGGTAATAGCGAAGATAACTCAGGTGGAAATGTATTTGGAAGAACAGAAATATCTGTTGGTAAATATATCAAAGATGGAAATCAAGTAGTAGGTACTATTAGCTATTGTCCTATGAGATATTTAGATCCGTCAGTAAAGCAAAACCTGGAATTATCAATTAATAACATAATGGCTTCTTACGAAACATGGCTTGGAGATTCTAGTTTTTATGATGAAGCAAATATGGTTGCTCCTGGATGTGTATATAGTCAAATTACTGAAAGTAATGGAAAAACAACTCCAGCAAAATAAATAACCATATTGGCACTAATCACATTTCTTTTTGCAAAAGCTTTTTCTTTTGAGATGCACCGCCAGGTCCACTATATCCACCTATTTTGCCATCAGATCTTACAACTCTATGACAAGGAATAATTAAAGGGTAAGGGTTTCTTCCACAAGCATTTGCGACTGCTCTCGCACTATTAGGATGTCCAATATTTTTAGCAATTTCTTTATAGGTTTTTGTATTACCTTTAGGAATTTTAATTATTTCTTTCCAGACCTTGATTTGAAATGGAGTACCAATAAGTTTCATATTAATTTACCAAGAATCTCAAGTATCGCTGTTGCCCATGAAGTTTCATTATGACGTCCATTGTCTTGGAGTGAAAAAATTACTTTTTTGTTGTTAGAGTCAAATGAGTCTTTTATATTTTTGACTCCTGAATAATAAAAGTCATCATTATTTGAAAAATCTAAATCCCAGTTATTTGGAAAAATATTTTTTACATGATCACCAAAAATATGTCCTTCTTTTTTTCCTGTATAAAGATATGTGGATGATTCATTGGATAAATTTTTTACATCATTTAGAACACTTGGATATCCAAACCAAAATGCTGGAGATAAAGAAATTATATTTCTAAATTGTGGGAACAATATAGAAGTTTTGATTGACATAAGTCCACCCATTGACGCTCCTGCAACAATTTGATTTGAGTTTTCAAAACTAATGTTTAAATAATTTAATACGGATGGCAAAAAATCCAAAACTATATTCTTAATGTGCATTTCCGCATAATTAATTTCATTTTTCTCAGGATAAGGATTGTATTGAATATGTCTTTTTTCATTTGAAGTAATTCCAATTATTAAAAAATTTTTTCTATACTCCTTCTCAATTGATTGCAATATATTTTCTAGATCAAATATTGTTCCAAAATGACTTGTAGATGGATCAAATAAATTTTGTCCGTCATATGTAAGAATCAGATTGTCAATATGTGAAAAATCACTAGGTAATCTAAATAAAATCTTGTTTTTTTCATTAATTTGTTCGTCAAAGATTTCATTGCTTGTAAAAAGATTTTTAAAATCTTTATCGTCTGAATAGTTAGAAAATGATATGTGTTCACTCATTGTTAAATATTATTCTATAAAAATTAATTAAAGCTAAAAATTTTATTTTAATATAAAAAAATTTGATATAATTGTTAAAGCATAAAGAGAAGGTTAAGACCTCGGCAACCTGGATGGCTATCCAAGGTGCTAGAAAATGTGGCAGAAATGCAACTAAATAGTCAAAATCCTTCTCCAAAAAAGGAGAAATTTATGAAGCTTAATTCAAAACTTATTCATGCAGGGTATGATTCTGATGCTGATCAAGAAGGATCAATAACAGTACCAATATATAAAACAACTGCTTATCAGTTCAACAATACTGAACACGCAGCAAGTTTATTTGGCCTAAAAGAGTTTGGTAACATATACTCTCGGTTGGGCAATCCAACGGTAGGTGCATTGGAAGCAAGGCTTACTGATCTTGAAGAAGGTGCTATGTGTGTAGCTTTATCGTCTGGTACATCTGCTGTAATGTACTCTCTTATAAATATAATGAGTCAAGGTGATAATTTTGTTACAGCGAATCAACTTTATGGTGGTACTTACACCATGTTCGACAACATATTGCCAGAGTATGGAATAGATTCTAAAAAAGTTGATATCACTGATCTCAAAGCTGTTGAGGATGCAATAGATGATAAAACAAGAGCTATCTATTGTGAAACAATCACTAACCCTGGTTTAGTTGTTGCTGATGTTACCGCATTATCTGAGATTGCCCACTCAAAAGGAATTCCACTAATTGTTGATGCTACATTTACAACTCCAGCAATTCAGAAATCATTTGAATTTGGTGCAGATATTGTTGTATATTCATTAACAAAATGGATGTCAGGTCACGGACGTGTAATTGCTGGTGCCGTAATTGAAAAAGGTGGATTTGATTGGGGAAATGGTAATTTTCCTTTATATGACAAACCTGACACTAGTTATGGTGGAATGAGATGGGGCCATGATTTAGGAGATTTAAGCAATGTTGCCTACTCATTAAGGTTAAGAACTGTACCTTTAAGAAATCTGGGAGCAAATATGTCACCAGAAACTGCATTTGAAGTAATGAGCGGTCTTGAGACTCTTGGCCTAAGAATGGATAGACATTGTGAAAATGCAATAAAAGCTGCCGAATACTTATCAGAACATGAGCTTGTTGAGTGGATAAGATATCCCGGACTTAAAGATGATCCAGCATACGAGCTTTCTGAAAAATACTTAAAAGGTACTGGCGGAACAATGGTCGTATTTGGAATTAAAGGTGGGAAGGATGCAGGGCAAAAGTTTATTGACAACTTAAAGATGTTTAGACATGTTGCAAATGTTGGGGACACTCGATCTTTGGCTATACATCCAGCGTCGACTACTCACTCTCAACTAGATGATGAGCAACTTGTTGCTGCTGGGGCTCCACCAGAATTGGTTAGACTTTCAATTGGTATCGAAGATATTGAAGATATCATTGAAGACTTATCACAAGCACTTGAAAGTACAAGATAAAACAAGCAAGTTTTACATTCCACAACTTAAACTTGAATCTGGTGAGCTGCTTGAGAATGTAGAGATTGCTTATACGACTTATGGAACTTTGTCCAAAAAAGGTGACAATGCTGTATTAATTTTTCATGCACTGACTGGTAGTCATATGCTGGCAGGAAATTATAAAAAAGAGGACAATCTTGATATTCCATGGAACGATGAACTAGAAATTGGTTGGTGGGATGAATTTGTAGGGCCTAATAAAATTATTGATACAAATAAATACTTTGTGGTGTGTGCAAATTATCTAGGTGGCTGTTATGGATCTACAGGGCCAAACTCAATCAATATAAAAACAGGGGAAATCTATGGTAAGGACTTTCCTTTTATTTCATTTAAAGATATAGAAATCTCTCAAAAACTATTGTTGGATGATTTGGGTGTTGTCTCTTTAGAGGCTGTAATTGGTCCATCAATAGGAGGCTTGATGGCTCTTGAATTTTCTCTTTTATATCCGGAGTACGTCAAAAATCTAATATCAATTTCAAGCGGGTATAGACTATCTACAATCCAATTGTTACATAATCTTGAACAAGCCTATATATTAGATCTTGCAAAAAGCTCAAACGGAAGAGAAGCCGAATACTTATCACTAGCAAGAATGATTGCTCATAAAACCTACATTTCACTTGAACTATTATCAAGTAGAGCAAAAGACGAAAGTAAGTACGATAAAAACTTTCTTGAGGGATTTTTATCTACATCTCAAGAGTCTTATATGATGCACCAAGGTGAAAAATTTATTCAGAGGTTCACTCCAGAGTCTTACAATTCCATAATTAAAGGGTGGCAAAATTTTTATATTGACACTAAGGAGATAAAAAAGTTAGGGAACATAAACGTTTTGATTATTTCCGTTAATTCAGATGTTTGTTTTTATCCTGAGGAACAAGTTGAATTTGAAAATCTTTTAAAAGAAAATGGTATTAAAACAAGTGTAAAAGTCATAAATTCAACAAAGGGCCATGATTGTTTTCTTTTGGAGCCAGAACTTTTTGAAAAAGAATTTCAAAATTTCATCTAAAGTTTTTATAAGATTGTAAAATTTTCGTTCGAAAAATCGACTACTAAGTTCTTTGAATTTAAAATAGCTGAAAAGTTTTTTTCTCCAATCCCCAAAATTGCAGGGATATTATGCTCAGCACATCTTATGGCCATATGTGAATTTGGACCTCCAAATTCAGTAATCAATGATTTTATTTTGTAATTAAAAATCCAATCCCATCCTGGATCTGCTGCTGGAATAACGATTATCTTATCATCTAAGTTATTTCTGTTGTTTTCAATGCCATCTAAAAATAGAATTTCTCCACTAACTGTCCCTTGTCCAATATAATTTCCATCTTTATTCATCTCTTCATATGCATAGAAATCATCTGAGCTAGTTACTACATCGGGCATGAGAGTGTCTGTAATCTTTTGGTTAAAAGTATTTATGTCGTTATATTCGAAATCAAGTAGCTGGAAGAGTTCACGATCAGAGATGTCCTTTTCTTCAACTTCACTTAAAATACCATCTATGCCTTTTGTGTAGTAAAACTTTGAATTTTCCCTGGTGGAAACTGCTAGCTGAAACATTTCTACCCAGCTCTCAGATGTATAAGAAATTTTATTTAAATTAAAATAATCGTCAATTTTCTTAAATATATCAATTTTTAATGGTTCACTTGGAATTGGCTCATTACTTGTGTTGATTAGTGACTCAGCAAAGGATATATTGCTTTTTAAATTTGAAGAAGATAGGTTATAGTTTCCTGCCCTTACATGTCCATAGATACTCAAAAAATCATTCAGACTTATATCTCCTGTCTTCACCCTGTAAGCGTCCTGCTTCATTTTGGTACTTATTGAATTTACAGAAAGTAGTAGGTTTTTCTTTTCTTCTTCAGTAATAACTCCGTTTTTCAAAAAGTTGTTTAATTGAGCAAAATAAACAAATCCTAATCTTGAGTGATGAGTAAATGGCAATGCCATATTGTCTCGAACAAATTTTATATTTTCTTTATCTAAATATTGAAAGCTATCATCAAGCTTTGAAAATGCGTCTAAAATTATTTCATTATTTTTATGAAGTGTAGAGCTGTTTAAACTGTCAATTTCAATTAAATCATGATGCCATTGAATAATCTCTTTTCTATCGATAATGTTTTTATATTCTTCTCCAAATTTCTCATCTGTTTCAAATGTATATGATGACCTTGATATATCAAACTCTATAGAATCATGAAGATGTGGAAAAGTCTCTAATTTGTTTAACTGATAATTGATGATTTTTTCACATGTTTCATCCTTTATATTTCGAGTAAGAAAACTATTTAAACTATGGTTTACATTTATATATGCAACATTATTAAATAACTCCATCAACTTGCCTCCTGAATAAATTCTGTATCCAAATTCACCACGTTGTTTATTCCACGTTGTATCAGTGAACATAAATCTGTAAAGACTAAAAGCAATATTATCCGGTTTCTTACCAATCATTTCGGCTGGATTCATATCGGACATGTTGCTATAAATTTGATTAGTACCAAATCGATCATCTGTGGTTGGAATTAATACTTTGTATCTTTTTGCATTTTCATCAATAACACTTCTTTCAACCATTATCGGTTCTTTTTTTATTACTTTTCCCATTAAAGGTCTTACTTGAAGTAATAAAGGTTCTTCCTTCTGATTTATAACTATTTCAATATCTAGTTGTTTATTTCCAAATAGATTCTCTAATTGATTTTGTATTTTAAAAAATTTGTTATATTCTTTAAATTTTTCAGGAAGATTGTCCAAAGATCTATGAATAAAAAAATTTTTTATTTTGTTGTATCTACCAGATGTTACTGCATCAGTTTGAGACCCATAGTATGTTGAAAATGTTCTGTATGCAGAGTCAGTACCTACTTTATACGATGTAAGTACTGATACGCTTTTTGCTCCATCAACATAGTCTTGGAAAATAACTGTATTGTTATCATCTTTTTCATAGCTTTGTAAAACTTCATTCCATGATTTCTTAATGAGGGATATATCTTTTTTATCTATTGGCCCAATAGATAAAAATTTACCTGCACTTGAAGTTTCATCTGTATCTTCTTTTGAACTATTACTTCTAATAATTATTTGTTTAGAAAACTCTTCTAAAATCTCTTCAATATTTTCAAAATCATCAGAAATTATCTCTTTAAAGTATGGAATTTTTATGTTTGTATTGTTTTTAACAAATTCTAAATTTTTGGCCTTGTTTTTGTAATTTAATTGATCTTGTGGGTTTAGATTATTTTTAGATGAAGTATCATCACTTTCCACAATTATTTCCTAACAGTTGACCCAACAACTAAAGCTGCAGATATTATAATCAAGTTCTTTACAATATATTGTCCTTCAAGAGTGAGTCCAAATGGAAAGCTTGTAAAACAAACATCTGGAAACAGAACTAATGGTAGAAAAGTTCCTGGCATTTGAATAAAAAGTAAAATTATTGAAACTCTAATCAATGGCTTGATGATCATTGTTATACCTATAACAACTTCCCATATTCCTAAAATAGGTACAAATGTCTTGGGGTTTTCAAACCAATATACAGTATTTTCAACCAGCTCTTGTGCTGGACTTAAGCCCAAAGGTTTTAGAGCTCCAAACCAAATATAAATTATACCAAGTGAATATCTCAACAGTGTAACTCCCCACTTTGACATGAATTGAGTCACAAATATATCAAGATCATCAAAACTTTTTATATTTCTCACAAACATAATCTAGTAAGCAAATTAATTAATAAGAAAATAAGAAATAGTATTTACCTAAAAATTATATAAATTAAAAATGAGGTGCTTAACAAGCCTATACAAAATGTAAAAACTATGAAAAAAGGTTTTACATTTTTGATAAAACCTGAAAAAGACAAAGCTAAAAGTAATCCAAAACTTATTGAAAATGCAATTATAAATGCATCAATTAATGTCATTGTTCGTGAACGCTTAGCTTTTGTTTTTTAATATATTTTTCTATAAAATTACCAATTTGCTCAAAAGCTTTAATTGTTTCAGGCATTCTTGCGTCAAGATGAAATACATGATACATTCCCTCCCATTCATAATACTCATGGATACATTCATCTCTCTCAAGAACATCTTTTAATGTCTGGGAATCAGATAAAAGAAGCTCTTCTGTTCCAACTTGTATCAAAATAGGAGGACAGTTCTTATAATCTCCGTTTAAGGGAACTATGTAGGGATTGCTTTTGTCCATATCTTTTTCATCTATAAAAAAATCATAGGCATTATCATTATTACTCCATATTTTTTTAAAAGTTGGACCAAGTAGGATATCTCGATTAGCCATCTCAATTGTGTAAGAACTTCCGGAACTAGTCGGGTCAGCCCATGGAGATAACAATGCTAGACAGGCTGGTAATTCATAATTTTTTTCTTTTAATTTCAGTAAAGTTGTTAGAGCTAAATTCCCACCCGCAGAGTCTCCAGCTATAGCAATCTGACTTGAAGAATATTTCATATCATTGAGTAAAAATAAATACGAATTCAACCCATCTTCTAATTGGGCAGGAAACATGTTTTCAGGACCAAGTCTATAATCAGGTACAAATACTGTCATTTCTGTAATATCTGCCAGGTAACTTACAAGAGAATAATGAGACTCAGGACTACAAAATGAAAACCCTCCTCCGTGAAAATATAGAAGAATTCGATCAGGATCTGACTTTGGAGTTGTAACTTTTAGTGTTCTGATACCATCCAAAAATATCTCCTCTTTTTTTGTATTTTTTACTTTTGGATTGATAACTCCTTGAAGATCTATGATCGATCTAAATAAATTTAATCTCCATTTTTTTGCTTTGTGCGCCGATTGATATACTGCTGACAATAAAAAAGCAGCATTCCTATACCTTCTTATACTTTTTTTTGCTTGTTTGCTTACCATTTTAATCAATTATAGAGGTATAAATTTAGGCTTATATGGGATAGAATCAACCAAATTCCTCTCCAAGAAGTATTTTCAAATCATCCAGACTCTCAACAATATCATTTCCATAATTAAATAATCCCCATACAAAATTGTTGATTGGTTTTATTGTATTAGCACTTAATCCAATTAATCTTTTGCCTGATTTAAATGCATATCCAATTTCAGCTGCTGTTCCTGAATCTACATCTCGACCCGTTAAAAGTGCAACGACTAATTCGGCTGGCTCTAAAAATTCCATGTCAACATCAAAAATCTTTACTTTTTTTTCAAATGTGAAATCTCCAGTAACTAAACCAGCATCTCGATGAGGTAGAAATGTATTAAAACCAAAGCTTTCTACTATATCAGCAATTTTTACAAGATATTCTCTTTCATGATCATCAAATAAAGGTCCCGCTATGTAAGCTTGTTTCATAAATCTATTGTATTTAAAAAATCTTTAATTTCTACTAGGTCTTTGTAATTTAAAATATTATCTGACATCGAATTTATACTCTCTAAAATATTTTTACTCCATACTTCTTTCAAAGGTAATACTTCTATTTTTATAAAAAAAATACTCGTTTCATCATCTATCGGTGCCGATGTTTGTGTTTCGACTCTAAAATATAAATTATCGAAAGTTGTTAATTTTGGTTTATCTAATTCAGTGTATTCACTTAATTGGTCGTTTGTAGTGATGGTCCATACCCATCTTTTTATTTTTTGTTTTGTCATATATTGTGACAATCTTTCACTTGCCTCAATCAATTTCTTACTATCAGCAACTGGTTCATGAATCATTGAAAGCGGTTTACCAAGCTTTTGTCTTGGTTTCCAACCACTTGGAAAACAAACAGAAACAACTTCCATGTTTCCATTGTGCATTATTGCAAAGTCTTCCTCAAAAAGAAGAGTTGTTTCATACAAAGACAAATTTTGATCTAATTCAAAATATTCCAAAAATCTATCAAACAGTTTTTTTTCTTTTGAAAAAGTTGTTTCCCCAAATAACTTGTTACCAAATAAATCAAGTTGTTTTTTCTTTTCATTTAAATATTTGATATCCGGGTTTTCATTAAAAATTGGTCCGTCATACAAAGTCATTGTGGGTTTATTTGTAAATGGCGTTTTAACAAAACTTAAATTCATTATTATTAATTTTAGGATTAAAAAGGAAAATTTGAAAAAAATAGGAATACTCCTCATTCATGGCTTATGGGAACATCAGGGAAGGCATGATATTAATGCGTCATGGTTTAAAAATTTAAACATAGACCCATTTTTAATGGATCTTCCTGGTCATGGTAATAACACAGAAGTGTTTGGACATATCGAAAAATGGGATGAAATTGAAAACTCTGTTGAACAAGCCTACAAAAAATTAAATCAATACGATATTAAGTTAGTTTTTGGTATTTCCTTCGGTGGTCAAGTAGGGCTTCATTGCATACTGAAGGGAATCATCGATCCTGATTTTCTTATTTTATCAGCTCCAAGTCTTGGAGATAATTACCCACAATTTATAAAGACACTTTCTAAATCTTTATCAAAATTTACTCCTCGTCTAAGAGTTCCATCATCAGCTAATAAAAGAAATTTATCAACAGACGAGCAGGTCGTAAAAGATTACTTTGATGATCCTCTAGTGTTTAGATCCATAACCGCAAGATTTGGCGGAGAGACAATTAAATCTCAAAATTTTGTAAATGACAATATAAATAATCTCAAGACTAATACTTTATATCTTCACGGAGATGGGGATACTATAGTTCCAATTTCATCTGGAGAAAACTTGTCAAAACTGCCAAATGTAAAATTTGTAACTGTGAGAAATTCCAAACATGAAATTTTAAATCAAGATACTCGGCCTTTTGTTTTAAGTGAAATACATAGTTGGTTGAAGGTAAACAGTTTGGTTTAATCATTCTTATTGCAAAAAGTTTGCAATAACCCAAATTTTTTTTATACTTTTTATATGCACGTACCAGACGGATTTATAAACGCACCAGTATCTGCAGCAACTGGATTAATTAGCCTTGGAACTATTTGGGCTTATATAAGAAATGCGAAAAATTTAGTTGCTGATCGATTAATTGCATTGACAGGAATGATGTCAGCATTAATTTTTGTTTTACAGATGATCAATTTTCCAATTGCAGCCGGAACTAGTGGTCATCTTCTTGGGGGTGCATTAGCAGTAATTGTACTTGGACCAAGTCTTGGAATTATTTGTATTTCTATTGTTGTTGTCATACAGTCTCTTCTTTTTGCTGATGGAGGTTTAAGTGCCCTCGGTGTAAATTTACTTAATATGGCTGTAGTGACTTCACTTATTGGATGGTTAGTCATATCTACATGGAAAAAATTATTTAATGAGAGTTACTCATCAATAATTTCTGGTTCATTTATAGCTGGTTTATTGTCAGTTGTTTTCTCATCAATAGCTTTTGTGCTTGAATACGCAATTGGAGGAACAGTTGCTGTGCCACTTGGAAGTGTTTTGATTGCAATGGTTTCAAGCCATGTACTTATTGGTATAGGAGAAGGAATTATTACTGGTTTGATTGTCTCCTTGCTTTTAAGAGTTCGCTCAGATCTAGTCTATGTTAATCAAAATAAAGAAATTAAAAATAATGCAACTTCATTTTATGGAATATTTATCTTGTTGATTTTATTACTGACATTGATCACACCATATGCATCATCATCGCCAGATGGACTTGAATCTGTAGCAGAATCTTATGGTTTTAATGAAGAATCTGGAATAGTTTTGTTTTTAGATGATTATGGAATTACAAATATTAATAATAATTTTTTATCAACTATTCTAAGTGCTGTATTAGGAATCGTTGTCATAGTTGGTTTATTTAATATATATATAAAAGTTAAAAACAAGAATTAGAGTGGGAAAAAATTTATTATTTTTTTTTGAAATCTTTAGATATTTTATTTATCTTTAAATTAACTTTTTGTGAAGTAAATCTTTATAGAGGATCATTACAAGAAGGGTAAGAGATAACCCTTGAAGAAGTGAGTTTTGGCAACAAAACAAGCGGAGTATTCAAGGGTTTTCTCATTTTTACTTACATTGTTCTTTTGTTTAACTTCTATTTAATTCAATGATTCATAATTAAATTAACTACTACGCTACTCCCTTATAGTTGTTGGTATACAAAAACTCCCCAGTTATGAAGAACTGGGGCGTTCACAAAAATAATTTATATTAATATTTTGATATGACTTCAAAAAATCAATTAGAACTGCTTCATAAAGAATGCAGGAAGTGTAAAGAGTGTTCACTCGCAGAAACTAGAACCAATGTTGTAGTAGCAAAAGGTAATCCTGATGCAGAAATTTTAATAATCGGTGAAGGGCCGGGGGAACAAGAGGATATTACTGGTTTTCCTTTTGTAGGTAGAGCTGGAAAAATGTTGGATTCAGCTCTTAACTCAGTCGAAATTGATCCTCTAGAAGATTGTTATATTACAAATATTGTGAAATGTAGACCTCCTAACAATAGAAAACCGTCTTTAGAAGAAGTCAAGTCTTGTATTCCTTGGCTTGATAAACAAATCGATTTTTTAGATCCTAAAATTATTGTGCTTGCAGGATCTACAGCTGTTGAGTCTTTTCTCAATATAAAACAACCAATATCCAAAATTAGAGGCGAATGGATTGAAAAAGATGATATCAAAGTGATGCCTATTTTTCACCCATCATATCTTTTACGAAATCCGTCAAAAGAACCCGGTAAACCAAAATGGTTAACTTGGCAAGATTTAAAAAAAGTTAAAAAGGTATACGATAGCATTTAGTCTGAAAATTCATCCTTAGTTGTTAGTAACAGAGAAGCAAAAATAAATAGGCTTGATATCAATATATTTCTGTTAAAGGTCTCTCTTAAAAATAGAACCCCTGCTGTAACACCAACCACGGGTACTAAGTAGTCAATACTTGCCACTTGCAAAGCACTAACTCTTTGAATAAGCCATGTAAATGAAAGAAAAGCTCCAAGATTACATACAACAAGTGCTACTAATCTCAAAAGCTGAGATAGATTTAAGACATCTATACCTACACCGGAAATAAAGAATGTAAGCAAAGTCAAAATTATTACAAGTGGGTACTGAAATGTGAGCCAACTGTTTACCTTATACCTTGGTGCATATTTTCGATTTAGGACTGTAGCAAGAGCAATACATTGGACGCCAAGAAATGCTAATGATCCTCCTAAAAAAATATTTCCTTGATTAAGCAGTCCTGTTTCTTGTGAAATAAACAAATATGCTATGCCTGAAAATCCAACAACTACTGATAAATATTTTAGTTTTGATATCTTTTCTTCTTTTAAAATAAGCTTGACCCACATTGCCGTAAAAATTGGTGCTGAGCTTATTAATAAAGTGACAAGACCAGATGAGATATATTGAAGTGCGAATATAAATGCCCAACTAACAAAAAATATTGAGGCCAGTCCAGTAAATGAAGCTTCTTTAAGAAGTTGTTTATCAAATTTATCTTTGTTGAAAATAATATAATATGAAAAAAGTAGTGTACCAATTATTAGTACTCTCGCAGTTACGAGGAAAATTTCATTAAGCCCTTCTAGTAAAAGACTTCTTATAATTACATTTCCAGATCCCCACATAACACCTGCAGTTAAAATAGCTGAAATTGTTTGTATTAGAGAAGGTTTTTGATAAAGATTATTATTTTTCATTATTGAGATGTTAATAATAAAATATAGATAGGTTGTTTATTCAAAATTTAAACTAATATATAACTAACGGGAGCAGTAGAGCTGAGAGGGTTAAAAACCGACCGTATGAACCTGTTAGGTAATTCTAACGAAGGGATATTCGGTACTCTTATCCCATTTACGAAATGAGGTAATGGTGCAAATTAGTGCAGATGTTTTAATAAATTATATTTTAATCTTTTTCATCCTTTTACTATTTCTTGTTTTAACAAGAAGACTTTCAAATAAAGAAGTTGGGGATGGATATTTTGTGATGTTAAAATCTCAAAATACTTTTAATTTGACCCTTAGCTTTTATGCAAGTGGTATGGGTCTTTGGATTATTGCTTCTCCAGCAGAGGTCGGCTGGTATGGTTTAGGTTTTGATGTAATAGGTTACGCTATTTCAGCTGCAACACCTTTTGGACTGCTTTATTTTCTGGGTCCTAAAATTGTTGATGCTGTACCAGATAAAGCAACACTACCTCAATATATAAACAAACAATACGGTAATTTTGCACAAATTTTTGTTTCATTAGTTGCAATCATCTATATGTCGGCTTTTTTAATTGCAGAATTTGCATCAATCAACTTTCTTTTTCCAGAGATATCTAACACTTCAGGCCTAATTGTTTGTTTAGCAATAGCACTAGTCACATTCTTATATTTAAACTTGTCGGGTTTCAAAGCATCTTTAATTACTGATAGATTTCAGGGGATCTCGATAATTATTCTATTATTTATAGTTTTTTCTCTCTGGATTAGTCAAAACGGTTTAGGAGAAATTATAAAAGCTGCAAACATCGGAGGGCTTAATTCATTTACACTTCCTAGCTTTAAGTCTGCTGTTGCAGTTATCCTTGCAGTGACTGCAGCTGAAATCTTTTCACAAGGTTACTGGCAAAGAACTTACTCAGCATTAGACGATAGCGTAATAAAAAAATCTTCAATTTTTGCAGGTCTTGGATGTTTTTTAACTGTACTAATACTTGGGATTGCTGGATCGTCAGGTGCTGGTTTTGGAATTGAGAACCCATCATTAAGTTTTATTCAACAAATACAATTAAATAGTTTCTCAAGAATACTTGTTATAGGCCTTTGCACAATGTTGGTTGCATCAAGTATTGACACTCTACAAAGTGCAATATCATCAACAATGGCTTTAGATATTGTCAAAAGTGGTGTTGCTGAAGCAAAAATAATCACTCTGGTTATAACATTTGGAGCTTTAACCTTGTCGTTTTTTGTTACAAATATTTTTTCAGTTTTTTTATTTGCTGATTTACTAGCAGTATGTTTGGTTTTTCCAGCGTTTTACAAAATCCGAACGAGAAAAACAAGTCAAGGTATTGTGATTCCATTTTCACTAGGATTTGTTTCGTCAATATTATATAGATTTTATTATGTTGATCTAAATGTAAATCCTGGGGGGTTGTTTATACCAACTGACATTTATGGACTTGCTGACCTAAATACTTTTGGTGTAGGTTTTATATTCTCTATAATTGGCACACTGCTTTACAACAGAATAAAATAACATAAAAACTATAAATGAATCCTAATAATATTTCTGACTTTAAAAATTTGTCTGAGCTTCAAAGCAATGGTTCAGATATTGTTTACAAGTCAACGAAAATAAACTTGGAAAACAATTCATATGAATCTTCACTTCATAAATTATCAAAAAATAAATGGACAGATTTAAAAAAGTCTACAAACTGGAATTTCTCAATCCCAAAATATTCAAAAAATAATAAGTTTATTTCATTTGTTAAAACACCTAAATCTTCGGAGATTCTTGACTCGCTTGAGAAAAAGAAGAATTCATCGAAAACTTATTTAGTTTTAAAAAATGGTAATAGTGAAAAAGCAATCTTTGATACTGAGGACTCAATTGTAAATTATGTTTGGAGTGAGAATAGCAAGTTCGTTTATGTGATTACCAAAGAATGGTCTGATGAGTTTAAAAAAATAGAGAATAAAACAGATCAGCCTACAGTTATCAACAAGTTACCCTTCAGATTTGACACCACTGGAGTAATTTACAATAAAAGATTTCACATTTATAAAATAAACATTTCTTCATTAAAAATTGAAAAAATTGTTGATGGTGATAAGGAATCGTTACTTTCTATATCATCTCTAATTGAAATGGGGTCGGATCTTTACTTTATAGGAAGTCAGCATAATGAAAACGGAACAATGCTTGAGGAACACATAATCAAATTAGTAAAGTCAAAATTAGTAAAAATTAATTCTGGTGGAATGTTTAATCAAATCTTTAGTCTTAAAGATAAACTTTACGCCGTCGGCTTAAGAAAAAGATTCGATTGGCCAACAAACACTACCATTTTAAAAGTCTCAGAAAATGGAAGATTGAGTTTTCTTGAGCATGCATTTGATAGAAATGTCGTGTCAGTAAAAATACATAATAATGAAATCTTTTGTTTATATGAAGACTCTGGAAAAACTCTTTTAAGGAATGTCAGTCAGAAAGAAACGATAATTGAAGAAGATATAACTATAAAAGATTTTAATTTTATAGGTGAAGACTTGTATGTAATAGCAAATTCTTTCTCTCATCCCGATGAAATATTTAAATTGGTAAATGGAAGACTCAAGAAGGTGTCTACCACAAATGATGACTTCAATAATAATGTGAGAACATTTGAGTGTGAATATCATCGAATAGATACTGGTCAATCTGATATAGACACATGGGGAATTTTCGTTGGTAACAATAAACCAACACTATTAAATATACATGGTGGACCTGCAAGTCAATATGGATACACGTTTTTTGATGAATTTCAAACATATGCTTCAGCTGGTTTCAATGTTATTGCCTGCAATCCTAGAGGTTCAACAGGAAGAGGTCATGATTTCTTGAGAGATGTATGCGGAAGAAAATGGGGAGTTAATGATGTACACGATGTATTAACCTCTTTTAAAAAAATGCTGAAGTTTATGGGTATTGAAAACAAAAATTATGGAATTATGGGTGGTTCTTATGGAGGATTTATGACCTCTTGGGTTATTGGCCATTATCCAAAAATGTTTAAATCTGCAATTGTTGAGCGAGCTTTGCTGAATTGGGAAACAATGGTAGGAACGTCAGATATCGGTATTGGTTTTCCTGAAATGTATCTTTTAGATGATATGAATAATAATTTAAATTTATACAGAAAAAAAAGTCCAATCACATATGCAAATAATATTATTACTCCAACCCTAATTATTCATTCTGAAAAGGACTACAGATGTCCAGTTGAACAAGCTGAACAATTGTTTTCAAATCTTAAAAGACGTGGTGTCGATACAACAATGATTAGATTTCCAGATGAAAGCCACGAACTTTCTAGATCAGGGAAGCCAAATCATAGAATTCAAAGGTTTGAATCGATAATTGACTGGCACAAAAAACAATTAACATAAATAAAATTTATTAAGACAATTAAAGTGAATACGAGGTATTCATGAATAATGATTCAAAAGAACCATTAAAAGGTAAAGAATTAAGAGATTTAGCACGTTCAGAGCCTAGTCAAGCTTTTGTATATTTAGAAAATAATAAAGACCTATGGGTTCAAATTGCTGAAACCGACCCGTTTGACTCTGCTGATACTCTAGAAGAATTTGACCCATCAGAAGCAGGAAAATTAATTACCTCTCTTCCTATTGAAACTTCAGTAAAAATATTTGAATCACTGAGACCAAGAGCAATTATTGAAATTGTAGAGATATTAAAAGATTCTTATGTTGAAGAGATATTTAAACAAATGGATACAGAAGATGTAGTTGATGTTTTTGAGAGATCTACTGAAGATGAAACCGAAGAAATTTTAGAAATTCTTGATAAGTCAACAAAACTCAATATAAACAAGAGACTAGCTTACCCTGAAAACTCGGTAGGTAGACAGATGTCTGAAGAGGTTGCAAAAATATCAACTGGGTTAAAAGTTAAAGATGCACTAAAAGAGTTAAAAGCTCTTCACAATAATGTTGAAGATCTGATTTACGTATATTCCGTTGATAATGAAGGGAAATTAACCGGGGTTATCTCATTCAGGGAAATCGTATTTGCAGATGAAAATGAATTAATTAAAAATGTAATGATTCAAAATCCAATTTCTGTAAATCCATCCTCAGATCAAGAGGAAGCAGCAATTTTGATTAAACAATATGAACTGTTAGCTCTTCCAGTAGTAGATAAAAGTAACAAACTTATCGGTCAAACTACTGTTAATACAGCGCTAGATGTTATTCAAACTGAAATTGCAGAAGATTTCTCACAATCATTTGGTGCTGGAGCAGAAGAAACTATATTCACACCCATACAAAAGTCCATACGTTTAAGGCTCCCATGGATTGCAATAAATATGGGTTTGGCTTTTATAGTCTCTTTACTAATATCTCAATTCGAAGAAACTATTGCTAGCGACATTCTGCTAGCTGCCCTAATGCCAGTAGTTGCTCTAGTTGGTGGAAATTCAGGTGCTCAATCTCTAGCTATAGTGATTAGGGCTCTTGCTAGAAATGATGTTTCAGACGCTAGGGTTTTTGAGGTAATCGGAAAACAAACTTTCATAGGAATAATAAATG
This sequence comes from uncultured Candidatus Actinomarina sp., assembly GCA_902615855.1. Taxonomy (GTDB): domain Bacteria; phylum Actinomycetota; class Acidimicrobiia; order Actinomarinales; family Actinomarinaceae; genus Actinomarina. The sequence continues at coordinate 129,054 of CACMQN010000004.1, forward strand.
GTATTTTTGTAGGTATTTTATCTTTTTTAGTACTAAGTTTCCTTGGTTTGAATGATTATTCTTTAGCACTTAGTATTGCAGTTTTTGGAAACATATTTATTGGTAATTTGTTTGGTTCATCAATACCTTTAATGCTTAAAAAGATAGGTTTTGATCCCGCATTAGCATCAAACATATTTCTTACATTAATTACAGATATTGCAGGCTTTGCTGGTTTTCTAGGAATAGCTCTTTTACTGTTATAGAGTTAAGTAGGTTCTCTATAAATTAATCTTGTTCCTTTTTTATTAAAGAGGTAAGAGAATATCCATTCGATAACTACTAAAATTTTTGATCTGTATCCAATTAAATAAAGTATGTGTATTGCACTCCAAAATAACCAAGCGATAAATCCAGATATTTCTATATTTCCAATCTTGCCAATTGCTTTGTATCTCCCAACTGTTGCCATCATTCCTTTGTCATAATATTTGAATGGTTTTCTATCTTGTTTTAGAGTTTTATTCTTAATAATCTTTGCTAAATATTTACCTTGCTGAATAGCAACAGGAGCTATACCAGGGAGTGTGGAGTTGTTCTTGTTCTTGTAATTTGCGGCATCCCCGATAACGAATACGTTTCCATCTTCTTTAATAGAACAATCAGGATCAACTATCGCTCTTCCTTCCGAGTCAGTCTTTGTATTTAGTTTTTTAATTATTGGACTTGCTTCATTTCCAGCAGCCCAAATCACATTGTCTGTTTCTATACTTTCTTTATCAGTAACTACTAAGTCATTTTCTATCTTTATCACTTTTTCGTTTGTTCTAACCTGAACCCCAAAATCAATTAAATATTTTTCTGCTTTGCCAGAAAGCCTATCACTATACATCGGTAATATTTTTTCTGTAGCTTCGATAAGATATACATTTGCATCTGAGCTTTTGAAGTTTCTAAATTCCTCTTTCATATTTTTATAAGCTATCTCTGCAATTGACCCAGCCATTTCAACTCCCGTAGGACCTCCTCCTACAACAACAAAATTTAAATATTTATTTCTCTTCTCAATATTTTTTTCGTTCTCAGCTTTTTCAAATGCTCTTAATAAACGTTCTCTAATCTGCAGTGCATCATTTATTCCTTTAAGACCGTTTGAATATTCTGACCAACCATCATTGCCAAAATATGAATGTCTAGATCCTGTGCTTACAACTAATTGGTCATATTTTATTTTTTCACCACTAGAAATTGTTACGGTTTTATCTTCTCTATTGATGTCAGTTGCCTCATCTAAAATAACTTTTACATTTTTAAAATTTTTAAACATTCTTCTTATTGGAAAAGCTATGTTGGCAGGCGACAAAACTGCTGTTGCAACTTGATAGAGTAAAGGTTGAAATAAATGATGGTTTTGTTTATCAATAAGCGTAAATTGAATCTTGCTGCTTCTAGCCCGTTGTAGG